>JBLHMA010000058.1:0-18475 GCA_047621545.1 Cognaticolwellia sp. | reverse complement strand
GCTCTCTTGAGGCTCCAGGACCAGAGGGCTGGGCCCCATCTGCAGGCTGAAGCTCTCACCGTCGACTCGGGCTTCTGTGATCTGCAAGGTACCGCAGTCCTCGATGCGGTTGAGCAGCGTCAAAGTGCGGCTCTCGAGCCCCTGCACCTCGCCGAAGTCCAGGGCCACCACCGATTGTTCCTGAGCATCTCGTAGAGCCACCCAGGGATCACAGCCGCTGTCCTGACCGGTCTCCCACCAGCTTCCTGTTTCTCCCCGGAACCCAGTCTCCCAGTCGTTGGAAGGCTGAGTGCGGTTGCACAGCAGGCAGGACGCGAGCAATCCCCAGATCATTGGGTCTCCTTCTCCGTGGTGGGTTGAACCCCAGGCGGGGAACCCCAGACGGGGAACCCCAGACGGGGAACCCCAGACGGGGAACCCCAGACGGGGAACCCCAGACGGGGAACCCCAGACGGGGAACCCCAGAGCAGAACAGCCCAGCCCCTAAAAGAGAGGCTAGGCCGTCTGTTTAAAGCAGCGAGAGCTACCGGAGAACTCAGGCTTCGCAGTCACCGTAGAGTGCGTACTCGATCTCGATGGTGGAACCACCTTCTGGGACGTAGTCCTCCTCGAAGTCGACCGTGTTGGTGCTTGGCACGTAGGTCCAACCGATTGCGCTTTGGACGCCATCGATGCGGACCAGGAGGGTCTCAGGGACTGGGAAGTCGGTGAGCTCGAACGCGGTCAGGTCCGCAGCGGAACCCTCGGCCAAGGTCTCGAGGTGAGAACCAAAGTCGGTGGCACAGATGCTGAGGAAGAGACCGCCGGTTGCAACAGTCGCCTCGTAAAAGCTGGTGTATGCGGAGTTGCTACCACAGCCCGATGGGTAGTCACCACCGATGGCGTGCATGATGACGTCGTCGGTGTCGGCCTTCATGCCTTGGAAGAGGCTGACGTAGTAGGTGTAGGGGTTGACGCTCTGCTCAGGCTCGTCGGAGACACCGATGAGGGAGAGGGTTGCGGTCTCGCGGTAGAAGCCTTCGTTGCAGCCACCGGACTTGATGTTGGAGTTGCTCAGAGCCGACTCCAGCAGCATGAATGCACGCTCGGTGTTCGAACCCTGGAGGGGGCAAGAGCTTCCGCCATAGTCAAAGCAGGTGTGCACTTCGAACAGGGCTTCCTGGTCGGAGAGGGACATGGTGTTGTCCACGTAGGGCGAAGAGCCCACGATGCAACCGTCATCCGCAACAACAGCGGCGACGTGGTAGTCGGCGTCCATCGAGGCCAAGGTGGTCACGAAGGTACCGAAGTTGGACTGCACGTTCGCCAGGTCGTCGTACATCGAGCACGACCAGTCCAGGGCGAAGATGATGTCCGTGGCGCCGTTGATGGGCTGCTCGAACAGGTCCAGGTTCAGACCGTAGAGCTCAGCGGAGCCAACCTGGGTGGTCAGGTAGCTGGGGGCTGCGGGGTCGTTGCTGTTGATGTACAGGTAGGAGGTGTCCTGGTACTCATCGAGGGGGGCGTAGTCGACCCACACGTCAGCAGTCTCGCCGGGGGCGAGGGTCCAGGGCAGTTCACCATTGGCCAGATCTGGGTCTTCAAAGAAGGCCAAGTCGGTGCCCGCAGTGTTGAACTGGAAGGAGTCCACGACCAGGGCGTCGTTTCCAACGTTGGTGATGGTCAGGGCCTGGGAGTTGTCACAGCCGATGTACATCGAGCCAAAGTCGAACTCAGCAGGGTTCACGTCGATGACGGGAGCTTGGCCGGCGCCGGTGAGGGCTACCTCCAGCTGAGGAGTCACGGGGTCATTGGAGTCAATGACCGCGATCGCCGAGTCGTTCCCTGCGGTCTCGGGAAGGTACCAAGCCACGAAGTTGGTCTCGCTACCAGCCGGAATCAGCACGGAGCCCAGAGCGGTCACGCCGAATGCGGTGCCTTCTTGGGACAGGTCCACGCCGGAGATCTGCAGACCAAAGATCTGGCAGTCACCGTCGCCGTCGTTGCGGAGCGTGACCGACTCTTCGATGGGAACGACCACGTCTGCAACGGTGAACTCACCAAAGGCCACGGAGCCGGGATCCGCACTCAGAACGCAGACGGTCTGATCGTCGACGCCGCCGACGTTGCTCTCGCCGGGAACGAGTTCAAAGTCATTGCAGGCGGTCAGGCCAGCGAGAATCAGCAGGGTCATTCAGGACTCCAGAGGCGCGCCAAAAGGCGTCAGGGGCAGAACACAACATCGGCTGGGTTGCGCCCAGCTGAAGATACGATGATTAGGGTACATCGCTCCCAGGGCTTTGCAAAGCGCAAAGCCCTGGGAGCGATGTCAAGAGATACGGGAACCGGGTGCAACGTCCGCCAAGGTGGAAGCCATGCTTAGGATGCCCTCGGGGCCCGAAGCCGCGAGAAGCATGCCCTGGCTCATCACGCCGCGAAGCTTGCGTGGGGCAAGGTTCAGGACACCGAGCAGTTTCTTGCCTACAAGCTCTTCTGGGCTGTACTTCGAGGCGATCCCGGCCACGATGGTGCGCGGTGTGTCCTCGCCTGCGTCGACCTGCAATACGAGGAGTCGATCGGCGTCAGGGTGCGGGGTAGCCGAGATGACATGTACAACCCGGATCTCTACCTTCGAGAAATCTTCGAAGGAGATGGCCTCGAAAGCTGGCTCCGATTTGGCGGCTGTCTTGTTCTTCTTCGCCTTTTTATCAGCCTTGGTGGTGCCGCTTCCAGGCAAGCTCTTGAGAGGTCCGGTTGCAGCAGCTGCGGTCTCCAAGGCAGCCGCGATGGTCGCAGGCAGCTCGTCCATGCGAGGAAACAGGGGGTCTCCGTGGGTCAGGCTGGCGCCTTCCTGCAGACTGCTGAGCTTGTCGAGGTCTTGCAAGGTCGGGGCGGACATGCCCAAGCGGCCGAGCAGCTCTTGGCTCTTGTTGGGACAGAAGGGGGACAGAAGCACCCCAACAACCCGGCAGACCTCCAGTGTGTGGCGCATGACCGTGGCCAAGCGCTCTTGGTCGCCGGCCTTGTTCAAGGCCCAGGGCTTCTCGCTGTCCAGGTACTTGTTTCCAGCCTTGCCGATGCTGACCAGGGAGTCCAGGGCGCTGTTGTAGGCCAGGGCAGTGAGGTGCGTGTCATAGGCGGTGGCGAGTTCGCTGACCTCGGCCTGCAGAGCGTGCTCTGCGTCAGTGATTTCGCCCAGTGGGGCCACAACGCCACCCAGCCATTTTTCAGACATGGCCACGCCGCGGTGCAGCAGGTTGCCCATGACGTTGGCCAGGTCGGCGTTGTAGCGGAGCTGAAAGCCCTTGTGGGAGAAGTCGCCGTCTCCCCCAAAGCTCTTCTCTGCCATAAGGACATAGCGCACCGAGTCTGAACCGTAGGCATCGACGAGCAGGTTGGGATCTACGACATTACCAACGGACTTGCTCATCTTTCGGCCTTCCACCGTCCACCACCCGTGGGCGTAGATGCAGTCGGCAGGATCCAGACCCAAGGCCAGAAGCATGGTGCCCCAGTAGACCGTATGGGTGGTCAGGATGTCTTTGCCAATCAGCTGGAAATCGGCGGGCCAGCACGCAGCAAAGCGTGCGTCGTCTCTCCGGTATCCGATGGCGGTGATGTAGTTGAGCAATGCGTCGAACCACACGTAGGTGACGTAGTCGTTGTCCCAGGGAATCGGGATGCCCCAAGGCAGGCGCTCCTTGGGACGGGTGATGCACAGGTCCGCGATGTCCTTTTTTAGGGTGCCAAGCAGTTCGTTCTTGCGGGTCTCAGGGCGGATCCACTCGGCGTTGTCGGCGGCCCAAGTGCGCAGCTTGTCGGCGTATTTGGACATGCGGAACCAGTAGTTGGTCTCCTCCAGCCACTCCACTGGCTGCTGGGTGTCCGGGCAGAGCTTGGTGCCGTCTTCTGCGACCAGTACGTCCTTCTCGGTCCAGAAACGTTCGGCGGAGGTGGAGTACCAGCCGGCGTAGGACTCCTTGTAGATGTCTCCACGCTCGAAGAGCTCCGTGAGCACTTCCTGCACCACGTCGGTATGCCGCTTCTCGGTCGTACGGATGAAGTCGTCGTGGGTACAGTCCAGGCGTTCCCAGAGCTTTTGGAAGCGCTGCACCAGCTCATCGACGTGAACCTGTGGGGTCAGGCCGCGCTCGGTGGCCTTGCGGAACACTTTCTGGCCGTGCTCATCGGTGCCCGTCAGGAAGTGAACGTCCCGACCCTTTGCGCGCTGGTAGCGGGCCATCACGTCTGCCGCCACTGTGGTGTAGGTGTGGCCGATGTGGGGGACATCGTTCACGTAGTACAGGGGGGTGGTGATGTAGAAGGTCTTGGCCACGGGGGGCTCCAGAGTGTGAAGAGAGGGACGCTCAGTCCGCGGAATCCGGGGCGCTTTCATTGCGCCCTGATGCGCTGGGGTCAAGGGCCAAGGTGTCCTTGGGAGAAGACAGGGTCTTGGTGGCCCGAAACGCCAACACGGTGCAGACGCCCAGGATCGCTGCGCTGAGCCAGAAGGGGGCTCTGTCGCCTACCGAGACGTAGACCAAGCCGGCGACCGCCGGTGAGATGGCCCTTGCCAGTGCGCTCAGAGACTGGTTTGTTCCAAGGACAAAGCCTTGGTCCTCGGCGGTAGTCTGGCGGCTGAGTAGGCTGTTCAAGCTGGGCTGGACCAAGCTCTGGAAGAGCGCCAGGAAGAAGGCCACTCCAAAGAGGGGCGCCCAAGGGGTGGCATAGGCCAGCCCGATCAGAGAGAGGGCCAAGCCAGGGATGCCCACGCGGATCAAGGCGCCTTCGCCGAAGCGCTTGGTGAGCTTGCCGATCAGGCCGCCCTGGATGACGATGCCCACTACGCCGATGACACCGAGCACGTAGCCGACCTCTCGGGCGCTCATGTCATGGCGGTGCTCTTGGAAGAGCGCGAAGACCGACTCCATCATCGAGAAGGCGACGGTCATGGCAAAGCCCAAGATGATGTAGGCGCCGACTTTGGGGTGCCGCATCACGGTGAGGAACGCGGCTGGGTTCAGGGTGCGCTTGCGTTCACGGGGCCGAACACGCTCCGGCTCCTTCACAAAGGCAAGGGCCAGGAAGAAGTTCAAGGCGGAGAGTCCGGCGGCGATCCAGATCGGGAGACTCAAGCCCATTTCGGTTTCGGCGAAGACGCCACCTATCACCGGCCCGAGGGTGAATCCCAGCCCAAAGGCCGCGCCGATCATGCCCATTCCCTTGGCGCGATCCGCATCCGAGGTCACGTCGGCCACATAGGCCTGCGCTGTAGAGATGTTGGCCGCAAAGACGCCATGCAGAGTACGGAAGACAAAGAGTAGGACCAAACTCTCAGATCCGGCAAAGCCTGCCAGCATCAAGGCCGTCATCGCGATGCTCATGAGCAGGATGGGGCGCCGGCCGTAGCGGTCGGAGAGTGTGCCCCAGAGCGGCGCGAAAATGAACTGCGCAGCCGAGTAGCAGGCCATCAGTAGGGTGACCTGGAGCGTGCTGGCCCCATAGCCTTCGGCGTAGAAGCTGAGCAGAGGGATGACGATCCCAAAACCCAGCAGGTCCAGGACCACTGTGAGGAAGATGACGCCTAAGGCGCGCTTGTTGGTGGATGTCTCGCTCATTGGGCCCGCTTTAACCGCTCTCGCCTTGAGATCTACGCACCATGGGCCGCGCGTTATGCGGCGCTGCACAAGCTGGAGCAACCATGGACCTGCAGATCGCTCACGACGCCGCCGTCGCCGCCGCCCTTGAAGCTGGAGCCGCTATCCGCGACTTCTACAAGGACGAATACACCGTGCGAGACAAGGGGGAGGACAACCCGGTGACCGACGCGGACTTGGCCGCAGACAAGATCTTAGAGAACCACCTCAAGGATCGCTTTCCGGACACCGGCTGGCTGAGCGAGGAGACCAAGGACGATCCCACCCGTGTCGAGCGTGGCTACTGCTGGATCGTGGACCCCTTGGATGGCACCCGCGAGTTCACTCTCGGTATCCCAGAGTTCTGCGTCTCGGTCGCTCTGATTCAGGGAGACAAGGCCGTTGTTGGCGTGCTCTACAACCCCATCACTGACGAACTCTTCTCCGGAATCGTCGGTGTTGGTGCTTGGTACAAGGGGGAGCCCACCAAGGCCAGTGCCCACGCCTCGCTGCAGGGCGCTCGCGTGGTCTGCTCACGCACCGAGATGAAGAAGGGCTGGTTTGACCCATGGAAGGACCAGCTGGACCTGAAGCCTGTCGGCTCCGTCGCCTACAAGTTTGGCTTGGTCGCAGCGGGATTGGCGGAGTCCACCTTCACCAACAAGCCTCGCAACGCCTGGGACATTGCTGGCGGCGTGGCGATCCTACATGCTGCGGGCGGCAACTCCAGCAACCGGCATGGCCAGCCCTACCGGTTCAATCAGCCCAATCCACTGAAGGACGGGGTCTGTGGGACCAACGGGGTGCTGCACAAGCAGATTCTGGGCGTGATGGCCGAGCAGGCTGGGTGATACAGGCTGGGTGATACAGGCTGGGTGATACAGGCTGGGTGATTCAGGCTGGGTGATTCAGGCTGGGGTCGCTCCGTAGGGCGGTGCGAGCGGACCTGGGAGAGGTAGCCCTGGCTGGAGTCCGAGACGAAGCTCCCGGGCCCGCCGAAATCGACGGAGACCGAGCTCAAGATGCTTTGGGCGCTCTGTAGACGAGATTGCGCTGGTCTGGACGGGAGTCTCGGTGAGCGGGAGGCCCTGGTGGTGACCGGGGTAGGTGGCAGGGAGTAGCGTTTGGCTATGTCTATGAGGGGGCCTAAGCGGGCCCTTTTGCGCCAGCCGCAGGCTGCACGACACCTCCGCTTGGGGAAACGCCAGTTTTCCCCCAAGGCTGCGCCCCTTTCCCTTCCTTTGTGGGTCGGCTTCGCTGACCTGTATTGACTCTTCGAAGTCTTACGCTGCTCGCTGCGTTTTGAGGTCATCAGCACAGCGCACACGAGCGCCTGCACCACAGACTGCCCGAAGCCCCTTTTACCGTGGGTTGAACAACACCCAGCTGTGCTCAGTCTGCGCTTGAACCGGCTCCTCGCAGCTTGCAGGAACCTCCACTGCGTTGATGTTGCACAGGGTCAGCTTGGTGCTCAACTCTGGGTCTGTGCTCACCTCCATCGGGGTGTCCTCGCCTGGGCCAAGCTCTGCCTCGTCGCCGGTCTGGGAGACAAAGACGATGGACTGGGCTTGAATCCGGCCGCACTCTAGCTCCTCAATACCCACGGTCTGACCACGTTCGACGGTGAGCTCCGGGATGTCCTGAGCCTGCAAGCCGGCGCTCCCGCGTCCGCTCTCCATCGCGTAGAGCAGGCCGTCTTCTGCGTGGTGCACCGCAAAGCCAGCGGAGCCCTGCAGGTCCCCTCGGCGGTAGAGAAGCTCAATGTCCTCGCCTGGGGAGACGAGGATCTGTGGGGTGGAATCCCCCATGGAGTGTGACTGCCAGCGGTAGCCCACCTTCCAGATCACGCCGGCTTCGTCTTCTACCGTCAGCACACGAGAGGGCGCCCCCCAGCAGGCGTCGATGTTGCCGATGTTGTTCTGTGAGGACTGCTCGCGCAACACGGTACCCGAGATGCGGTAGGCGCCGTCTCCGTCCGCAGTGACATCTGCGTCTGCACCCAGGCACACAACGGAGGTTCCGACGTGGCTAAAGTTGCTCCCGGCCCAGACTAGCATGGCGGCGGGTCCAATGATGCAGCCGCTCAGGCCAAGGCTCAGGCCAGCGATGGCCAGGGGAAGCCGAAACTCTCTCATGCTCACTCCTACGTTGAGTAAGGTTGACACATCAGCCCCCTAAATCCGAAAGGCTGTTCCGGATTACTCGCTGTCTGCGCGGGCCTGGACCATCGCTGCACAGGGCTCGCCGCACTCAGAGACTCTGATCTCCGTGCAAGCCTGCTCCTCCGGGCATTCCTCTACACAGCTTTGCTCCTCAGCGTCTTTGGCGGTGAAACACCACGCATGCCAGGGGCGTACGGGCGGGCTGACAAAGGTCCCGGGCCGCTCAAAGCTCTGCATCTTGGGGGCACTCATCTCGGTGATGGGGGCGTCCTCGGGCACGGTGCTGACCCGCTTGATGGACTTGAAGTTGGAGAGAGAAGTCAGGCTGACTTCGTAGGAACCAGAAGGCATACCGTGCAGGATTACAGGGGTCGCCGGATGCATCAGGCCGACGCGCTCGCCGTTGATCTCCAACTCCATGGGAGAGCTGGTCCGGTTGTAGACCACCAGCTTGCCTGTCCCATCGGCTGCCTCCTTGGGAGTGACCTGGCTCGCGAAGGTCTCGGCGTCCACGTACAGCTCGCGGAAGTCCTCCAACATGCCTTCTGTCAGGGCCGGGTTGTCCTGGTACAAGTTCCGGTTCTCTTGGGCGAAAGCCGGAGTCAAGAGCGTAAACAGGACAAACAGCACGGGGTGCTCCCTTTTCCGATGAGGCGCTTCTTTCGACTGCACCGTTCGACTGCACCGTTCGACTGCACCGTTCGACTGCACCGTTCTACTACACAGGGTGCGCGTGGGCAGGCCTTGTAAATCCGCCTTGCGAGGCTGGCCGGCTATAGCATGGCAAAAGGCCCCCAGGCCAGGGAGAGCGAATGGCCGAACTGCTGGTCCAGAACATCACTCAGCTGAACACCATGGTGTCCGGCGCTGCGCCCATTCTTGATGGTGCGGTGGCCTTTGAGGCGGGCGAGGTGGTCTACGTGGGGCCGAGCAGTGGGGCGCCCCAGGCCGCTCAGGTTGTGAATGGAGAGGGCATGGTCGGCTTGCCCGGTCTTGTGGACTGCCACACCCACACCCTGTACGCGGGGTCCCGCTCCAATGAGTTTGAGCGGCGTCTTGCCGGCGAGGACTATACGGCCATTCTCCAGGCTGGCGGTGGGATTTTGAGCACCGTTCGTGCGACTCGTTTGGCCTCGGATGCGGACCTGGGCGAGCTGGTGTCGGCGCGTCTCCTGGCCATGCGCGCGCTGGGGGTGACCAGCGTAGAGATCAAGACCGGCTACGGTCTGGACCTGCAGACTGAGCTGCGCTGTCTGCGCCTGCTGGCCTTGGGGGAGTGGCCCGTGCGCGTGCTGTCCACCTGGTTGGGTGCCCATGCGTTGCCGCCCGAGTTTGCGGGACGGCGCCAGGCCTACGTGGAGCACCTGGTCACCGAAATGCTGCCCCAGATCGCACCTTTCGCCGATATGGCTGACGTGTACTGCGATGTGGGGGCCTTTGATTTGGCGGACACGGAGCGCATCCTTCGCGCTGCAAAGCAGGCTGGCTTGGGGCTGCGGGTGCACGCTGAGCAGGTTGCCTATACCGGGTCTGCGGCCCTTGCTGCTGGGCTTGGAGCGAGCTCGGCGGACCACCTGGAACGCCTGGATCAAGCGGGCATTGACGCGATGGCCTTGGCCGGTACGGTCGCTGTCCTGCTCCCCGGCGCGATGCTCTACCTGCGGGATTCATCACCACCTGTGGCGGCGCTCCGGGCGGCCGGGGTACCCCTCGCTGTGGCCACCGACTTTAACCCTGGCAGCTCACCTGTTCGGGATCTGTGGTGCGCGGCCTCGCTGGCTTGCGTGAGCATGGGCTTGAGCGTTCAAGAGGCGCTGGCTGGCATTACCCGGGTGGCAGGGCAGGCCCTGGGTCGCCCTGAGCTGGGTTGGCTGGGGCAGGGGAGTGCAGCGGATATGGCGCTGTTCCGCACCCCGCCTGGAGAGCCGGCAGATGCGGCCAGCTTGATTCAGTTCATGGGGGCGCACCAGGCGCAGGCTCTGGTGCAAGGGGGCAGACTTACCCAGGGGGGCTGAAGGGCTGCCTTGTCTTGGGCCTCGCGCACCGCGCCAGGAACCGGTTAAGGTGATCACCGCGAGCAAGAGGAGCTTCTCATGGCCCTGCCAGCAATCGTCGCTATCGGAATGCCCGGCACCACCGAGCTGATTATCATTTTGGTCATTGTTGTCATCGTCTTTGGCGTGGGCAAGCTGCCTGCAGTGCTGAAGAGCCTGGGTGCCGGTGTCAAGGAATTCCGGGATGCATCGACGGGCGACGCAGACTCCAAGAAGGACAAGGACGCAGCCAAAGATGTTGAGAAGAATCTTTAGGGTTCCTCCAACTCACTGACCGGACGCCCGCGCAAGATTGCCGCGGGCTTTTTCCGTTTTGGGGGCGCCCCAACGCTTTCCTTCAGAGCAGACCGAGCTTCGGTGCGAACCCGCTCGGGCAGGTTGGAGGTCCCGGCGATGAAGCGTAGGTCCTGGCGCATCAGGGTGCGCATCAGGCGCTCGGCTACGGGATGGGGGGTGCGGGGGTTGCAGGCCAGCGCTTTGCGTACGGCATAGCGCTGGGCCCATTTGGGGTGGTCGGCGATGCACTGCAGGCAGCTTGGATTGGCGGGCCGCTGTGCAGCCATGCGAACCACATCTCGTTCGGTGACCCGGCCGTTGTGCAGCAGTAGGCGCACAACGGCCGGGTTTCGATCGCGAAGCAGGCGGTCCAGGGTGTCGCGGTTGGCGTTGTTGAAGCGCGTGTTGCGAGCGGCGGCTTTGCGCCGGCCCAGGGAGATCTCCAGGTAGGGGTTCTCCGGTCCGGACTCCTCCGCTAGGCGGCCGCGCGGGTCGTAGGGCGCGGAGAGAAAGAGCGCGGTGACTTGGGAGAGGTCGGCGCCCGAGGCAATGGCATGGAGGTCCTGGACGCGCTCGTAGCCCAGCTCCCGGAAGAGCTGGGCGTTTAGGGCCAACTCCATGGAGACCCGGCGGTAGCGCGCTTGACCCGATCTGCCCTTGGTGTGCAGCAGCGCCAGGGTGGCAATCAGGCTGGCGTCGTCCACGCTGTCAAAGAAGGTGTGCAGAACGTGCGGGAGTAGGCTGCGGTCGGTTTGGGCGTTGACCCGCATGCACAGGTCCTCCGCCAGTGTGTGGGCGGGCCCCTGAGCCTGGCTCAGCAGAGTGAGGGCGCTCGCAATGGCCTCGTCGAGGGAAGACATGTTGGGTATTGTAGTGGGCATGCAACAAGCCGGTGCACCCAAATCTCTGATGGTCGTCATCGCGATCCTCCTCCTCGTCCTGATCGGTGGGGGCGTGTGGTGGCAGCTGCGTGATGAGCCGGCGCCGGAGCCGGAGACGGTGGATGGGGATTCGGGACTGAGCATCGAGGCACAGGAGCGGCTCGCTTTTGAGATCGGCTACCTGAAGCAGGAAGCGCCGGCCGAAGAAGGGGAGTGATGGAACGCGCCTTTCTTGGGCTGTGGGCCGGGATCTCTGCCCTGCTGATTTTGGGTGTACAAGCGGCCTTGTTTCGCGTGGTCGCGGAGCTCCCAGAGCCCGAGGTCGTGGTCGTCGCCGAGGTCATTGCGATCCCACCCAAGCCCCAGGGCGCGTTGAGCGAGGAGGGTGGCGATCAAGGCACCACCTACACCGACGCGGCCTGTCGAAAGCACGAAGGGGACTACCGGAACGCGTGCTTTCATGGGCTTGCGCTGCAGCGAGCTGAGCGGGACCCGGACGGCGCTTTAGCGGCTTGTGGGGAGCTGCCCAAGGGGGAAGAGCGCTGGGAGTGCTTTAGCGATGTGGCCGAGATTCACTCGCGTGTGGATCGCGAATGGAGCGAGGCCACCTGCCCGACCATCCCGGCTCGGAAGTGGCGTGACCAGTGCTGGTTTGGCATTGCTTTGGCGTGGTCGACCACCGACCCGGACTACGCCCGGGACACCTGTGAGCAGGCCGGGCAGTTCAAGAACTTCTGCAGACACGATGTGAATGGCGAGTACAGCCAGGTGGATCCGCAAGGGGCCTTGGACTGGTGCCACCAGGCAGAGGACTTCCCGAAAAAGTGGTGCTACCACGGCCTGGGCAAGTACCTGGGGCGTACGGATCCGGGTACGAGTCGGGCGATCTGCGAGCAGGTGCCCACCGAAAATGGCTGGCGCGAGCAGTGCTACCACGGTCTGGGGTGGGCCTTGGCGGAGCAGAATGTAGACAGCGCACTGTTGGGCTGCAGAGAGTCGCCGGATTCGGTTCAAGGCAGCTGCTACATGGGCGTTAGCGCGAACTCTAGGCGCTTTGATGCGACGCGGTCCCTGGAGATCTGCGAGTTGGTTCGGGACCGGGGGGACTACAGGAGCTGTGTGTCCTTTGCTAGGGGCGCGATTTAGGCGCCTTTGTTGCTCCGGAGTCCGTGCGTCACAGGGAGCTTCGGCTCACGGTCACCACGGTCACCTTTCGCTTGCCTGCTTGCTGCGCGGTGAACAGCGCTTTGCGGGTCAGGCTGTAGGGCAGGTCGGCGTCGACACGCACCTGGACGCGGTCGCCGGGTAGCTGCTGGAGGGCGCCGTAGAGCTCGGTGATCAGGGTCTCGTCTTGCTCCAGGTAGTAGCGGGTGCCGGCGATGCGTTGGTCCTGCAGGTAGATCCCGTGGGCGGTCAGATCGACCGCCAAGGCCCGCTGCACCGGCTGCTCGGAGATGCTCATGGGCAGCTCAAAGCTGGTGTCGCCAGGGCGGACTGGGGCGTCGGTGGAGTAGGACTTGAGCAGGAAGACCAGCAAGATGGTGAGCATGTCGACCATCGGAGCCAGAGCAGCCACGCCCAGAGAGGTGTTGGCCTGTGGCTTGGCGAGCAGACGCCTCATGGCTGAGCTTCTACTGTAGGGTCAGTAGCGGGCTCGGCCGGAGGCTCAACCCCAAGGGCGACTTTGGGGAAGAGCTCGCCCTCTCCGTCCCGGCGCATGGCGTCCATAAGGTTGACGACCTGTCCGTTGTTTAGGCTGTCAGCGGGCAACAGGGTGGCTTGCTCGCGCTCGGGATCCAATCCCTTGTAGCGGCGAAGGGCGCTCTGTAGGGCCGCCAGATCTACGCCCTCGATTCCTGGGGGAATGCGCTCAGAGCGGGCTTCGGTTTCCCCGGTCTTCGCGCCCACGTCGCTGCGCCGTACTTGGGCGCTGATGTCCAAGGCTGTGTCCGGGTGGACCACCACCGTCAGGCCTTCCACGTTGCCTGGAGGCTCCGGTGGCAGCTCACTGTTGTTGCCTGCGAGCAGCAGGTCGATCCCGGCGAGCTTCTGCACGCTTGTAGTGAGCAGCAGGAAGGGCATCAGCAAAAGCATCAGTGCGACCACACTGAGCAAGGCTGGACGTGCATCGGAGGTCCCGCTGGCGGGCTTCTGCGTCAGTCGTCGGATGGCTTGGCTCCGCTCCGGCGGCGAATGCCCAGGGCGAGCTTGCCTGCCATGGCCTCGACCTCGGCCACGCGCTCCCGCGCCATTCCCTCGAGCCACGCGTGCAGGCCCAGGGAAGGAATTCCGACGAGCAGACCGAATGCTGTGGTCGCCATCGCGGTGGAGATGCCCTCGGAAAGCTTGACCGCGCGCTCACCAGCGGAGGCGTCTCCAAGTGCGGAGAAGGCCAGGATCAGGCCGTAGACCGTTCCCAATAGACCCAGCATGGTGGAGATGTTTCCGGCAGCGGCCAGGTAGCTGACGCGGCGGGAGATCTTCGCTTCGGCTTCTACTGCGGCCGCAGACATGGCATCCCATGCCAGCACAGGGTCCTGCTCGTTGTGTCCCGCGCTCAGGACCAGTCCCAGCGGGGAGCTGCCCAGGTCCGGGGGAGCGCCGCCTTTGACAAGGGATTCCCCAAGGCCGCGGGGGGCTCTCCAGGACAGTAGAAGTACAGCGCGCTCGATGGCCACGGCCAGGGCGAAGCCCAGCAGAACCAAGATGGCGTACATAAAACCCTGGCCTGGGCCAGAGAACGCGTTCAAGAGATAGTCAAACATGGTGTCCCTCTTCTTGCACCTGCTGGTCCCGCGTGCAAGCTTCCCCCCATGATCATCCTCTTCAGTCTCTTTTCGTGTACCGGCGGTGAGCCAAACTGGACCTCAGCAGATCAGTGCGAGGCTGCCTCTGGAGCGGACGCTGACAGCTGCTATGCGACCGTGGCCCAGGCCATCATCGGCGAAGACATAGAGGGCGGAACCGCCTTGGTTGAGAAGATCCAGGACCCCCTTACCCAGGACTACGCTTGGTACACCATTACCCGCGAGGTCTTTCCCAACCGCGGTGACCTGTGCACGAAGATCAGAGATCCAAACATCGCTGAGCGTTGCAAGGTCTACGTCAAGCGGCCTCACCTTAGTCGCGGCAAGCAGGGCGGCGCCCCTCCCCCCGGGGGCATGGGTGGACCGCCTCCTGGACCCGGTGGCAGTGGGCCTGGCACAGGTGGACCTCCGCCTCCCGGGGGTGGCCCCCCTCCTGGGGGTGGACCTCCTCCTGGGGTGGGTGGCCCCCCTCCTGGGGGTGGACCTCCGGGCATGCGTGGCGCCCATCCTCCTGGTGATGGACCCCCTGCTGGTGATGGGCCTCCCCCTCACGGTTCGGCACCTATGGAAGAGGCTGCGCAGGAGTAGCGAGTTTCTGTCTTGCCACGGGGCAGTGCGCGGCGAACTTTCGGGTCATAGCAAGCGCTCGGCGCGTCGTAGGCAGGGTGAGCCTGTTCGCTTCGCGCAGGAAGTTCGGCGCTGCAAGTTGGGGTTGGCCCCAGAGGTTTTGTATGTCGCTCGTCGGAAACTTCAGGGGCAAAGGCCCCAACGGTTTTGGCCGCAACTCCACAGCGGAACAGGTCACACCATGGTCAGACCGCCAACGCAGTTCACAGACGGGTCTGTACTGGGCAGACTGCGACCCCACGAAGGGGAGTGACTTTACGCGTGATGTGGCGCTGGCTGAGAAGCTGTGGGCCAAGAACGAAGAGACCGTGGCTGGGCTTGACCACCGCGACCGTTGCGCGATCTGAGAGCGGTGTGCCGTCCGAAGTGGCAGCAGCAGTCGCTCCTCCAGTGCCGGATCATCGAGGAAGTCATCCCGCATCGCCTCGACCCGCACCGAACCGGCCTCCGCCCTAGGGATCGGTGATGTACAGATCACCTAGTATTAGGGTGAACGACCGGCCCGCGTCTCTGCTCTTGGCGAACTGCGTACAGGCGGACTTGTTGGTAGCCACTGGAAGATGTGCAGCCGTTTAGGGGTGCTTCGGTCGGCGAGTTCCTCTCCGGGACACCTGCTGTCGCCTTGCTCAGGTACAACTCTCGAAGCTTTGTGGGGTCGGGGAAGTCGTGACCTGCGAGGGACTCCATCCGCGCGGTGGCCTACTCAGCAGTCCACTCCGGCACGGGGGGCTCTCAGTCGGGACAGTTGTGTTGGTTGTGTTGGTTGTGTTGGTTGTGTTGGTGGCTGGTGAGGTCCCGGTGCATCCTGTCGGAAACGCCAGCCACATCGTCAGGATTCCGGGATCTGCGATCACGCCTGGACGATAGCATTCCCCTGTGGCCTTGGCCGGTAGTGGCGGAGGGGCACTGTGTGCAGTACCTGGTCGCCGAAGCGGCTGGGTCGATTCCCCCGGGACGTCACGCCAACTGCAGTCGCCCGTGCTGTCCGGACCCTGTTCCGCGCACGCTTGCAGCGCCTCGTAGTCCTGGTGCAGGAGCGTGCTGCGAAGGAGCCCTGCGTCGACAGTCAGGGCGTCGCTCTGCTCGTCGACTTCGAAGGCTGTCTCGAAGAAGCGTGTGACCCGCGATCCGCGGGTTGTACCCTATGAGCGGCACCATGTTGTCACCGTTGCGGCAGAGATAGGTCCACGCCGCCGGCTCCGTGTCGATTCGCCCTACCCTGGTTCCGACCATGCAGTTGGGGTCTGCGATGGATGGTGCATCACAACTGGTGCCGGGCTGGCCCTCGTCCCCCGCGGCCCCTAAGTCCGAGCCAAATCGAAATCGACTCTGGTAACGCCACTCACTTAGTGCTTTTGGTCCAAGCCCAGTCCATTCTTCGGACCTTGAGGGGCGACGGAAGGCCAGTCGAGAGAACCTCCCCCGCAGTTTCCCTCACCGCAAGAGATGGAGGAGACGCTTAGTCGTTTGCCAGATTGGGGTCCGGCGGGGGAGGTCGGCTCGTCATAATGCCGGGTGCCACCGGCTGACTTGGAGAGGATATACACGGATCTTCCCGATGGGCAAACTTTTGTTGAAAATCTGCTGTCACCAATGCGGATAGCCACTCGCAGGCCCTCCTCGATTACCAATGAGGCCCCCGTGAGCATAGCCTCGAGCAATGGGCGCCCTTGGCGGAGGAGAGTGGTCCGCAGACTGGGGCGCTGGAGGATCTACGTCTCAACTGATGCAAGCGCTCCGCCCATTTGGGCCCCGTCTCTGCGTGGCTCGTGGCATGCGCTGGGTACCTACGCCTTGGCGGCAGCCTTGCTGCTCCTCCTGTCTATAGTGCCGCAAAGTTGGGCTTAGCTGTCCCTCCTGTGGATCCTGCTGACTGCGCTCATCGCCGCGGATTGGTCGCTATACTCCGTGCAATTGGCGCGCCTTGCCGACCAGAGTGCCCAGCTCAATGGCGCTGCGGCGATCGCACTGCATTTGGGACCAACACAACAGCCTCGGCAGAACCGGTCGCCTTGGACGGGATCGTCCCCCTGAGGGGAAAGGTGCCACCGACTCTATTATCGCCGCCCCGGTGGTGGGTAGTGGCCGGGGTGGCTTTGCTCGTCGGTTTGGGGATCGGGGTTCGCCTGTAGTGGAGCGCCCATCAGCCGCTCGCATCGCCTCCTATGGAGAACCCCGTCGACTCTGCACCGAGATCTTCTCGGACTTGCCCCCGCATCTTCGTGGCCGAGCCCCTGAACCTGTTGCGCCGGAACGTGAACGAGCAGGGCACTGCTGCTCGCCACATTCCGAGAAGCCTCATGTTCGAGGGCGCTGGTTGGGAAACCTAAACCGTGATGTGTGAGAGCGGCCGAAGCCGGTCACCTCCTCCGAGCTGAGTGTGCAAGACGGTTTTCAGGAGGCTCGGTTCTGCCTGCACTCACAGGACGCCACGGGCGGGCCGCGTGTAGCTTTAGGCCTTCAGGCTGAGGTTCTGGGCTCAAGCGAGGACAGCGTGGCGTGGATGTTGGAGCTTGATCGTGGAGGTGCTTGAGCTGCACACCAGCGGTGGCGTGACGCTGCCCAGTCCGAAGGAGCTCTTTACCAAAGGCATCCTGGAGCTTGGGGAGCGTCAGGTGCATTGGCCCAGGCTGATCTTGCTTGGGGTGCTGGGCGTTGCGGCAGATTTGGTGATTCGCCGCATCAGGGGCATAGAGTTGAGGTAGGGTCTGGCTCCCTTTGGAGATGCCATGCTCTGGTTGATGCTCGCGTGCTCGGATTACAATCTGGAGCCATCGAACCAGGGAAGTGGGGGAGAGGAGCAGGAAGGGGAGGCGCTGCCCGGAGACCTGGAGACCGATCCTGGGGCGATCAACCTGGGGACGCTCTGCGAAGGGGTCCAGGGGGAGCAGGTGCTCAGCTTGCTCAGCATGGGGCCAGGGCCCGTGACGGTGTCTGGTTTTGCGAGCGAGAGCTGGCAGGTAGTCGATGCGCCGGAGCTCCCTTTCACTGTCTTGGCCGGAGAGTCGGTGGACATTACTGTTCAGGGCGGTGTTGGCCAAGACACGCTGCGCATCTTGAGCGACGACTTTACGGAGCCAGAGATCGAGGTTGCCTTGGTTGCGGAGCCTGACAGCCCGCCCACACTGGGAGTCGTGGGCCCCAAAGATGGCCAAATCCTGGATATCGGAGAGCTGCTCACCCTCAGCTCCCAGACCTTCGACGCCGAGACTCCAGCCCAGGACCTTCAGGTCACCTGGAGCAGCGACTTAGACGGAGATCTTGGACAGGCCGTTGTGGACAGCAGCGGTCTGGGGGAGCTGGACTGGAACAGCAGAGGATCTGGGGCCCACCAGCTCACTGTGCAGGTCCAAGACGCTTGCGGGCACGAGGAGCGGTTGAGCTTTGGGGTCTGCCAACAGGCTGGTTTTGAGTCCGAGACCCTGGACCTGAGCACTTGGCACTTCGAAGGGGCGGCCAACTGGGACTCGAGCAACTCCTGGGTGGAGCTGACCCCGGCGACGGGGAACGCCGTCGGGAGTGCTTTTCAAACCGTTCCGACCCGTGGCAACAACGTGACGCTTAGTTTCCAGTTCTACATGGGTGGAGGCAGCGGCGCCGACGGGTTCGCGGTCACGGCTCTGGACACCGATCGCATGACCGACTTCCTCGCTTCGGCGGGGGGCTGTTTGGGCTACGGTGGCGACCCCACCTGTCCCAACGCCAAGACCGGCTTGCCTGGCTGGTCGATAGAGGTCGACACCTACCTGAACGCAGCAGACCCCACAGGCGAAGACCACGTGGCAATGTCCTTTGATGGGGACGTGAACAATCCGGTGGTCTGGTCGGCCCTGCCAGAGATGGAGAACACCGGCTGGCACGCCATGGAGATCACGGTCGTGGCCCCCAGGGTCAGCGTGACCATCGACGGGACGGTGTACATCGACCAGGAGATCTCAGGTATCACCGACTTTCCTGCATACGTGGGCTTCTCGGCGGCCACAGGTGGTCTAACCAACCAGCACCTCATCGATGCGTTGACGGTCACCGAGTACCTCTGCGAGGAGGAGTAGG
>JBLHMA010000057.1:0-18535 GCA_047621545.1 Cognaticolwellia sp. | reverse complement strand
GCCGGTGTCCAAGCGGTAATCCCAGCCGTGAACGCCGCAGATCAGGTCTTCCCCTTGCACGTGGCCGTCGCTCATCAGGGCGCCGCGGTGCAGGCAGCGGCCGTAGAGCACCGAGATCTGCTCGTCTGTGCGCGTGATGACCAAGTCGACGTTTGCGACCAGAGCGTGGATGGGCGTGCGGTCCGGAAGCTCGGACAGGGCGAGGAGGGCATGTGCTTTCATGGCAGACATCATGCGCGCAGCGCTCCCTACCGCAAGTATCGCGCCCCATATCCCGGATCGGCGGCCGAAAAAGAAAGGACGGTCCAATGATATGCCCTCCAGTGAGCTGCTTGGGTGTCGCCATGAGCGAGCAGGCATCGGGGCGCAGAGTTGTGGAGTTTTAGGCTGGACCAGTCTTGGAAAGCCCCCGCACGGAACGCTCAGAGTCTCGGTCAGACGAGCGAACTATGGAGTTGGACTCTCCCTTCATGTTTTGTCGGGACGCACCGTTGCGACGTGATTTCGCGATCAACAGTTCGGAGTCGGTCTGTAGCAGGCCTGGAATGGGTAGCGTCCGAGAAATCCGAAAGCAGCGCGTAGGGTGTGGACCAATCAATGAAGCGCGTCCGGAGGCGAGTCCATGACCGAACAGGCCGTGAAGCATCGCTGGCGGGAATACAAGACGCCATCTGGGAATAGTCCTGTTCGCAAACTCCTCATGGCCTTGGACCCCGCTGCTCGGATTGAGGTCGCAGCCGCTATGAAGGATGTAAGGGAGAACGATCTAGCGATGGGTGCCATGGGCAAACATCTGACGGTGCCCTATGGTCTCCTACAGACCATCGTAGAGGGCCGTGGCGATCGGGTACGGCACCTCAGGGATGGGGAAGCTCCAGAGCAGCGTGCTGGTTGATGCTTCAAAGACGAGCATCTGGCCCGCCGGGGAGATTGTGGGGTGCCAGTCCATGACGTAGAGGTCGCCGCTCGGTCCCATACTCATGCTGTTGTTCCAGCCGGAACCAAAGGATGAAGTCAGGGACCAGTCCGACATGTCGAAGGCCTGGACGTTTCCGATGCTGAGGTACATCGTGCGGCCGACCGGGTCGAACGCGATGTCGTAGTACCGCGCTGGCGTGATCGGGGAGTGGTTCGCCACGGTCTCGCCGGTGCTGCCGTCGATCTGCACCACGCTCTCGCCACAATAGTAGGGCACCCATAGATCGCCATCCGGCCCCCAGCCCATGCGATGGGAGCGGTAGTCGAGCGTCGCGAAGCGGTCGACGAAGCTGCCGTCGGTGGGGTCGTAGCGCAGGACGTCGCCAGCGCCGCTGTTGCATCCCGAGGCGGTGATGTTCCAGTTCTGTACGTAGAAGTAGCCGTCAGGGCCCACGCCAATGTCCCCGGTGTAGGTGATGGTCGGCGCTGCCGTCGTCGGGGAAGCGATCGTCGTCGTTGGGGACGCCGTCACCGTCCCGGTCGTCGTCGGAGTCATCGCAGAGGCCGTCGCCGTCGCTGTCGCCGGAGCTGTCTTCGCCCTCGCAGAGATCAGCGTTGTCTCCCACGCCGTCGCCGTCGCTGTCGGTGGACTCGTTGGGGTCGTCGGGGAAGGCGTCGTCGTCGTTGGGCACGCCGTCGCCGTCCCGATCGTCTGCGCCCTCGTCACTGTCGACCTTGCCGCTGTCGACCTTGCCGCTGTCGTCGGCATCCCCAGGCGTGTCATTACAGGCGGCGAGCGAGAGCAGGATGAGGCCGGTCAGCATGGGGGACACGAGAATTCCGATTGTAGGACGCAGGCGTTAGCATGAGGGCGCGGCAGTGCTTTACTGCTGCGGAGAACGTTCCGCGCAGATGGCTGGGAGTGTCACCACGTAACCGTCCACTCTGGCCCCCTCTCAAAGCTGACCTGATCATGTGGTTGGGTGTGTGGAGGTCATCTTCATGCCCAAACACACCCCAGTCGCCGAACAACGACGCCTCGTCGCCGCCTGGGGCCTCGCCCACCACTCCAAGTCCGCGTTCGCGCGGTCCAAAGGAATCGCGCCAAACACCTTCTGGGTGTGGACCCGGAGCGCATCTACCTGGTCGCTGAGTCTGTCGACATGCGCGGCGGGTTCGACCGTCTCGCGGGCCGGGTCAAGCAGGCCGGCCTCGACCTCTACGCGGGCCACCTCTTTGTCTTCGTGTCCAGGAGGCGCACACACCTCAAGGTCCTGACCTGGCATGGCTCTGCGTAGACAAGTGCCTCAACGCGATGCCGCTTCGTCGTCAGGAGCGGGGGGAGGGCGAATCGACGTCCACCGAGCGTCTGGACCCGTCGGACCCGCTGGCTTGCTCTCGTTGAGAGTGCGCTCCGTCCGGCGATAGCTGCCGCTTGGAGCGTGAGCTGCAGCTCGTCGGGGTCTGGTTCCTGGAAGTCCTCGACCCCCTGGCGCCCGAGCCAGGCTGCGCTCTTGATGGCGATCTGTTCGGCCACACGCTCGACGTCCTCGGTAGATGGGGCCGGGGTCTTGTGGAAGCCGACCAGGCCGATGGCCTCGTCGCGGACATAGGCACCGTTCAGCACGAGCATGTGGAAGTGTGGGTTCAGTCGAAGGTCGCTTCCGAACCTCGAGAGCACTGTGACGGACCCGCTGCCGGCCCCCTGAACGCCAGCGGTGGCGGCGACCCGGTCCCGGTAGAAGCGCTGGATGACCCGGAAAGCGACGCGCGGGACGCCTCGGGTGAGGGGGTGGCGCCAGGCGAGCAGGGCGCGGATGTCCCAAGGCAGCGACAGGACCCACTGGCGGACGTGCAAGCATGGCAGGATGCCATCGACCATGCGGGCGGCAAAGGCAGCCATGCGTCGGCCGCCACAGCAGGGACAGAAGCCACGCCCCTTGTAAGAGAAGGGGACCAGCTTGTGGTGGTCACAGCTGGTGCACTGGAGCCAGGCAAAGCCGGAGGTCGGCTCGCCGCACTGGACGTAGCCGTCGAACTCGCGGCGGACGTGGCGGGGCAGGCCGTTGCCATGCAACAACGCCGGCGTGATGGCGCTGCCGCAGCGCTACACCAAGGATGGATACGATGTGCAGATGCAGACCAACTGCATCTCCCACTTCATGCTCACCCGCGAGCTCTTCCCTCTGTTGGAGAAGAGCGAGGATGAGCGCATCGTGAACCACACCTCGGGTGCTCGGCGGGGGCCTCTTTTGGAGGCGCAGTACTTCGCCAGAGACGCAGATCTGGGTGGGGACGGGAGCGAGGAGGAGAAGGCCTCCTTCGGCGGACCACGCTGGTCCCGCTACCATCAGACCAAGCTGGCCAACTACGCCTTCACCTACGGCATCAAGCAGCGTCTAGAGGCCCGTGGCGGAAGCAGGGTCAAGGCGTTGATTGCCCACCCAGGGCTCGCGGCGACCAGCCTGCAGGTCACCACCGCGGGCAGCGGCGGCATGGACATCGAGTCCGATTTCATGAAGCAGGCCCAGTCGGCGGAGGACGGCGCCTTGGGCATCCTTCGGCCGCTGTCGGTCCCTGGCCTCTCTAAGACTGCCGAGCGACGCGCTCAGCAACCGCTCTCGGAGTAGACCGTCAACATCTCAAGCATGGCGTTCACCTCGGACTTTGCCTGGGTGTTCACCGCGAAGGGCTGGACTTGCTTTAGCCCGCGGTACCAGCCGTTGGTGTACGCCTTGAAAGACGACGGGTGTCCGGTGACGGACTCCACCCGCTCAAAGTTGGCGGAGACCCTGTCCTGGGTCTTTGGCGGGAAGTCCGTTCGGATGTTGTCCAGCTGATCGTTTAGGTTCTGTGCTCTGGGTTGAGCCCTTCGATGCTCGGCTGCAGCACCAATGGAATCTGATGCGATGCCCTTGTGTAGGAGCAGGTCACGGAGAGCTCCCGCATGGCTTCTTTGGCCTGGGCAAGCTGCTCTGGAGAGAGGGCCTGAATGTCTTGGAGCACCCAGCCTATGGCTTGGTCGGTGCCCGCCACGTCCAAGGCGTCGAGCTCCTCCCAGGTCAAGCTGGGATGCGCGGGACCTTGGGCGGTTGGCACTTGAACTTCGGCGTCAGCGACGCCGCACCCCAGAAGGCTGAGGGCGAGTGTGAGAATCATGCTGTGCTCCGTGTCGGGAAGGAAGGGCTCAGCAGCCCTGGCCAAAGTAGGCATCAAGCAGGCGAATCATGGCGTTTACGCTCGCTTTGTCCTGTGATTTGTTCATCGCTGGCGCTAGGCGTCGCAGCGCGCTGTGCCAGGCCCTGAGGTGATTCCCGAGGGTCCAAGGTTGGCCCGTGATGCGGTCCACTTGGTGGGTGTGGACGCGCTTTGATGTCCAAGTAGGGCTGGGGTAGAGTGGGAGGCGTGGCGGCCACCAAGTTCAGGGTGTCGCCCAGGGGATCCCCGCCGAAGAGCACCTGTTCACGCGTCTTGGCCAGCGCGAGGCCATGGAGGTGCTGGCCGGATTTCGGCGCACCGAGCTTCACACCCAGGGCGTCCAGAGTCTCGACGTGGGCGCTCAGTGGCGGGCTCGGCCAGCGAAGAAGATGAAGATCAACAAGGTCTATATAGGTACAGTCAAGGAGGAATTCTATGCCAGGCCGCGACATCGATTTTCTCGACGAGATCATCGTCATTTCCGAAGAGGAACAAGCCGGGTTCGCACACGCCGTCGATGACGCCCTCTCGCGACGTGTCATGGGTCGGACGCTGTCCCAGGTCAGACTGAGGCTGGGTCTTTCCCAAGCCGCCCTGGCAAGGAAGATGGGTACTTCGCAGCCCGCTGTCTGTCGCTTGGAGAACGGCGCCGACGTGCGGCTGTCTACGCTCACCCGCTACATGGAGGCAGTTGGGCTCCCGCGAAACTGGCCTGAGAGGCTGTTGGCGGTGGACTAGCCAAGTGGCAGGTCGAAAGTAGGCAATTAGCGCGGCTACTCCATATACCCCAGCTGCCTCAACCGCTCCTTCTCCGCCTCCGTCAAGCCCACGCTGCTGGCCTGGGTTCCGGTGTGAACCAGGGGCCCGGTGCTCTGCCCGGACTTGACCGGCGGAAGGTCCCCGTGCCACACCGCCGCGTCTACAGGAATCAGCGCGAAACCGCTGCTCTCCGTGTTGTCCCAGCGCTCCCCTTGGGAGGCGCCTTGGGCGAAGAGGGTGGCAGACGTGGTCTGGACCAACCCCGGCTCGGCCGTCCAAGGGGTGCCCAAGAGGGAGATCAGCTGACGCTGCAGGCGTGCGAGGTCATCAGGCCGCTCCGCAGCCACATCCACCTTCTCCAAGGGGTCCGCGTACAGGGTCAAAACCTGTGTGCTCAGGTCCCAGTCCAGTCGCATGTCCCCTTCCCACAGGCCCAAGCGGTTGGTGTCAAAGCGGCTGGTGTCGGAGAGGAAAGCACGGGCCGGTATGGCCTCGTTTGCGGTCAGAGTCCCCCAGAGGGGGATGCCGTCTGAGGCCCAGCCCTCGCCCAGAGTGGCCGCCAGAGTGGGGGCTAGATCCTGCAGACCCACCGTTGTCTCGATGACCTGGGTCTTCACGCCAGGGCCAGCGATGATGAGGGGAACCCGCAGCTGCTCAGGGTTCAGGGTGTGGGCGTGCCCCCAAGATCCCCGCTCGCCGAACTCCTCGCCGTGGTCTGAGGTCACAATGATTAGCGGGTCTCGACCGGCCGCCTGGAACTGGGCCACGAGCTGCCGGAGCTGGTCGTCCACATAGGCGATCTCTTCGTCGTACTGGGCGACCTGGTGGGCCATCTGCTCGGCTTTGACCGGGTGCTTTTGGTAGCGGAAGTAGTTCTTGTAGCGCAGGTCATCATCGCTGCCTTTGCGGTCGAACTTCTCCTCCCAGTCGCCCGGCGCCTGGTAGGGGTAGTGCACATCGTAGAGGTGTAGGAAGAGGAAGACCGACTCGCCCTCTTGGCTGCGTACAAAGTCTGTGGCGGCCTTGAACACATCTTCGGCATCCACGGTGCCCTTCAGGTTGTTCTTGTTGGTGACCCCAAAGTCCTCGAAGGCGTCAAAGCCTCGGGCAAAGCCAAAACGTCGGCCGACGAAGAGAGTGGAGACGGCGGCCCCGGTGGCGTAGCCGGCCGCTTGGAAGCGCTCTTGGATCAGAGGCAGATCCTTGGGCAGTCCCCCTCCGGAGTCCACAGCCCCGTGGTGGATGGGCAGCTGTCCGCTGAGCATGGTGCTGTGGCTGGGCAGGGTCCACGGACTGGCGCTGCGGGCGTGGGCAAAGCGGGTGCCCCGGGCGGCCAGGCTGTCGATGTAGGGCGTGGTGTCGCGCTCGTAGCCGTAGGCGCCCACGTGGTCGGCCCGCAGAGTGTCGATGCTCACCAGGATGACATCGGGCTGGCTCCCGCCGGGTGGCAGGGGCTGTTGGGTACATGCGAGTAGGAGCAGAGTCATTTGGGCAGGTACCCCGGTAGCAGGTACCACGTCATCAAGGGCGTGCAGATCAAGAGCAGCGCGCTCATGCACCAGAAGCGCCAGCCGCCCTGGCCCACCTGATCCAGGGCCCTCTTGGGGTCGGCCAGAAACACCCCCGCCCACACCAAGAACAAGGCGTCCAGGGGCACCCGGTAGCGGGAGAGCCCGGCGACCAGGCCGATGGCGGCGACGTGGTAGCCCACGATGAGCAGGGTGGTCATCATCAGCCAGCCCCGGCCCTTGGCAAAGGCGCCGATGATGCCTCCGAGCACGGCGATGTAGGAGAGCACGATTGTGGCGATGAGCATCGGTTCAGTCACCCACGGTGGCAGCTCGGCCCAGCGATCCAGGCGCACATGGCGGGTCACGAAGGAGTTGGGGTTGAAGAGCTGGGCCCAGCGCTGGGGAATACGGCGGATGAACTCCCCAGGGTTGGCCTTGATCCACTCTTTTGCTGCTTCCATCTCGCAGGCGTCCCACGCCTTTCCGTAGTACTCCTTGCCGGAGCAGTGGGGGCGACCGGTGTCGAGCAGAGCGTTGTACTTCAGCGTGTTCAGGGTCCCCACACCCCAGTCAAAGGTGATGGGCTCATACAGGTTGTTCCCCAGCCACATCATCTGGCCCATCGTCGCGTCGCTGATCACCAGCCCGCCGAACTTCTGGCTGGCGTAGATGCTGTAGGGCGCGACCACCATCACGCCGGCCAAAACCAGCAGTGCAGCGCCACCCCAGGCCGACTTGTCCCGCCAACGCTGCCAGAGCATCGCCAGGGCAAAGATGGGCACCATGTAGGTGGCCACCCCGCGGAAGAGCACGCAGCCGCCGACCAGAACACCGGGCAGCAGAGCACGCCAGATGGAGCCCTTTCGCGCCCAGCCCAGGGAGAACACCGCCGCGATGAGCAGTGTGGTGTAGATGGACTCGCTCCAGATGTGCCCTGCAAAAAACGCCAAGGTGGGCGAGCAGGCCAGCAGCCAGGCAGTGATGCGTCCGGCTCGCAGGCCCCCAGCGTCTTTGGCCAGCTGGTAGCCGAGCACGATGGCGACTGAGAAGAGCACGATCTGCGTGCCCACGATGGCCTCGGGGTGGCCAAAGAGGCGCTCATGAAGGGCCATCAAGCTGGGATATCCAGGCGCCCAGATCCAGTTGTTGGAGGGATTCATGCCCTCCCCATCCGCCAGTCGATTTGCCAGCGACATGTAGGTGCACTCGTCGCGCATGCACTTGTCGGTCTGCCACATCGCCAGGGGCAATACGCGCACAAAGGCGCCGATCAGCAGCGCCCACCACAGCGAGAAGTCTTTGTGCCAACGATCCACGACGGCGGCGTAACGCGGCGCTGCTCCGCTCTCCTCTAGAGTGCCCAGCTCTGCACCTGTTCTTGCAGGAAGTCGAGCACGACCCGGACCCGCGGAACCCGTCTCAGGTCCTTGTGCACCACGGCGTAGGCGGGCTCGCTCGGCCACTCATCCGCGACCGAGGCCACCGGCACCAAGCCCCCTATATGGCGGGCCAGAGCGCTGCCCATCATGATGGCGCCCAGGCCCAGACGGGCCGCCTGAATCTGCGCGACGAAGGAGTCAGAGCGCACCGCCCAGATGGGCTCAGGGACCAGCTCTTTGAGCAAGCGGGCCTGCACGATCTGGCGATGAGACTGGGACCAGCCCACCCAGGGCAGCTCGGCCAGGGTCAGGCCCTCGGTGTGCAGCGCAGGGCTGGCCCACACGCCCACCCCGCTGTCAAAGAGGTGGATGCCCACCAGCTCCGGATGGCTGGGCGCCTTGCTGCGAAGCGCGATGTCGGCCTGTCCTGCCACCAGATCCAAGAGATCAGCGCTGGCCAGCAGCTCCACGCCTAGATCCGGATAGCGTGCGCGAAGCTCGGGAATGATCGGCAGGATCACCGTCTCCGCGATGCCCGGCGGCATGGCGATGCGAACCACTCCGGCGGGTCGGCTGTCGTGAGCGCTCATGGCATGGGCCAAGCCCAGGGACGACTGCACCATGCTCTGGGCAAAGGGCAGCGCGCGCTCTCCGGCTTGGGTCAGACGCAGTCCACGGGGCGTTCGGTCGAAGAGCCGGTGGCCACTCTGCTGCTCCAAGTTTGAGATTCGCCGAGACAGCGTGGCCTGGCCCAGACCCAGCTCGCGGGCCGCTGCGCTCATCGACCCGGTGCGTGCCGCAACCGCGAAGAGCTTCAGGTCGTCCCAGTTGTGCGCGCGCTGTTTGTCCACACGGTGTTTATCCACAAAGCTATCCACATATGAATAGGAGGATGCCATATTGGCCTCTACCGAGCCATATCTGGAAGTGTGAAAGTGTGTTCATGCCCTGGAGGCCACCCATGTTCTTCCCGCTTCTCTCCCTTGCTTGCACCCTCGTACGTTTCCCTGGCCAAGCGGAGTCTCTGCCGGAGTTGCAGCCGCAGAACGACGTCGACTTGGCTACGACGGTCTCCGTTGAGAGCATCGACGCTGCGACCTGGGCGGTGCCGTTGGAGGGCTTGTTGGATCTCACGGATCCGGCGGCTGTCGACCTGGAGCCGGGGGACCACGACATCCTGGTGATGGTGCACGTCATCGAGCATCCGGTGCACGGGCGCTGGCTGGTGGACAGCGGGGTCTCTCAGAATCCTGGAGAGCGGGTGGCCGACGCCGGGGCGATTCTGGGTAGCTTTGTAGAGAGCATGGTCGTGCTGACCTCGACAGCGGAGCTCTTGGAGGAGGGTCGAGTGGAAGGAGTGCTGTTGACCCACCTGCACATGGATCACGTGCTCGGATTGCCCGATCTCCCCCTGGACACCCCTCTATGGACTGGCCCATACGAGGGCAGTGTGCGCTCGGGAGAGAACCTGCTGCTGCGGCCCTTCAACAGCAAGCTCTTCGCAGGGCGCACCCTGAGTGCCTTTGATCCGGCCCAGGCACAAGCATTCGGCCCGGTCGATCAGGCCTGGGATCTCTTTGGCGATGGCTCGGTCTGGGTGCTCTCTACCCCCGGTCACACCGCCGGCAGCATCGCTGTGTGGGCTCGCAGCGACGCGGGGCCCGTGTTGATGACGGGGGACACCAGCCACACGCGGTGGGGTTGGGAGCACGACGTGGCCCCGGGCACCTACACCGCGGACCACCAAGACAACGTTGAGAGTCTTGGGCAACTCAGGGCTTTGGAGGAGATGGATCCGAACACGACGGTGATCTTCGGCCACGAACGCTGATGGGGCAGTTCGACGTGCAACTTTGGTTGAAATCAAGCATCCTTGGGAGGACCCGAAGGAGACCCCATGTTCGTTCTGTTGTTGGCCCTGGCCTGTGATGGTGATTCCGAGACGCCCCAGGACACGGTGGTGGAGGCCGACGCCGACACGGATGCGGACACCGATACCGACACGGACACGGATGCGGACGCTGATGCAGACGCCGACCCAGACGTGGTGCTGTACGGCACGGTGACGGACGTAGACGGCAACCCTTTGATGGCCCGCATGCAGATGTGCAAGGAGAGCTGCTACTTCGCCGAGAGCGGAGCGGACGGGCGATACACCTTCGACCCCTTGGCAGAGGGCACCTACTCCTATGAGATCGTGGTGCTGCAGGACGGGGACTGGGCCACGCCTCTGGTGCCTTTTGCCTTGAGCACCAACCATGACAGCATCGAGCTCTCGGTGCCGGTGTTGGAGCAGGGCCAGCCCACGCCACAGAGCTCTCCAGGGGAGGTTCAGGCTGCACCTGGCCTGTGGCTCACCCTGGCGCAGGACGACCTGACCCTGCCCTTTGGCGCCGATGGCACCATGACCCGTGGCGTGCGCATTCCGGCAGATCACATGCCGCCCATGCATGGCATCACTCAAGAGGTTCTGGCTGCATTCTACTTGGCGCCCTTCGACGCCCATGATGAAGGGGGCATGGGCTTTCGCATCGATACCGTCGCGCTGGGAATCGCCGACAAGGCGCAGGTCCAGATCTATTCTTCGAACTACCTTACCCAAGAGTGGTTGGACCTGGGTACCTTCACTGTCAGCGGGGGTGAAGTCCAAGGAGACACCCTGACGGTGCTGAGTACTCTGGTCATCAGTGTGCCGTAAGCACAAATCAACCAAGTAGAATGACGCGGATCTACGCGGATCTACGCGGATCTACTCTAGCGGCAAAGCTCAAGCTCGCGGTCCCGGCCCCGATGGGTTCAGAGTGAAGTACCTGCTCCCCATCTACGACTTTCTGTTGCCCTTGGCCGATCCGAAGGATCTTGAAGTTGAGCGCAGGGGCCGCCTGTTGGTGGCCTGCACACTGCCGCTTCTCGGCCTGCTGATCGTCTCTCTCGTCATGGGGATTGGCGCCTCAGCCAGTCCGCTGCACCTGGCCGCGATCCTAGTCATGGCCGTGGTGGTGGCCGGTGAGCTCCTTGCGCTTCGTCTGAGCGGCAAGGTGCAGATGCTTTGCTGGTTCCATGTGCTCGTGCTGCACGGGATCGCGGCAATAGCCATCGACATGCCTGGTAGCAGCGGCGAGGCTGCGGTCCTGTTTACGGCGACCATCCCGGCCATCTCCATCTTCTTGTTGGGTCGCTGGGGTGGCCTGAGCTTGGTCAGCGCCTCGCTGCTGATCGGCACCCTGGTGCTCGCCGAGGCGGAGCCCCTGTTTCAGTCGGTGGCCAGCATGGGCGTCATCGCCTTGGTCTGTATGGTCTTTGAGACCAACAGAGAGACCTCGATGGCGCTTGCCAATCAGAAGAACCAGGCCCTGAGCTTGGCCCTGGGGCAGGCCCAGTCGGCTGCCCGCGCCAAGGATCAGTTCTTGGCCACCATTAGCCACGAGATCCGCACCCCTATGAACGGTGTGCTGGGCATGAACCGCCTGCTAATCGACACGGATCTGGACGAGGAGCAAGAGGAGTTGGCCCGTACGGCCTTGGACTCCGGGGAGCGCTTGCTGGTCCTGGTAAACGATGTGCTGGACTTTGCGCGCCTTCAGGCTGCGCGGATCAGCTTAGATCAGAGCCCCTTCAAGGTGGAGCCCCTGCTCGCCGAACTCAAGTCCGCTCATCGTCCAGGGATCATGGGCAAGGGGCTCACCTTTGAGCTGCTCGTCGATCCGGACGTGCCGACCTGGATCCAAGGGGATCGTAAGCGTATTCTTCAGATCCTCAATCAGCTGCTTGAAAACGCGGCCAAGTTCACGCACAGGGGGCAGGTCTCCGTCCTGGTTGCGTCCCATGAAGAGGGCCTGTGCGTGGCGGTGCAAGACAGCGGCATTGGCATCTCCGATTCCTACCAGGCAGTGATCTTCGATGCGTTCTCCCAGGTGGACGGGACCGCCGCCCGCCGCTTTGGCGGGACTGGACTGGGGCTGGCCATCTCCGAACACTTGGCCCGTCAGATGGGCGGGAGGATCGCGCTGCGCTCTACCCTGGGGCATGGCAGCATCTTCCGCCTTGAGCTCCCGGGCATTGCCTGCTTGGCGCCGGTGGGCGCGGTCAAGGAGTCTTCCGTGGATGGCGTGCTGCGCATCTTGGTGGTGGAGGACAACCCCATCAACCAGATGCTGGCGCGGCGGCTGATAGAGCGGCTTGGGCACAGCGTTCATGTTGCCCCCGATGGTGCTGCTGGCGTGGAGCGGGTGCGGACCGGAGACTTTGATCTGATCTTTATGGACTGCCAGATGCCTGTGATGGACGGCTACACGGCGACAGCTGAGATCCGGTCTTTGGGGCCCAAAGCCAACGTGCCGATCATCGCCTTGACAGCCAACGCCATGGAAGGAGATCGCGAGCGCTGTCTGCAGGCGGGCATGGACGACTACCTGGCCAAGCCTGTGAGCCCTGTTGAGCTCGAGGACGCCATCCGCCGCTGGCAAAGTGGTCTTCGGGCCGCCTGAGCCAAGGTCTTGGAATGTGGTTAAAGGATGTCCATAGGAGGGCATCATGCTCGCAATCTGGATGATGGTGGCTTGCGCCACCGAGCCTGCACAGACCAAAGACGAGAAGGCTGCGGCCTTGACCGCTGAGGCGGCTGCTGTCGCTGAGGAGCCCGCCACCCCCGTGAACGCCGAAGGCTGGAAGCACTGGGGAGAGGATTTCAAGGTCGAAGAGATCACCTCGGCGTCCGCGCTGCTCTCCGATCCTGCCAGCTTCCAGGGCAAGACGCTGCGCGTGGAAGGTAAGATTGGCGATGTCTGCCAGGCCAAGGGCTGCTGGCTGGTGCTCGCTGACGGCGACATGACCATGCGCGTGATGATGAAGGACCACAGCTTCAACGTGGACAAGGACATCGCGGCTCAGAGCTGCCAGATCGAGGGCACTGTCACTGTGCGCGAGCTGGACCCCGAGTTCATCGAGCACTTGGCCAGCGAGTCCGAGAACCCTGATGCGATGCCCGAGAAGCACAACGCCCAGGACGGCAAGGTCTACGAGTTCGAGGCCGTGGCTGTGAGCTCCAAGAAGAGCTAGTCCTCGATGGGCTCGTCGATGGTGCGCTCCAACACGGGGGGCGCGCTGGGACGGGGCGCGTCTTGGAAGCGCTTTGCCAGCTCAGCGATCTCCTCCATCGACATCCCACAGGGTGTCGGCAGGGGGAACTGGCCGGGGTTGTCGGTGGGCACCAGGTGCACGTGCACGTGGGGCACCTCCCAGCCCATGACCGTGACGATCACGCGCTCGCAGCCCATGCGGGCCTGGAGCTTGGACTCCACCCGCCGAACGGCGCCCCAGAGGCGCTCGTATTCCACGGGGCTCATGTCGAAGAGGTAGTCCACCTCGCGTTTGGGCACGACCAGGGTGTGCCCGGGGGCCACAGGTCGGATGTCCAGGAAGGCGATGTGGTGCTCGTCCTCCCAGATCTTATGGGCGGGGATCTCACCGGCGATGATCTTGGAGAAGATGCTGGGCATGAGGCTTTCCAGTCGGGACCCGAGCTTAGCCCATGCTCATCCACTGGGTGCGAGCCACAAAGGCATCGTAGGCGGCGCGGCGGCGCTCTTCTTTCTCCCAGCGGGCCAGCGTGGCCTTCTGTCGCTTGCGCAGGCGCCAGGCGCCCCAGAGGGCCAGGGGGATGACCAGGACGAAGAAGGAGCCTTCGGCCATAAAGGCGGAGAGCCACAGACCGCTGTCCTTCAGGCGGCTCTGCCAGGCCTGCTCAAGCTCCGCCGAGGTGACCCCGGTGGCCGCGTAGAGGCTGGCGTTCATGCTCTCGCCGCGGGACATCTGCTGGACCAGCACTCCCAGGGAATCCTCTCCGTACTCACTTGCGATCCAGTTGATCAGGTCGGCCGACTGGGCGTAGGCCAGATCCGCGCGCTGTGGGTTGTGGGGAAAGCCATAGGAGAGCTGGTTCAAGCTCATCAGTCCGCCGCCAATCATGCCGCGTGCGATGCGCTTGGGCAGATCCGGCGTGACCTCGCCTGCGAAGTACTGTGCCATTCCCTCCTGCAGCCATGTGGGGACAGGACGGCGGCCAAAGGCTTGGCCGAGAAGGACGTGCACCACTTCATGCTCCAGCACTTGCTCCAGGTCCTTGGAGATGCCTGAGCGCGCCCGAGGGGCCCGAAGGTAGATCAGCGAGCGCTGGGGCCAAGCGGTGCCGTCGGCCCAGTCGTGTGTGGCTCCTGGCTGCAGGTTCTCAAAGTCGCTCTGGTCGTGTGCCAGCACGATGTTCATGCTGCGGCCGGTGCCGACACCCAAGCGCTCAGCAAGCTCAGGCACAACCTGGAGTGCGTGGTCGGAGAGCTGCTTGGCGGTGTAGCGGTCGGAGGGGCGGGCGTGCACCGTCGCGTACAGGCCGGGGTTGGCGATGTAGCTGTTGGGGAGCTCCGGCATGGGCTCCAAGGCTACGGACACATCCACGATTGTGGCGGCCTCCCAAGCTTGGGCCTGGGCGGGCGCGGAGAAGAGCGCGGTGATGAAGAGCAGCATGGCGGTGATCATAGTTCTGATCTTGGTCCCCGTTGCCAACATCGGCAAGGGTAGTGTTGCAAAATGTGCAATTCTTCCGAAAACGAGGTCATGCTGGGCTTGTCTCGGATCCGCCGAGCTCCCCAAAGTGGGGCTGTGCTGGCTCTCCAGGAGCAGGCGCAAAGAGGTGTCCGTCCTGGTGATACAGGCATCCGACCTGCAGGGGGTACCGGCTCTCTGCTAAGAGCCAAGTCAGCTCGATTTTAAAGGGAGTTGGTGGTATTTGCTGAATTATGAGCGCCTCCGCCCGAGCAGTCCAGCTGCCAGAAGCGCCCCAAAAATCCCACCTGCGCCCCCACCTGCGCAGCCCCCGCATCCGTCGCCGCCGCCGCCGCCGTCGCTGCTGGCTGAGCCGGTGTCCCCGGTCTCCCAGCCGCTGTCTAGATCGCCGGCGCCGCTCAGATCCAAGGTCAACAAGGCCAGGTTCGGGTTGAGGTTGGCATCCCAGCTCACCACCGCCGTGTCCCCGTCGCGCATCAGGCCTGGGCGCATGCCGGCGTCGCCGCCGCTGTAGTCCGAGATTCGGGTCTGCTCTAGCAGGGCCAGGTCGGCGTCCAGGACGCTCAGATAGACGTTGCCGGTGTCGGCGTCGAAGTTGGTGCCTTGGCCTCGGCCCATGTGGGCCAGCAGGTAGTAGTCCCCGGCTTTGAGCAGGCCCTGGGTCCAGTAGGGTTGCCCGCCGTCGGGGCTCAAGGTCACGCTGGCCTGCTCGCCCAGGTACGCCAGCTCGGCGTCGTAGCGCTTCACCTGTAGGGGATCCTGCTGATAGCCCTGGGTGCCGAAGAGCCACATCTCGTCGCCCACCTGAATGGCCGCGCCGCCGGTGACCTGGGGAGTGTTCTCCAGGGTGGTTGGCCCACTCACAGTGCCTTGGGCGTCAAAGCCGAACCAGCGGCCTGCTTGCCCTCCGGGGCCCCCGTCCTCTCTAAAGACCACCCCTTGGAAGTCCCGACTGCAGATCACCGTCATGTCGTTGTGCTGGGCGCCCTGCACGCCCTCCTCGAGTACGGCGTCGGCGATCAGCTTCCAGTCGGCGTCGTAGCGGTAGGCGTGGGCCGAGTCGTTGAAGTTCGACTGGGTGTAGCTGCCGACATGCAGGTAGTCGCCGTTCGGACACTGGACGATGCCGTGGTCCTGGAGCTCTTGGCGATCGGTCAGGCGGATCAGATCGTCCTCCTTGAACTCGAAGGTGGCGTCTACCGGCGCCACGATGCCGCCGCCGGCACCCAAGAAGAACCACCATTGGCCGGTCGAATCTACGAAGGTGCGCGCCCAGGTGCCTGCGCGTTTGTCGAGGATGATCGGGGCATCCACTTGAGTGACAACCGCGGCCTGAGCAGGGGAAAACATCAACAGCAGCACAGATAACTCCAAGCTTAAGGGCATGACCCTGGTGGGTCAGTGATGCCAACAGTCTTGCACCGATGCGTGCTGGGCTCTGCTTTGGCTTGAGTACGACGCGAGAATTCCCCTATGATTCAGCCCATGAATGTGTTGAGTACCGAGCGTCTGGTCTTGCACCCCTTGGGGCCCCAAGACTCTGAGTTGATCCGCGCCCATTGGGACGATCCTGCCGTTCGGCGCTGGATGTGGCCCAATCAGGCGCCAAGCAGCGAACAAGTCGAGGAAACCCTGGCCGCCTCACGGGCCAGCTTTGCCTGCCAGGGCTGGGGTCTCTGGTGCATGCAGTTTGATGGGTTTGTGCTCGGGGTCTGCGGTCTGCGTCAGGTCGGCGACCACCCCCAACACGTCGAGTTGATCTGCTCCCTTCAAGATGCGTGGTGGGGTCAGGGCTTGGCCCACGAGGCGGCCATCGCCGTGCTGCGTGCCGGGTTTGACAGGGGCCAAGAGCACGTCGTGGTGGGTATGACCGATCCCGACCACGGGCGGGGGCGCGCCTTTGTAGAGCGCCTGGGCTTTGGCGGAGCCATGGAGCTCGTCCATCCTCTGGCGGTGGTGGAGTACTGGGGCCTGACAGCACACACCTTCGAGGATCAGCACCCGGTGTCTTGGTGCGGCGTAGCCTTTGAGCAGCTCTCCGTGCCACAGGTCTACGAGATCCTGGCTCTGCGCGCCGAGGTCTTTGTCGTCGAGCAAGACTGCGCCTACCAGGACGTGGATGGAAAGGACTCTCTGGCCATGCACGTGATGGGCTGGGGACCAGGCAAGGAACTGCAGGCCTACCTGCGCAGCTTCCCTCCGGAGTCTCTGCGCGAAGAGATTGTGATTGGGCGCGTGGTGACCTCGTCGGCGGCCAGAGGGCAAGGCTTAGGACGCAAGCTAATGCTTGAGGGAATGCGCCGAGCGTGGCGCCAGTGGGGCGATCACCCCATCCACGTCTCTGCTCAGGCGCACCTACAGGACTGGTACAACAGCCTGGGGTTCGTGGTCTGTGGGCCGGGCTATCCCGAGGACGGGATCCCGCACTTGCCGATGCGCTGCCCTGGCAAGAGTGTGCTTGGCTGAACATGATCTGGGCGCTCACCTGAGCAAGTCCTGGTGAGTGAGACAGGTCAGGGAAGCAAGTCGGGTTCGGTGAGACACATCCGCCCCTTTTGGGGTGTAGGAAGGGTCTTTGCGAGCAAAAATCCAGGGATTTGGGCTCTTGGACCCTCAGAGTGTCTCACCCAAGTCCACTTGCTCCAGAGAGGTGTCTCACTCAAGGCCACTTGCTCCCTGCAGGCCGCTTCTGCAAGCACCGCTACTGCAAGCACCGCTACTCCAAGCACGTCTCCGGCAGCGCATAGTCGTCGACACCGCCGCTCTGGATGTTCACGTGCACCACCTCGTCGCCGCCGCCCTGAAAGCGGGTGCGGCCCAGCAGCGTGTAGCCGCCCGCCGAATCACTCACCCAAGCCTGCACCGTGGAGCTGCCTGCGCGCGCGTTCATGATGTAGAAGCGCCCGCTGCGGTCGGTGGACTCGGCGCTTGGGCTGGGGAAGGCCTCGCGGTCGTAGAAGGAACTGCCGCCTTCGACCATGTACACCTGCACGCCAGAGATGCCGTTGCCGGCACAGTCCACGATCTTGCCGTAGATGGTCGCCGATCCGCTCTTGATAGCTTGGCCCACTTGGCCGTAGTTGTTGGAGTGGGTGCTGGAGGCGACCACGTCTACCTGCACCTCGCCCAGGGCTGGGACCGCGTCTGGGTAGCGGTTCACAAAGCCGGCCTCGTCGCTCACGCTGAGCTCTACGGGGGAGCAGGTGGGCAGGGTGGCGCTGCCCGTGCCGTTGCTCAGGCTCAGATCGGCCCCGTTCAAGGTGGCGCTGGCGCCTACGGGCTCGCCGGTGCGGAAGTCCCGGAACTTGATGTCGGTGGCTGTCTCCGCGGTGCTGATTGGGCAGGCGGGTAGCCAGGCATCCAAGCAGGAGATGTCGCCGGAGGGGGCGTCGCTGACGGTGAGCTCCTCGGGTGCCGTGGCGGTGACCACTTCGGACTCACAGCCAGCCGTGATGCTGGTGTCAGAGTCGCGCCCGTCGGCATCTTTTCTACAGGCGGTCAGGGCGAGCAGGGCGCCGGCAGCGACGCTCAGACACAGGCTGTGCCGACTCAATTTGAGCACTCCAAGCTCCAGTCGGGGTTGTCTGGGTAGAGCACCGGGGTGTCGGGCAGGCGGCACTGGTTGGTGTAGTCCTTGACCCATTTCTTTGCATCCGAGCGGCTGATCGGGCTGGGCTCGTTCTGGCACGCCTCCCAAGCATCGGTGCCCTCGTAGCGCACCTCCCACTGGTTCACGCAGTTGGCCACGTTGCCTTCTTGGCTGCACTGACAGTGCGCTTCGGCCAAGTCAGTCCAGTAGTTGTCGACGGTGTAGGTGCAGGCGGCGAGTAGGAGCAGGATCATGGCCGCAGGCTATCCCCACCGTGTGGCCCTCGCCACGGCCCAGCCAGCAGATCGGAAGGGATGTCCGCCAGCGAGGTCACGCCAGCCAAGGCCATGGCCTCGTCCAGCTCGTTTCTGAGCAAGCTCAAGGCAAAGCTCACACCGCTGGTGCCCGCCCACGCCAGACCGTGCAAAACCGGGCGTCCCAGCCACACCGCCTTGGCCCCAAGAGCCATCGCCTTGAGCACATCACTCCCCCTGCGGATGCCGCCGTCTACGTGCAGCTCGATGCTGCCGCCGGTGGCCTGTTGGATCTCGTCCAAGGCCCTTGCGGTGGAGATGGCGCTGTCCAGCTGCCGTCCCCCGTGGTTGCTCACCACCACCCCGGCC
>JBLHMA010000056.1:0-18640 GCA_047621545.1 Cognaticolwellia sp. | reverse complement strand
TATGGTGTCCCGAAACATCTGGCCGAGGTTGCCGTCGCTGCGGCCAATACGGAGGCGGTAGCCGCTCATTGCGTGGCGGTTCATCAGTACCTGGCGCAGCTCTGTGGCCCTAAGGGTCTGCAGCTCCAAACTGCCGGGGAACAGGTCCGTGAGCGGGACCACCGAGCAGGCGAAGGCCCAAGAGTGGGGGTCTGCGGAGAGCACCCAAGCGTTCTCCCCTTCGTCCTCCAAGATCCCATTGACCAGGTGCCGCAGAGGCTCAAAGCCGCCGGGCTCCGCACGGTAGAGCCAGTGCAGCCCCTCGATAACCACGCAGCCTTGTCCCTTGGCCGAGTCCAAAATACGCTGCACTTCTTCGACATCGGCGACAGGCTGGGTCAGGGTGTGACGCTTGATCCGCAGACGCTCACTCAGTCCACGCAGCAAGGCGTTGACCGCAGCACCACGCCCAGCTCCGTGGCCCAAGACGGCCACCCCGCGGCGTACTCCGGGCCCGCTGCCCAGAAGCAAGCTGCGAAGGCGTGCCACCTCCTGGTCTTGGCCAGCGAGCAGATCGGCGGCCTCCAAAGCGGGGTCTGTGAATAAGCGACTGAACACCACTGGGAGCTCTACACGAGCGGTCAGCGGTGCAAAGCGCTCTGGCCCAAGCACGCTCTCCCTGCGGTTGACCGGCAAGCCCAGGCGACGGCGCAGCTGCGCATAGTTCCGGGTACCAATCGCGCGCTCGACGTTCTCCCCCAGGTGCCGGGTCAGGTCGCCAAGGTTTGAGGCGCCTCCGGTCAGGAACTGGCGGCGCCTCTCCAACTGGCCCAGCGCCAAGCGGCGGCGCACCTCGTCCCAGCGCCCGCCAACCAACAGGTCGTGGAAGGCGTCGATGTGGCCCAGAACGACCTCGGCGACGCGGCGCTGTCCCTGAACGTCCAAATCCGAGAGGCCGTCTTGGATCCCATGGAGGCGATTGCCCATGCGGGCCGCAGTGCTGATGAGCGTCTCTTCAACGACCCTTCGGACCTCGTTGCTACAAGGCTGCTGTCCCAAGACGCCCAGCTCACTGGCGCTCAGCTCCAGGTTGAACTGCAGACCGCGCTGGGTCTCCTCTACAGCCCGTACCGCTTCCTCCACCCGGATGAGCAGCTCCTCGAGCACCAGCGAGAGATCTCGGCCCACCTCGGCATCCAGGTATTGGCTGGCCAGCTCCCGAAACGGCACATCGCGCATCGGTGGCATCTTGGGTAGGCGGCGGCCCGTCAGACCAGGCGCCCGTTCGACCACCTGGAAGCGGTCTGTGAGCGCGTCCACGCCCTGGGCCAATCCCTCGCGCAGCGGCTCAATAGCCGCCTCGGTTTTCAGGCCCGATCGCATCGTCTCGCAGACGCCCAGGGCGTCCTCGATCAAGTGAATCAGCGGCTCGCAGACGCCTCCGATCTCTCTGGCCAGCTGGTCGGCCGCCATCTCCTTCTTCAGCAACAGGGTGGCCAGCGTCTCTAGAGCGGCGTCCATCCCGGTGTTGATGCGGTCCAGCTGCAGGGTGACCCGGCCACGCAGATCGCGCGCCAGCGCCTCGCCGTGGGTGTCGACAGCCGCACGAACGCTCAGCCGCAAGCGCAGAAGCTGAAGCTCCATCGCCAGACCATTGGCCACGCCCTTGGTCAGCTCACGGCTCGAAACCAGTCCTTCGCCTACTTCCTTGACCGCGGCCTCGCGGGACGCGAAGACCTTGGAATAGCGAAAGTCCCGATCGGAGAGCCGGGGTGTGCCTGCAATGAGCAACAGTTCGTTGAATTGCTTGTAGGGACGGCCCAACGCGGCCTGAGCCACCCGAACGGTCTCATCCCCCAAGCGATCCACCTCACGGCGGGCCAATTCGAACTCCTCCTCCATCTCCTCCCGCACGCTCTGAAGCACGGCCTCGAAGTCCCCTGGCCCCAGGTCTTCCAAGCTGATGGCTTGGTCCAGGCTGTGGCGTAGGGCCTCGAAGATGTTCCGTGCCCGAGCCAACAGGTGGCGTTCGGAGAGCGCCATCAGGCCAGCGAGCTCAGCCAAGTGATCCGGCACCTGGCCACCCAACGTGTAGCGGGCCATCGCGCGTGGCTGCATCACTCTATGGCTGCTGCCAATGCGAGAGACAAGCAGAGCCGCTCGCAGGCCAAGACCGTCCCCTTCCCTGTATTGCAGCAGCTCAGGCTCTCGGGGCAGCTCCAAGGCCGCTGGGAGTTGGGCCACGATCCCATCGACCTCCAACAGCATCTGCTCCAGGTTGCGGCGCTCGGCCCGGAAGTCCACAGACGCGGCACGGTCCAGGATCTGGTCCTCCCACTCGCGCGCCAGAGCGCTCAGGTGCAGTCGTACTTGGGAGCGGAAAGCCTTGGCGTCCAGCTCCGGGTCCAGGGCCTTGACCGCCATGCGCCGGTGCATTCGCAGGAACTCACGGCGCAGCCCACCCAGCCAAGCCTGGGCATCGCGTCGCCGGGGTGCCGTGCTGTTGGCCCGCAGGCCGCGTACCAAGCCTTGCAGGTCATTCTTGAGGTTGCGCGAGAGCTCCAGGACCCTGCGCCACGCTACATCAGGAGGCTCGCCCCAGGGATCGAAGTGGGTGTGCCCCGGCTCTGGCAGAAACTCCGGGAGGCGTTGCTCCAACTCCGCGGTCGCCTCGTCGGCCCGGGTAATCGGTGCCTCGACGACCATGTCCTCGTCCTCTTTGGGCAGCTCACCAGCCCAGCCAAGAGAGGCCTTGAGGAGAACCGGGCCAAACATCTCATTCAGAGCGATCCCCGCAACCGCGATGGTCCCGATGCTCTCCCCGATCTCGCCCGCGCCCGAGGCCACAGCCCCCGACATGGCCAAGGCAATGCCAGCCTGTGCTCCAAAGCCCAAAAAGCCACTTCGCCTGAGGGGCGTCGGCCCATCTGCGATGAGCGCACCAGAGGTCGTCCCCAGGTACAAGGCCAACATCCGACCCGCGAAAAGCACGCCTGCGAATGCGGCCATCTCCTGAAGCGCATGCAGATGCAGGTTGGCGCCAGCCAGAAAGAAAAAGACGACATACACCGGCATGGACAGGGTGCTGACGGTCGCAGAGAGCTCGTCGTGGGCCTTCTCCGAGAAGAAGTTCCGCACCAGAAAACCAGCGAAGAGGAACGCCAACAAGGGGTCGATGGGCTTCCCAATGAGCTCATCCCCCAGGGCGCCTGCGCCCCAGACGGTCACAAAACACAAGCCCACCAGGATGAGCAGCATCTCGGCACCGACAAAGCGGATCCATGCCGCCAACAGCCCGGCAACCAGCCCGCCCATAAGCAGGGAGGCGCCCATCTGAATGGCGAGCTCGGCGGGCAAGCTGACCTTGCCACCCGCGTCCGCGCCCAGCATGCCGAAAGCCAAAGCCGAGCCCACCCCGAAGAGCACGACCACGACCACGTTGTTGAGAACCGAGACACCCAAGACCGCATCGGTCATAGGGCCCTTGGAGCGGGTCTCGTTGATGATCGCGATAGAGGCCGCAGGGGACTGGGCCGCGCCGATGATGGCGAGCAAGATGGCTGCGCCGGCGACGACCTTGGTGCTCTGTCCTTCCAAAAAGGGCAGAGTGAAGCTGGGAATGACACCGGAGAGCAGGAACACCAGTCCGCCGATGATGCCCAGCAGCGCGATGTACTGGGCGGTCAGCAGGCTGCCGAGCAGCTTGGCGTTCTTTCTCAGCGAGGGCAGCGCCAGAGCGCCCCCCGCAGACAGAGCGATGAGGGACACCGCCAGGTTGTCGAAGAGCTTCAGATCCTTGATCACGTCCGCGTTGAGGACATTGAAGGCCTCGGGCACGTGCAGGACGTGGGGCGCCTCGGGTCCGCAGATCATACCGATGAGCAGGTAAGCGGTGATGTGCGGAAGGGACACGGCCCCCAGAACTTCACCAGCGGTGTAGGCCGCCAGGATGATGAAGCCCAAGGTGACCATGCTCTCGGGATTGATGTCGCCCGCTGGGGTGTGCACCGCAGGTAGGAAGAGCATGAGCCCGAAGAGCAGCGCAACTATGCCGGTCTTGGCGATTCCCTCAAGGGGACTGAGCTTGTGTCCACCAGACATCTCAGCGCCTCCAGAAGCCAGGGGTGAACATCGCAAGCAAGGTCAAAAACTCCAATCGTCCGAGCAACATCAGCCAGGAGAGCACCACCTGGGTGGGGCCGCTGAGGAAGCCGAAGTTGTCGGTGGGGCCAACCATGCCAAATCCAGGCCCCACATTGGATACGCACGCCAGGCTGGCCATGATGGCGGTGGTCCCGTCGGTGCGGTCCACCATGGCCACCCAGATGGCACCAAAGCCAATCGAAGCGACGTAGAGCCCCATAAAGGCCAGAATAGCGACCAGGGCGCTGTTGTCTACTGGCTGCCGGTTCACGCGCACAGGCAGAACCAGATGGGGCCGGAAGGACTTGCGCAGCTCTACCAGCACGGCCTTGTACAGCACGATGACCCGAGAGAGCTTCATGCCCCCGGCGGTCGAGCCAGAGCAGCCACCAATGAAGTAAAGCACCAGGAGAAGCATGCGAGTAACCGAGGGCCACTGCTCAAAATCAGCCGTTCCAAAGCCCGTGGTGGACATGATGGAGGCGCTCTGAAAGGAGGAGAAGCGCAGAGCGCGAAGTGGGTTTCCGCCCACATCGGGCAAGATCGCGATGGCGATGCCTACGGAGACGATGGCCAGAATTGCCAAGTAGGTCTTGGTCTGCGCGTCCTTCCAGAACACCGACAGGCCGCGCTTGGAGGCCTCGTAGAACAAGCCAAAGTTCATGCCGGCGATGACCATGAACACCAGGATGATGAAGTCCACCAGCCAGCTATCCATCTCCCCTATCGAGCCGTTGAAGGTCGAGAAGCCACCCGTGCCCAAGGTCGAGAAGGCGTGGCAGAAGGCCTCGAAGACGACCTGCTTCCACGACATGCTCTTGGGCAGAGCCGCCCGCATCGCGGGTATGAGCAAGCCGACTTGAAGCAGGGTCAGGGTCACGTAGACCTTCCAGAGCACGCTGGAGGTCTCGCGAACGCGCGGACTCAGGCCCTTGGACTTGGGCCCTGGGACCTCACTCCGGAAGAGATGCTTGCCGCCCATGCCCAGCGCCGGAAAGACGGCCACGAAGAGCACGACGATGCCCATGCCGCCAAGCCAGTGACTCAGGCAACGCCAGAAGTGCAGGGCGGGGTTTAGGCGCTCCCGGATCTCCGGCAGGATGGTGGCCCCAGTAGTGGTAAATCCAGAGGTGGACTCGAAGAGCGCCTCGGCGAAAGTAAAGTCCGCCCCAACAATAAAGGGCAGCCCGCCAGCAACGCACAGGGCCAGCCAGCTCACGCTCACGACGACGAATGCTTGGCGGCGGTCCAGGTCCTTGAAGCGCGCCTTGCGGCCCACGAACAGGTTGCCAGCCGCAAACACAAGCACGATCAGCGCGGAGACCGCCATGTGCGCGGCCCCCTTCGGCGAGGACATCAGCAGCCCAACACCACCGGAGACCAGCATGCTCATGGCCACGATGACCATCAAGCTGCCAACAGAGCGTGCCATAGCCGGGATCATGTCCACGACCCGCTGGATCTGATCCTCCCTGGTTTGGAGACGGCGCAGGCGCGCCCGAGCTCTGCTCACAGAGTCCGCCTCTTGAACAGCCGCTCTACTGCTGGGCGGGCGGAGGCTGTGGTGATCAGCACAACCGTGTCGCCAGCCTGAACCTGGTCCCCGCCATTGGGGATGCTCACTCGCCCCTGGGAGACCAGGACAGCAATCAGGGCACCACGGGGGATGTTAAGTCGCTTGATGGGCGTGCCAAGGATGCGGCTGCCCTCCCGCGCGATGAGCTCTAGCACCTCGGCCTGACCATGCTCCAACAGAGTCAGGCTCTGAACCTCGGCTTGGCGGACGTAGCGGAGGATGTTCTCACTGGCGACGGTCCGCGGGCTGAGCACAATGTCGATGCCAAGCTGGCGGTAGATGTCGGCGTAGTCCGGGCGCTGAGCCAGAGACACGGCCCGCTGAACCCCGGCCCGCTTGGCCAGCAGGCCGGCCATCAGGTTGACCTCGTCATCCTTGGTCACGGCAGCGAAGAGATCGAAGCTTCCAACCTGCTCTTCTTCAAGCAAGTGGGAGTCGGTGCCGTCCCCGTGCAGCACAGTCACATCGGGCAGCTCGATGGCCAGCATCTCCGCGCGCTCTCGGTCCTTCTCCAGCAACATGACCTCGACATCGGACTGGACCAAGAGACGTGCCAGGGCCAAACCGACCACGCCGCCGCCGATGATGCAGACGCGGGTGATGTCCTTTCTAGCCCCAAAGAGGTCCTCGATCTCGTCCATCGTCCCGGCATGCCCCAGGAAATAGGCCCGGTCTCCAGGAAGCAGCACCTCGGACCCGCCCGGTACGAAGAGCTCGCCGTCGCGCACGATAGCCGCCACCAGCGTCTGCGCGGGCAAGCTGAGGTTGGCCAAGCCCTTGTGGAGCATACGGCCGGTGGCAGGCATCTCGACCTGGATCATCTCCACGCGGTTTCCAGCCAACCCCAGAACTTCCAGTGCACCCCGAGAGCGTGCGATCTTTGCCATCTCTTGGGCAACCAGGATGCGGGGGTTGATGACCACGTCGATGCCCAGCAGCCCGTAGAGGATGCCCTCGTCCGAGCCGGAGTACGTGTCCCCTTGCACACGGGCAATGGCTCGCTTGGCCCCTTGGCGCAGTGCCGCCAGAGCAGCGACCAAGTTGACCTCGTCGTTGTCGGTGACAGCAACCACCAGATCGGCCTTCTCAACCCCAGCCTCCCGCAGGACCTTCGGCGAGGAGCCGTAGCCAACCAAGGTCCCCACATCCTGGGAGTCCTCAACAGCCTCGACCATGGCCGGATCGGAGTCGATCGCGACCACATCATGCTGTTCGCGCCCCAGCTCGCGCACGACGTGTTGGCCGACTTGGCCCATTCCAATCACAACGACGTACATCAGGCTTTCTCTGCTTCGCTGGTTTCGGTCGCCGCGGTGTGACGGATGTCACCTGCATCAATGAGCAGGCCCTGCAACATGCGCGCGGACCAGATTTCGTTGAGCAATACGCTGGCCAGAATCGCCGAGAACACCCAGGCCATGACCGGGCGCCCGCCAAAGACCAAGGTGAGGTTCAGCGCCATGGCCACAGCGACCTCGCCCTGGGGCAAGAGTCCCCGACCGATGTCACGCCGGATCTCACCGCTCAGGAACACGGAGCTGGTCCACCCTGAGAGAAGACGTGCTCCAAAGCGCAACACCACGTATCCGGCGACAAAGAGCCAGGCGATGCCCGGGATGGGCAACCAGGTGGCCCCCGCGAAGATGAGCATCACGATGTACATGGGGCGACGAGAGCGCTCGAGCACCGAAAGGATGCGCTCGCTGACCTGATCGTCCACGCCCACCATCATGGCCAAGCCCATCACAGCGTTGACCAAGAGCGGCGAGAGCTCCAAGAAGTGGGCTGAGCCACTGGCAAAGACGATGATGCCGACCAGGCTCAGGAACTGCTTGTCGCGGTTGTCCTCGTCCTTGAGGAAGAAGCGAAACAGCAGCCCCAGAAGCAAACCCAAGGCCACCGAGATCACAAACCACTCAGTGGGGGTGATGGCCCTCTCCAGGTTGCTGCTGTCCCCGTGAAAGAAGCAGAAGATCACGCCGAAGCCCAGGATGCCCAGCATCTCGTCCAAGCGACCGGACTGTGCCAGGACCTTGGAGGTGGGCCCCTTGGCGTCGAACTTGGCCTTGATGCGCCGCAAGACGGTGGGGCTGGAGACAGCCGCGGCGGCCCCCAGACTGGTCGCGGCACCCAAGCGGTCCACGGTGCTCAGGTCTCCGGTCCACACCCAATCCAGGACAAACCAGGACGTTCCTGCCACCACAGCAAAGGTCGTAGAGGTAGCCACCAAGCTCAGCGTGATGGCCCCCCGACCCCGGGCGAGCACCCGAGTCGGGCTCAGGTTGGCACCATAGGTCAGCCCAACCCAGCCGATGGCCAGGCTCATCAGAGGATCCAGCTGGCGCAGGGTGTCCTGATTGATGAGTGAGAAGCTGTTGTCCGAACCAAAGATCAGCGCGATCAGGGGCACGGGCCCCAGGAGCACACCCAAGAGCATGTATTCACTGCCCGAGGTCACCAAGAAGCGCTCTTGGACCCAGTCAGCGACAAAGTGCGCGATCAGCCAAGCAACAGCAGCGGCTACAAGTACAGCGAGGGTTGTGGTCATGGTGGGCGGGAGGTCCCCGCGCTACTCCGAAGTGCCGAAGCAGAAAGAGGGCTCCCAGGCGACGTCCGCTGGGGGGCCGACGGGGTCATCGCCGGTAGGGGTAAACACGCCCGCCGGGTCGTAGCTGGTGTCGCCCCAGGTCAAACCGCTGCTGTCGCCCACGTAGGCGTAGACCAGGGTCTTGTTCTCCCAATTCAGGGTGCCATTGGGAGTCAGGTAGTCAAAGATCAAGACCATGTTGGCGCTGATCTCGTCCCCATAGTCAAAGCCGTCCTCGCCGCCGTGACTCCAGGTCGCGTAGTAGTTCATACCCGGGCAATTGTTCTCGGTCTTGGTGTAGTCCCCGATGTACCCAGCCTCGGCCTGCGAGGCGTCCAGATCGTTGAGCTGACTGGCGGATAGACGCTGCGAGCCGCTGTACTCGAAGGTGTCGATGCAGTCCTCGGATCGGTCCCCGCCGAAGAACCAGTACCACTTCTCAGTGGCGGTCAGGGTCTCCCCATCGTCGGAGATGGACCCCGAAGCGATGATGTAGACTTGGGTCTGGTCGCCTGTGTCCCCGCAGCCATCCGTGTTCCAGTACAGCTCGTAGCCATCGGGCACGTTGGGGTGCACACCTGGACCGGTGTCTTCCGGAGGAGACGTGTCCACCACCTCGTCTTTGGAGCACGAGACGCTGAGAAGAAGCAGTGGAATCAGAGCTAGAACACGCATGATGACCTCCATCGAGGTGCGAGTATAACCCGAGGACCTACACACCTTGCGTGCCGCTTTGGCAAGGCCAGGACAGGCCGCACACTTTAGCCGGCAGGATCTCGAGGTGCTGGCCAATCAATGGCGTTCTCTGGGATATATCCCAAGGTGTCTCGCGCGCGCCTCCCTTCCAAGACCGAGCAGTAGTGGAAGCGCTTGCGGTTCATTCCGTAGCTAAAGTCGTGGCCTCGGAGGCGCCGACGAATCCGATACCAGGGCGTGATGATGGGACCTGGCAAGGGAATACCGACACGCCCCCACCGGCGAATCGCAGCGCTCAGCGGCAGGGTATCCAGGCCGGGCACGTTGAAGACGCCCTGGACCCCAAAGGCCCGCGCAGCCAGCTCCATGGCGCGAACGCAGTCTGAGATGGAGAGCATATTCATCATCGGATCAAAACCAATGGGACGCAGGCAAATAGGGGAATCCAGATAGTCGAAGAGCTGACTCCCGGTTCCGGGAGCCAGAACTTCCCCGCAACGCAGCACAGCGATCTCCAGCCGCGAGAGACCCATCCGGGCGCATGCTGTCAAGTCAGCCTCCACCCGATTGCGCACCCACTGAGGCGCGCCGCCGCTCATGTTGAGCTGGTGGTCCTCGGTGACCAGAATCGGCAGGTCGTGCTGCACCTGGTAGACCTCGCCATAGCTCTTGAACACGAAGCGCTTGATGGTCGGGTGCCGCTCGGAGAGGTCCAGCAGCGAGCGCAACGCTTCTACGTTTAGGGAACGCACACGGCCGCCCTTGGCGTTGGCGTCCCGGTGCATGGCGGTGTGGATGACCACCTCGATGCCCATCTCTCGGGCAGGGCCGAAGAGCAGGTTGCGCACGCGTCTGGAGCGACCCAGATCCACAGACTTGTAGACCAGACGGTCCCCGTGGGTGAAGGGCAAGGCTTGGTCTTCGGGTTCTACGCCAACAGCCAGGATGCGCTCAATTCGTGCGTCGGCCAAAAGAGAGCGAATCAAACGCTCCCCGATTGGAGTCGTGGCGCCTGTGACCATGACACCGCGGATCGGAACTGCAGGTACTGGTGACATTAGGTGAACAGCCTCCCCTTTCGCATCTTCAGACCCTTCTCAATGAGCTCCTTCACGCGCACCTCTACCCGGCCCGCAGCCTCGCTTACCGCTTCGGGATCATCGGCGTCATCCGGCCCATATAGAGCGGGAAGGTCCACCGGGTCGCCGTAGTGAATGTGGTACTTCACCGGCATCGGAAAGGGAGTCGCAGGGATGGGCAGATAAGGCAGGCCCACCAGCTTCCCCAAGCTCTTGATGGCCGCCACCTGAGGCATCTGCTCCTCGGGCCCAATAAAGGCCACCGGAATCACAGGTGCACGGTGGCGAATGGCCAGCTCGGCGTGGCCAACCCGCCAAGTCTGAAGCTGGTAGCGGTCCTTGAACATCTTCCCCACACCTGCAGTGCCTTCTGGGAAGATCATCAACATTTCCCCGGCCTCGAGCAAGGCGCGCGCGTTGCCGCGGGAGCCACCGACCATGCCGCCCCGCGAGAAGAAGGTACCAATGACAGGCAGCGTAGGCACGAAGTGGTCGGCGATGGCCCGGGGGATGCGGCCGGTCTGCTTGATTACGTCCACCCACAGCATCATGCCGTCGACTGGCACCGTGCCGGAGTGGTTGGACGCGAGAACAGCAGGTCCGCTGAAGGGAATCTTCTCTGCGCCGTAGCTGGCCACCCGAAAGTAGTGGTCGTACAAGGGCTTTGCAATGCTCATGCCCATGCCCACAAAGTCTTTGTGCAGACCAAAGGCGTCGTAGCCGTGGCCAGCGTCTTTCATGCGGATGCGCTGCAGCATCTCCTGGTCTTCGTCGTTGAGCATCGCGGCCACAACGGCGCGCGCCAGCAAGGGGGGCATTGGCATGTGTAGAGCCTATCCCATCGGGGTTGCGGGGCGGGGTCCGCGGGTCAAGGCGTCTCCACACCCACTGCAAAAGGGCAGGCCAGTCCAGCTGACCGATGCACCCTCAATCAGGCAGACTGACCACATGCGAGGCTTGCGCTCGCACGCCTCCGTCGCGTTCTTCGCTCTCGAAGTGCTTACGCATTCCTTCGTTCTCATGCCTTGCGGAGTCGCACTCCGCTGGCTCCTCCCACGGATCATCTTGCCTGACCGAGGATGTGCCTCTCCTTTGAGTTCAGATAGGGTGAGCTCTACTCCCCTTGGTGTGCTGGTCCTTGCCACCCCCTATGACCGGGTGATCATTTGGGAACCGCCCAGGAGTCCCCAATGTTGTTGCCGCCCGCTGTCCAGACGCTGATCGATGACGCCCGAAGTGGGTTGCGGGCGTGGCTCGCTGAGGATCTGGAGCGCTCCGAGCTCGTCGATCTGCTCGCCGCCGAGGAACTCGGCGTCAACGGTGGGCAAGGCGCTGAGCCTCGGATTCGTCGAAGACTTCACCACCATCCGAGTTCAGCAGGCCCTCGAACACCGCGCTCACTGTGAATGTGGGCGCTTGAGAGCGGTGCTGAACTACACAAGCTGGGCCAGGAAGACCCCCTTTGGCGTCTTGCGTGTCCGTGACGTGTACACCTACTGCCGAGACTGCAGGAGCGCGGAACGCCCCCTTCACCGATGGCTTGGGACCCCGAAGGAGACCTGGTCGTTGCTCGTACAGCAGGACGCTGTGGATCTGGTCTCGGATGAGTCCTGCGCCAGGGCCGTCGCGAAGCTGGAGCGTCACCACCCAGGCGTGGAGATGGGCCGGACGACAGCGCTGCGGCTGCTTCACCAACACGGCAAGCAGGCTCGGACGTTCATCGACACCAAGTTGGCCGGTGCCCGTGGCGAGAGCGGCGAGCCATCCACTGCCGCGTCCGCTCCGGCGTTCGGCCCCGGCCTGGAGCTCGAAGTGGAGCACGACGGCGGGATGATCCCCGTCGCGACGCTTGAGCCCATCGAGCTCGCCGCTGGGGAGGAGCCTAAGCTGACCCCTGTGCGAATGCTCCCAAAGCGGCGCAAAGTCTGCCGATACCAAGAAGTGAAGGCGGGTCTCGTTCAGAAGCCCGGCGAGGTGGACCGGCTGTACTCGTTGCGCCCGACCGGTGGGCTCGACGCTGCCTTCGAGGACCTGCTTGGCCTAGCGATGCTCAAGGGCTGGACGGAGAAGACCGAGGTAGGGGGCATCGCAGATGGCGCTCGATACATCCGGCAGCGGATGAAAGAGACCTTCCACGCCTCATCTTCCCGGTTCATCCTCGATCGTCCGCATTGTAAGAAGCACCTCTCCACCGGGGGGCCGCTCTAGAGCGCCAAGGCGGCCGGGCCGCGCAGGAGTGGGCGCCGCCGCGCTGACCCGTCTTGAGAACGGTCAGGTTGACGACGTGGTCGCTTAGCTTCGAGAGGCCTGGGTGGCCTCTGGCGCTGACGAGTCCTCACGCGATGACGACCTGCGCGTGACCGCGAACTACTTCGAGCACAACGCCGACTCCGTTGCGTACACCTGCTAGCGCGAGCAGGGTTGGAGCACCGCGAGCAGCGAGATTGAGAGCTGCCACAACGGCATCGTTCGGCCGAGGCTGAAGCTCAATGGCGCCTGGTGGCACCCTGACGGAGTCGATGATGTCCTGGCGCTCAGAGTGCTCAAGGCGAACGGCTGGTGGGGCGCCTACTGGGCGGAGCAACGTCGCCACTGGCATCTTCGCGCGAAGGACCTGCGAGTGGCGGGAGCCATGCAGTCTCTTGAATATTGCGCCGCGAACGCGGGGGATCTACACGCGAGCGCTCGTCTCGCGCTGCACTTGACGCGCCACTGCATGGTCAAGAACGCAATGACGACGAAACAAGGCGCATCTCCTGAAAGCCACCTTCGTATGCCAAATGCCAGGATACCAATGGCCAGCGATCACACCCGTTCAGATAGGAGCCTCCATACAACCATAAGTCTCCGCATCAATCCCCGGGAACCCACTGTGCAAAAGCTCACCGCCGTCTTGTTCCTAACCTGGATGACCGCCTGTGTCGGGCCAAGGCCTTGCCTGTCGGAATGCAAGGACTATCAAGAGTTCTTTGAGACCTGCACGGACAGCGATGGCATGCTCTGTGACGCCGGACTGTCTATGGACTGTGTCGATGATCCGGAGGTCTACGAGGCCTGTATGGAAGACATCGAGAGTTGCGATTTCGACGTGCTCTTGGAGGACGGCGTCTTCCACATATGTGAGAGCGCGGACGATGTTTTAGAGAGCTGCAAGAGCCAAGCCTGGTGGCGGTTCAACAACCGCGACGAAGGCGACTGGGACAAAACTCGAGATGAGTGTGTCGATCCAGTGGACGAGCTCACCACCGCCATTGGCGCCGCAGACTGTGCGGCAGTGTGCGCGCTGTTTGGCCTTTGACACGACTGGGGGCCAGTAGGAGCAACTGGCCGGGACCCGTCCGCTTGACACTCTGATCAGCGCGCCTGATTCTGATTCGCCGCGACCTTGTAGGCCGCCATCGCGCCTGGGGTGTCGCCTTGCGCCTCGAGGATCTGGCCCTCCAGGTAGTACAGGTTGGCCCGCTGAGCGGTGTTCAGGGAGCTGCGTTGTTGTCCACTGCGCAGATAGCCAAGCGCCGTGCCGTTGTCTCCAGCCGCCCGTGCAGCAGATGCCGCGCGGAAGGCCATGTCTTGACCGATCCGCGTGTTGGGATCGCCAATGAGCGCCGCGTAGGTCTGCGCCTTGGCCGAGCCCGACTGAGCGGCTGCCGCGTCGATGGCCGCCTCAAAGCGGTCGTAGTCGCCACCGTCCAAGCCAGTCAGGTACCACCCGCCGCGGTAATCGCGCGGTGCAGCAGCACTCCGAAGACCCTCCAGGTCTGAAGGAAGGGCCTCGGCCTGGACGGGCAGGTCCTCTTCTTCTTCGTTGGCGTACTCGAAGTTGTCGGCGACAGCGCCGCTCGCTTCTGCGTCTTCAGCCTTGTCACCACGAAGGTTGAAACGACCCTTCTCACGAGTCGATTCAGTGGCTACCTCGTCGAGATCAACCTGGTCGTAGCTACGGTTCGCGCTGACCCCAGTCGAGGACAGGCTGCCCCCAACCACATCGTCCCGGTTGTTCACCGTGTTCTCCACCCTGAGCTCTCCGTAAGAAGAGGAGGTCGAAGAGGGGCTCAGGGGCGCCGGCGCTGCCTTGGCTGCAACCGGGGCGGCGCTGGCCTGGCGCCTGGGCGCTGCATCGGTCTCCAACTCCGATGGCGCCGCTGGACCTGGCTTAGCCAACGTCTCTTTGGCTGGCTCGCGCCCCCCGATATCCTTGCTTTCACGGACAAGGTCGTTGCTCATCTGCTGCAAATCTTTCAGGGCGTTGTCCGCCTCTGCAGGGGGCGGCGGAGCAGGACTCCGGCTCATCTGCTCTTCGGCGCCGGGCAGGTCCTGGGGCAACAAAGCCAAGTCAGGCGCTTGGTTCAGGAGCTGAGGGCCCACACTCACCAACACAAGCGCGGCCGCCGCCAGAAGACCCACACCACCCCAGATGCGGCGGCGACGGCGGGCAGCCAAGTCGATCACCGGAGCCACGCCGTCAATCTGGGGACTGTTGGCCGGCTCAAGATCAACCGGGGCTTGGTCCAAGGGCAGCTCTGCAGAGCGCCCCTGCGGCTCGGATTCCACGGGCCCAGACGCCGAGGAATCAGCAGCAAAAGGGCCAGTCGTGACCCCAGACAAGATGTCGTCCAAAGAGACCGACGGCGCGGGAGCCAGCTCAGGACGCAGCGCGATTGCTGCCTGGACCACATCGGGATCCAGACCAACAGGCGGCGGCGTACCGGGCTGCTCGAGCCACTCGGCCAACAGCGATGCTTGTGTCTCGGTGTTCATCTTGGGGGGTACTTCTTGCGAAAGGCCTTGCTGGCCCGGTGTAGAATCACGTCAAAGTTGCCGACAGTCACGCCCATTTCCTCGGCGCACTCTTCACGGTCCCGGTCCTCGATCAGCCGCATGCGTAGTGCCATGGCGTAGCGAGGGTTCAGTGTAGCGAGGGCTTCTTCGACCAGCTCTTGGGTCTCCTTGACTTCTTGGCCCCGGTCGGGGGCGGGCGGGGGGGTGCCGACCGTGCGGTCGGACTCTTGCTCCAGGGCATCTTGCAAGCGCTCGCGCCGCTGATTCGCCCGGTGCACATCGATCGCCCGGTTGATGGCGATGCGGCGCATCCAGAAAAAGATGCTCCGGTCCACCACCTCGTACTGAGCGATGCGCTCCATGCAGATGCGGAAGGTGTCGCGCAGGACGTCTTCGGCCAAGTCCGGGATCGGAAGCCGCGGCAGGATGATCTGGCGAAAGAGGCGATCGCCGTACCAGGTGTACAGCTCGGCCAGTGCCGCTCGGTCGCCTTGCTTCAGACGAGAGACGACCTCTCGCTCCCGCTCCAGCGGGACCAATCCAGTCTTTCTGGATGCCTGAATTTGGGTTGAGACGGCTCACCTGCGTTGTCCTCCGCTTTGAGAACGGAGGTGGACTTGGGCTACTTACACCGAAGTAGTGATCGGCGCCGCAAGCAGGGTACCGCGTCCCAAGACCCAAGCGGGGTCGATCGCGCGCTTCAGAGCGACAAACTGCTGTATTCCCCGGTCTCCCACCAGCTTTCGCAGGTACGGCGCCTTGACCTTGCCGACCCCGTGCTCGGCAGAGAGGGTGCCCCCCAAGGAAAGAGCTCTGTCATAGAGCGCCCCCCAGATCTCCCAGGCCTGCTCCAGTTCCTCAGGCGAGGTGGGCAGCAGGTTTAGGTGCAGGTGGTTGTCCCCTACGTGCCCAAAGAGCACGTGATCCATCTCCACCGCATCGTAGGCTGCCATCATCTCTTCCAGGGCAGAGTCCGGCACTGAGAAATCGGTTCCAACCTTTGGCATGCCATTCCTAGCCACCTGCTCGTTGATGCCCGCCGGGATGGCGTGCCGAATGTGCAGGAGTTTCTGTAAGGAGGACGGATCACAGGCCAGCAGAGTGTGATCCTCGAGCCCGCCGCAGGCAGCGATTCGCTCTGCCCAAGCCATGATCGCAGTGTCCTCGTTCTCGAGGTCGGTCTCATGCTCGAGCCAGATGGCCACGCGGGCTTGAGCCGGGAGCTCCGGGATCCGAGCCCGAATCAACTCCAAGCAGTTGGTGTCGTACCACTCGATCAGGCGCGGCTTGGGACCCTCGCCACGGGCCTGGCGAACAAAGTCCAGCCCGCTCCGGCGGTCGGGAAACAGTGCAAGCACGGAGAAGACCTGTTCGGGCAGCGGCAGCAGGCGCAGGGTGGCTGCGGTGACCAGCCCCAGGGTGCCCTCTGACCCAATGATCAGGTCGAGCAGGTTGTCGGCAGGGAAGAAGCCGGTGGCGTTCTTTACCGCAGGTGGCGTCCAGTCAGGGACCGGCCAGCCAGCCGGAATGGGGGTCTGTCTATCGACCTCCTGCACCTGGCCGTCTGCCCAAACGACCTGGGCGGAGAGCACCCAGGGCCGCGTGGGCCCGTAGCGGAAGCTGCGCGCACCGGAGGCATTGCAGGCGATGGTCCCGCCCACACTGCAGCTCTCCCAGCTCGTGGGATCCGGCGGATAGAACAGGCCGTGCTCCGCGGCAGCCTCTTGGATCTCACCCAGACGCACCGCAGCCCCCACCCGGACCTGATCCCCCTGAATCTGCAGCCCGCCAAAGCGCTCGGTAGACAGCACCCAGCCCCCTGACGGTACTGGGCCCCCCGTGGTGCTGGTTCGCTCCGCGCTCAAGGTCACGGGCATGTCTTGTGCTTGGGCCTGGGCCAGGATCTCCCCAACCTGGGCCGCCGTACTCGGGCGAAGCAGCCCTTCAGCGTGCCCAGAGGTGTTCGAGGCGTCGCGGAGGTAGCCCGCGATGACTCCGGGATCCGAGATCAGGCCCGAAGCCACTCAGATCTCCAAGAACTCGTAGGCCCGCACCTTGACGCTTCCCTGGAGGATCTCCATTCGGCATGCAAGCCGAAGGTTCTCGTCGAAGGCGTTGGCAAGCAGCGTCTCGGTCTCGCCGGGCCCCTGGGGGCTGACGTTCTCGTGCCCCTCAAGGATCTCCACCCTACAGGTCGCGCACGAGCTGTCATTACAGCCCGATCCGATGGGCTTGGCCATGTTGCCGCTGATGAACAGCGGGGTGTCACCGGAGCCACCTTGGTAGGTCTGCTCCTCCCCTTTCTCGTCTACGAGAATCAGGGTCACCTTTTCACGAGCGGGAGGACGGGCGTCCTCGTTGCTCTCTGAGGGGTCCAAGCCCAAAAGGCGCTTGAGGCGTTTGCGGATTCCAAAGGGGGTCAAGTCAGCTCCTTCTCGGGGGTCCACACCGCGGTTCCACCATTGTGGTCCACAAAACGGAACGGACTCTATACCTACCTTGCCGATAGGCTCCACGGAGCCAAAACTTGCTCCCCTTCTCCGGACGGGCGAGACTGCACCCTATGTTCTTGCTACTCGCATCCCTCGCATCCGCCCAAGACGCCCAGATCCAGGTCAAGGTGCCCCCAAGGGGCTCCGGAATGATCGTGGTGGACGGAGCAGAGACCGGCGTTCGCGCGCCTGGAATCATCAGCCTGCCCCCCGGAGAGCACACGATCCAGGTCAATGGCGATTGCACAACCGCCTCTGAGACCGTCATGGTCACGGCCGGTGGCAAGACGATCGTGAACCTGGAGCCTCAGCCCGTGGGCGGCTTTGCGGAGATCCGAGTCAGCGACCCCGCGGCCACGCTGACGGTTGACGGAGAGACCGTCGCTGCGCCGGCGATGATGCCCCTCTCTTGCGGGGTGCACACCCTGGAAGCTCGCACCGACGACATGACTGCAAGCCAAGAGTTGAGCGTCGAGATGGGTGGCGCCTACCGCGTGACTCTGGAGCTGGCCTCCATTCCAGCCGTCGCCGACCTGCCCGATACCGAAACCGACCCGGAGCCAGCGCCCGAGAAGGTGAAAGAGCCACGGAAAGTGAAAGAGCCGGAGAGCGATCCCCGTCTGACCCAAGACACCACCAAGCCTGACAAGGACCGCAATGGCGGAAAGATCGCGGGCGGTGCCCTGACCGTCATAGGGGCAGGCGCGCTTGTTGCCGGTGGCGTGGTCCGCGCAGGCGCCCTGAGCGACTACGAGGAGTTCACTGCACTGGACGTGGACGGCGACGGGACCATCCGTACGCCGGAGAACACAGCGCGCGCCACCGCCCTGTGGGACGACAACATCGGACCAGCCCGAAGCACCTCGATGGTGCTCTTCGTTGCCGGCGGTCTGTGCGTAGCCACCGGCACGAGCGTCCTGATCTTGGTCGACGACCAAGGGCGCCCGATGGTTGGCTACACCGGCCGCTTTTAGCTCACGGCTACTGCCCTGTCGGGTCTACCGCTGCGTCCGTCGGTGCTTCCACAGCGACGGCGTTGACTCCGCCCAGGAAGGGCTTGTAGTTCGCGGTGTAGGCCGCCAGTCCGCCCAGCATCGGGATCAGAAACCACAGGGGCGTGGCCAGCTTGGGGACGCGCAACGGCAGCATGATCAAGGCACCTGTGACCACCCAGATGGTCAGCTTGATCCAAACCCACACTGGAAAGCCGCCCTGCATCTGCCCCAAGCGGGCCAGCAAGCCAAAGCCGCCCACCAAGATGATGAGCATGCCGATCCCGTGGGTGGCGGCCACCAAGCCACGCTTCTTG
>JBLHMA010000055.1:0-18712 GCA_047621545.1 Cognaticolwellia sp. | reverse complement strand
ATCGGCCTGCATCACAATCGGGAAGACGATGGGGTCAGTCGCGGGGGTTTTCAAGAGCGCCGGGCCACCACGAATCACCGCACCTGTGAGCAGCCACTCGGGTACTTCCACCGCCCCAAAGGCGAACTCGGCCGCATTCCCTGGTTCCCACTCCTCACCGCGCTCCTCCCAGGGAGTGCGAATGAACACTTCACCCTGGGCGCGCCCGTATTCGGTGAGCAAGCCGCCGCCGCTGGGATCCGCATGGCAGGCCGCGCAGGTGGTGTAGCCGTGGTTGACACTCCAGGCGTAAGCCTGTGCATCGCTGGGGGTCAGGAGCAAGCCCAGCAGCAGCACCGCCAGCTGCAGTACCGCTCGGGCTGGCAGAGCCATCGTTGCAGTCTGTCGTTTCAACATGGCCCTACTTACTCTGCAGGCACAGTGGTGAACTTGGCCTGGGCGCTCATGGCCGGGTCAGCGGTCACACCCATGTATTCGGGAACAATGATGCCGTGCGCTTCGGTGTTGAACCCAAAGCTAGCCACCCAGCTCACGCCCTTCTTTTCGGTCTTCATCGCGTACTTGACCTTGGCAGGCTTATCCACGCCGTGCATGTTGAAGGTGCCTTGGGCAATGCCCACGCTCTTCTTCTGACCCTCGGCGGGAAAGTTGAGCTGGTCCTTGGGGATGGTCAGGGTCACCGTCGGGAAGGTCTCAGCCTCCACGTAGTTCCGCATGTGGGCGTCGCGCAGGTCGATGCCGGTGCTCACAGCGCTGACGGGCACGGTGAACACCATGCTCTCGGGGGTCTCGGAGACGCTGAATTCGCTGCTGGCACCATCGATTGCAAAGCCTGCAGGCCCGTCGGCATGGAAGGTGATCTTGCTCTTCCCTTCAACGTTCCAAGCTCCAAAAGCCAAACTAGGAAGCAGCAGCAGGACCGATCCGATGAGCGCACGCGAGGTCATTGTGGTTTTCTCCATCTGTGTCTACAGTATGACCCCGGATAGGATCGGTTTCTGCCATGTAGAGAATCTACCCAGCAGGTCTCTTCGCCGCCTGCCATCATGTGGAAACACCGCTCAAAAGCGTACACACTTGGGGAACACAGTGCTCGTATTCGCATGGATTGCCGCCTTGTCCACGACCGGCTGCACCCTGATTGAACGGGACAGCACCGACCGCGACCCAAGTGTGGTCGCGCCGGACAGCGGTGATTCAGCGGCGCCTTTCGACACGGCCTGGAACGAGACCCCCTACTACCCCAGTTCCTTCGAAGAGCTGGGCGATCCTTGCGCGGACATCGGCCCGATCTACAGCCTCTACTTCCCCAGGGAAGGCCAAGGCTGGGTGGGCTGTGGGAATGGAGCAGGACTGCACCAAAGCCAAGACGACGGCGCCAGCTTCGAGGAGGTCCTGCCCGGCAACAACCTCTACGTCTTTGACCTACGCGAGGACAGGGAAGGCCGACTGATGGTCTGCGGTCATGCCTACGCGGGCAAGAGAGAGGGGGCTTTGTTGATTCGCCAAGACGACCCGGACACTTGGACCGACCTTCTCTTCTACGGAAAGAACGCAGACCAAGACAACGCTGTCTACATCTCCAACTGCGGCCAGGTGGCACAGGACAGCTTCGGTCGATTGGTGGTCTTCTCCAACACCATCGGCGACCTGACCACCTCCTCCAACAATGGGCAGAGCTGGACCAAAGAGGAGCGCTACTGGGAGGACGACAACCTGGAGGAGGGGGGCTACGCCGCGAACCAGGTCATGCGTCTTGAGTCCACCTCCCAGGGCTTTGTGGGCAGCGGCAGCAACATCGCCGAGCCCCCCATGTTCTTCAAGCCCAGTACCCACCCCGACGCGGAGTTCTGGCACATGAACCGCGAGGAGATCAGCCAGCGTCACATCGGCGAGGCCTGGGCCCTGGCCACCCCGGACGATGGCGAGACCTGGGTGCTCGGCGGCCGGGACCAGGAGATCGGCGCCTCGGCCAGCGGCTTCCTCTTTGTAGGCGCCAGCCAAGAGTGGACTTCCATCCCTCTGGGTCCAGAGATCGACATCGTGCGGGACGTGGACTTTTCCGCAGACGGAAAGCTCGGCCTGGCTGTAGGCGACCGCTACCCCCCAACGGCCAAAGGTGGCTTTGTCCTCGTCACCTTGGACGCTGGGCGCACCTGGATGGAGATGGACGTGGACATTCCAGCCGATCTGCAGCGGGTGGAGCTGCAAGGCGACAAGTTCTGGATCGGCGGCAACGGCTACTTTGCCGGGGGGCAGCTCTGACTCCTGGGCTCAACACAGAGCAAAAGCGGCTGCTGGATAGGCAGGGATACCTGCTCATCCCCGGCCTGCTGGCCCAGGCCCGGGTCCTTGATCTGCAGCAGGCCTTCTCCGAGCTGCTGACGCTGGCCAGGACCCTGCCGCCTAGCGATCCGGAGGACCTGCGCCAAGCCCAGTTTGTGCGGAGCTGGGACCCCTTCCGCCTGCACCGAGTGGTCTGGGCTGGCGCAGCCAGCGCGCCTCTCGCCAAGCTGGGCGACGACCCTCGTTTTTTGGCTCTTGCAGCCAGCGTCTTGGGGACCTCGCGGATGGACCAGCTCATCCAGCAGGCCCACTTCAAGCTGCCCGGGGACGGGGTCGAGTTTTCCTGGCACCAGGACGCCTCCAACCGCCGCTATGGCAGCCCCCTATGGACGGATATCAACGGCCAGGGGAGCTTCGTCCAGATCGCGGTGGCCGTAGACCCCATGGGGGCCCAGAACGGCGGGCTCCAGGTCCTGCCTGGCACACACCACCTGGGTTTTGTAGCAGACCCAGAGACGGGGTGCATTCCACAGGAGCACCTGGACTTGACCCGACCTACGCATCTGGAGATGGCCCCCGGAGACGCCGCGCTCTTCGGCCCTTTTCTGATACACGGCAGTGGGCCCAACAAAGGAAGCACCAGCCGTCGCCTCTTCCTTCAAGGCTACGCCTGCCCCGGCGCCAATCGGCGGCGCTATCCGGGCTCAGGGATCGGCGTGCCACGAATGCTCTCAGAGAATCTATCAGAGCAATGAAGGAAATTCCGGTCGCGACGTCTTGTTGAGCAGACAGGATTTCATCATGCTCAGCCTCTTGCCCCTCCTCATCGCCTGCAACGTCAACGAGTCCACCGACGCCCTGTTTCTGGAAGGAGTGGGTCTGACCGCGGTGAACATCGATGTTCAGGCTGGCGATGTGAGCTACCGCGGCGGCTACAGCGATCTGGAGATGCAAGTGCGCTCCTGGGGCGCCTCCACCGACCCGGAGACCGCCGACTCCCGCGAGGACGGAAACTCCTGGGGACTGGACCGGCAAGGCGACATCGCCCAGGCCTGGGCCCGCAGCCAGAGCTGGAACGCAGGCACGGATCTGACCCTCTTGGGTCCAACCGGAGTAGTCAGCGACTGGCTCCTCCAGAACGGCGACCTGGAGATCCGGGAGCTCTCCGGCGACCACTACATGGAGGCGGACAACGTCGACCTCTTCAACGTCAGTGGCAGCCTGGAAGTGGTGGCCGACCGAGTGGATGCCTCCCTGGCCCCGGGCGCCGGTGACGTGATCCACATCATCGCGGATGGCCCCGTTAACCTGGAGCTGCCTTGGAGCCGTGGCTACGACCTCACCGTGTGGGGCGATCCAGAGGCCGAGATGGTCATCGAAGACTTCGGCTTTGGCCGAGTCGCCACCAGCCCAGGCTACTTTGCTGGAGTCAGCGGTGGCGGCGAGGTCCGTGTCATCATCGAGACCAACAGCAGCGTGAACGTCCGGGCCTTCTGACCGGTGGCACCTCGGAGAGCTGAGTGAGCGTCGCAACCATCCAGGCCATCGCTTCGGCCTTGATGGTGGTGGTGATGATGCTCGCGGCCGGGTTCAAGCTGGAACTTGGGCAGCTCAAGGCCGTCACACAGCACCGCAGCCTGCTCCTCAAGAGCATCGCGGTGAACCTGGTCGCCATCCCCTTGGCTGCTTGGGCCACCGTCGTGCTCTTGGACCTGCCCAGCGCCGTGGGTGTAGGCATTGTCTTGGTCGCCGCAGCCCCCGGGGGAGCGACCGCAGCGCTGTATGCCAACCAAGCACGCTCCGATCTGCCACAGGCCGTGGCAATGACATTGCTCCTGCCCGCCATGGGCCTGCTCACAACGCCAGCGACAGTCGCCATCGCGGCCGACCTGGACGTGCCGACCGGGCCCCTGGCGCTCAAGATCGCAGCGGCTTTGCTCTTCACCCAGCTGCTCCCCCTGGCCATCGGCATGCTCGTGCGGGCCAAGCGTCCCGAGCTGGCGGCCCGACTGGCCAGGCCCACAACGATGCTCGCCAACCTTCTCCTGGCCGGCATCACCGTCCTGCTAATGGTGCTCAAGGGGCGCGTGCTTCTGGAGATCAAAGGGCTGACCTGGGCCGCAATGCTGGGCCTGAGCACCCTGGCCCTGGTCTTGGGCTACTGGGCCGGGTCTCCCGGAGTCGCCTCAGCGCGCAGCGCAAGCATTGTCGCTGTGACCCGAAACGTCGCGGTCGCCATTCTGCTGGCCTCCACTGCGTTCTCCGACCCGGTGATCGACGCCACTGTGCTCAGCTACGCCTTGCTCGTGGTGCTCATGCCGCTGGCAATCAGCTTGTTCTGGAAGAACACTGCGTCTAAACAAGCGCCTCCAACCTAGCCCACAGAGCCGCTTCCTCGGCTGCATCACTGCGCACCGTGGGCACGGGCAGCGCGTCCGCTTCCTTGCGGTCGAACCAGAACTTCCCGGATTCAACATGGGCGCCACAGAGCCACACGATAGTGTCGGCCCCCTGGTCTGGACTACGCAGAACGCCCTGGGTGAGCTTGTGGAAAGTCGGCAGGCTGGAGCTGACCCCCGGGGTGTCCGCCCACCCGGGATGCATGGCCGCAAAACAGCTCTCTGGACGCTCCTTGGCCCAGAGCTTGGCCAGCACAATCTCGGCCCGCTTCGTTCGCGCGTACTGCACCACCCCGTCATAAGGCTTGGGCGGCGTGAAGGTCGGCTCCACCTCCAGACTCTGGGTCAGTCCACCCCCAGAGGACACCCAGATCACCTTCTTGGCCGGGAGCAGCCGGGTCAATCGGTGCGTAGCCACCAAGTTCAAGGCCAGGGCCAGCTCCAGCCCCTCCGTCGTCTCCTGGTAGGCCGTGGGCAACACGCCAGCGTTGTGAACCAACACGTCCACCTGCTCGAGCTCCTGGGCCAAGGCCCGCAGGCGCGCCGGATCCGTCAGGTCCCAGCCCGAGCTTCGGCTGGCGTCAAAGGTCTGCGCTCCAAGGGCCTCGCAAGCGGAACGTGCCGCCTGACCCAGTCCACCGCTGGCCCCGGTAATCAGCACACGCTGCCCATCTAAGCGGGGCAGATCCCCAAAATCCTTCGCGTGTCTCTCAAAGCCAGGGCGGCCAAAGCCAAAGGGATCTCGTAGTCGGTCAAGCATTGCACTCCATGGGGGCCACTGGTTTGATGCTTGCATAGCCTTTCACCTGCCCCTTCTCGCAGGCCGAAGGGCGTATACCTTGCCGTTATGCCCGACGACCTGCCCATCACCGAGAGAATCCACGTGCCCGCCCAGGCGCTACGGGTGCTCTACAGCCGCTCTGGCGGACCCGGCGGTCAGAACGTCAACACCCGGGCCACGAAGGTGCAGCTCTTTCTGGATCTCTCCACCTGCGGCCTGCACCCCGCGGTGCAAGAACGTCTGGCCCAAGCCCACCCAGGAAAGCTCAGCACCGCCGGCGAGGTCATGGTGGCCGTTTCCACACACCGCACCCAGGACGCCAACCTCAGTACAGCCAGAAAGCGCTTGGCGGACATGATCCAACAGGTGCTTACGCCGCCCAAGCGACGCCGCCCCACCCGCCCCAGTCGCGGAAGTAAAGAGCGCCGCCTAAAAGGAAAAGCGCAGCGCTCCGTGACCAAGAAGGGCCGCGGAAAAGTCGACTACTGAGCTTCCAAGGGCAGGGAGGGATGCTGCCGACGCATGGCCTGCATGATCGCTTCTCCCTGGGTCTTTGGCACATTGATCGGCACCTCCTGGCCGTTGTCCCGCACCAGCACCAGCGTGAGCAAGGTGCCTACCCGGGCCCCTTGAGCCTTGATCCGATCCTCCCTTAGGAAAGCCCGCGCCAAGCCCTGCCCAGTGGACACCAGCAGGGCTGCCTTGGTCTTCAACGGGTGGCGGGCCTGTCTCCAGCCCGCAAAGGCCAGCAGGGCCAACAGGAAAAAAGGCACCGAGTAGGCCACCTTCACAGGATTTATCGGAGACTGAAGCGCCGCCCAGGTGGCCACCAACACGCCCAGAGCATTCAGGCTCACAGAGCCGATGAGCAGTCCACGGGCCGCAGCCTCCTGACCTTTTGTGAGCAGTTCATAGAGAACCGGGTCCAAATTGGACGTCGACAAATTCGCTCCTTAGGTAGAGCCAAGTATGCAGAGCATGTTCCACCCAACACCGGAGGGTCAAATGGGTCGCGGAAACAGGACCAAGACCAAGCCAAAGGTCAAAGCCAAGGCCGAAGCCCCAGTCGAGCCCGAAGCGGGCCGTGAAGACCACCTGCGCCAGTACGACATCTCTGAGCTGAGCGGTGCAAACCGGCTGGACGACGCAGAGCAAGCCTTCGTTCAGAACCGCATCGACGCCTGGAACGACGGCTCCAAGAACCTCTTCCACGGCCACAAGGGCGTGGGCGGCGCTTGGACCATGGATGTAGGCAACATCTTTGGTGGCAATGGTCGCGGCGACGCGCGCCTCTCTTTCACGAGCGGCGGACTTGAGATCGTGAACCACAAGGGCAAGAACCTGCTCAAGTAGCGGACTTTAGCCGCTCTTCTAAATCAGCCAAGCGCTCACGAAGCGCTGCCATCCCGGCATCTCCTGGATGGGTGGGCTGGCCAATATCTGGCGCGCAAGCTGGGGTGCGCACCGATGTCGGAGCCGCAGGAGCCTCCTTTGGGGGCGCTGGCCCATCAGGCCCCAAGCCAAAGAGCGTCTCCACTTGGTCCATCTGCGCACTGAGCAGCTCCATGCCCGCGCCAAGCTGGGTGCGGAGCAACTGCTGCCATGGATCATCCCCTGACGAGCGGATCATGCGGTGCAACATAGACACCGTGAACAGCCCGCCGCCCTGGAGCTGCTCCAAGACCACCTGCAGCAAGACCTCCTGCGTCAGGTCTGCACCGTCGCTCACACCGACCACCTTTACGCGCATGCCACCCCGGACCAGCTCCGCCAGCTCCGCCAGGTTGATGTAGGCGCTCGTCTCCGTGTCGTAGAGACGCCGGTTCGCGTACTTCTTAATCAGCCGCACTGGGCCTCCAACAGCCACAGGATAGCCCAGTGCAGGATTCAAATCATGCTGCAAGACAACATTTATGTTGACGCACTGCAATATCTCTCCATATAGTGCGGGCAACGCAGCGGAGACCTGATGAGCAATGCACAGCAACCGGACTTCACCAAGCTCTCGGGACAAATGTACGAGCTCTGGGAGAAGTCTTCGACCGCATGGTGGGACGAGGTCCTGGAGTCTCCGGCCTTTCTCAAGTCCATGGGCGAGAACCTGGCGAACAACGCCGAAGCGCGCTCGGCCTACCAGGACAAGGTCGACCAGGGTCTGGAGCAACTGCACCTGCCCACCCGCAAAGATCTCCAGCGTGTGGCCCGCATCGCCTCGCTCCTGGAGGACCGCCAGCTCAAGCTGGAGGATGAAATTCTCGGCCTGCGAGACCAGCTCTTGAGCTCGGAGAGAGACGCTCTGCTCGCTCGGATCCAGGCTGCCGAGACCCGCTTGGAGCTGGAGACACGCCTCTCCAGTATGGACGCCAAGATCGACCTGCTGCTCGCCCAGCGCTCCACCGCCGGCCAGGCCTGACTCATGTCCGGTCCCGCCCCCGATCCCCTCAAGGCCGCCGGCCAAGCTTGGCTGCCCATCGACGGCCTCTCCCAGGTCGAGCGCGTGCGACGCGGCGTGCACATTCACAGCACCATGCCCCGCCCCAGTGTCGGCCAGACAGCCTTCGTGGTCGTTCACCAACACGACAAGCTGCAGCTCAAGTTCTACGCGCCAAAAGGCGCTGAGCAGAGAGCCCCCGTGGTGCTCGTCCCCAGCATGATCAACCGGGCCTACATCCTGGATCTGGAGCCCGGCCGCTCCCTGGTTCAGGCGCTCTCCGAGCAGGGCCACCCGGTCTACTTGGTGGACTGGGGCATCCCCCAGGCCGAAGACGCCGAAGAAGACGTGGCCTACGTTCTGCTAGATCTATTGCACCGCAGCATCGACCGGGCCTGTAGGCACGCCGGTCAGCTCAAGGCCTTGGTCATGGGCTACTGCATGGGCGGCACCCTCTCGGCCATGCTGACCGCACTTCGTCCAGACCGAATCGCGGGACTCTGCGTGCTCAACGCGCCCTTCGACTTTGAGCAGGCCGGACGCTTCCGCGAGCTGGTGGCCCACCTGGATGTGCACCGCAGCATCTCCTCCGACGGCCTGGTCCCGGTAGAGGTGATGAAGCCCGCCTTTAAGCTGCTCGATCCCATGGGAAACTGGTCCAAGTACCTGGCCATCGAGCAGGCCTCCCACGATCCCGAGCGCCTGCGCCGGGTGATGATCCGCGAGCGCTGGCTGGAAGAGAACGTGCCTCTACCGGGTGCTTTCGCGCAAGAGTTTATCGAGCAGGCCTACCAGAAGGACGCCCTGATGAAAGGAAGCTGGCAGATTCGGGGGGAGAGCATCGACTTGTCCTCGATCAAGGTTCCGGTTCTGGTGTGTAGCTCCGAGCGGGACTTCATCGCACCGGCTCCCGCTGTCGAGGCCATTGGATCCCTCATCCCACACGCCCGCATCGAGCGCCTCAAGACCGGCCACATCGGGGTGGTGGTCGGCGGCTTTGGACCCAAGGTCTTCTATCCCCTGTTGAACCAGTGGTTTCGCTCGGTCTGTCCCTCCCTCGAGCCGTGCACATGATGCGGGCCACCTCCAACTGGCTGCAGATGCATGCCCGCTTTCGCCCACAGACCCAAGCGGTCCTGGATGTAGACGGGGGGCGCGCCTGGACCTACGCCGAGCTCTACCAAGACAGCCTGAAGTGGGCCGGCCTGCTGCACCGCAACAAGGTGGGCCCCGGAGACGTGGTCTCGCTGCTCTCCTGCAACCGCGGCGAGCACTTCGCGCTGCTCTTCGCATGCGCCGAGTTGGGCGCCATCTTCGCGCCAATGAACTGGCGACTGTCCCCCGCGGAGCTGGCCTGGCAGCTGCAACACGCCGACTCCAAGCTGCTCATCACGTCGTCCTGCATGCGGGACACGCTGGGCCGATCCGACTTGGGCCGACCCAGTCTGGCCTTGGAGGCGGGACCCGGCACGGAGCTCTTCCAAGGGGCGCACAGCCCGGAGCCCGGGGAACCCTGGATCCTAATGTACACCTCCGGTACCACCGGGAAACCCAAGGGCGCCCTTCTGACTCACGGGCAGCTGCACTGGAACGCGGTCAACACCACCCTGGCCTGCGAGCTCACCCCCCAGGACAGCACCCTGACCTTCACGCCCCTGTTTCACACAGGCGGATTGAACTGCTTGAGCACGCCACTGCTGCACCGCGGCGGACGGGTCGTGCTCACCGAGAAAGTAGACGCCGAACAGGCCCTGCACCTGATTGAGAAAGAAGGGATTACCCTGCTCATGGGCGTTCCTACCATCTACCAGATGCTGGCCGAGCACCCCCACTTTGCAGGCACCGACTGCCACAGCGTTCGCGATGCCCTGTGCGGCGGCGCTCCAACGGGCCAGTCACTGCTACAGACCTATGCGGAGCGAGACATCCCCTTGCGCCAGGGCTTTGGCATGACCGAGGTCGGCCCCAACTGCTTCTCGCTGCCACCCGAGCGCATCCAGGACAAGCTGGGCAGCGTGGGTCAGGTCATCCACCACATGGCCGCCCGCTTGGTCGATCCCCAAGGCCAGCCCGTCCCCATCGGCACCCCCGGCGAGCTCCAGCTCTCCGGCCCAGCGGTCTTTGGTGGCTACCTCAAGGATCCGCAAGCCACAGCGGCGGCCTTCGACGGCCCCTGGTTCAAGACCGGAGACATCCTCTCCTGCGATGCCGAGGGCTTCTTTTCGGTCTGCGGCCGCTCCAAAGAGATGTTCATCTCCGGGGCCGAGAACGTCTACCCGGCTGAGATCGAGGCCGCGCTGTTGCAGTGCAGCAAGGTCGCCAACGCAGCGGTCATCGGCGTGCCAGATCCCCGCTGGGGTGAGGTGGGCCAAGCCTTCATCGAGCCACGCGCTGGCCAGCCACTCAGCGAGCAAGAGCTGCGGGCGCACCTCAGCCCAATTCTGGCCCGCTACAAACTTCCCAAACGCTACGTTGTACAGGCAGATCTTCCCCGTACGGCAAGCGGCAAAATCGACAAGCAGGCCTTGCGCCAGCTGACCCTTTGAACCTGGAGCCTCCCATGCGCATTCGCAGCCTCACCGCCCTGGCCCTGAGCCTCTCCCTTCTCGCCTGCCAGCCCGACGACGTGGACAGCACCACCGATGACACGGCCGAGACCACCGACACCTCGGACACCGCCGACACCGCCGACACCGGCGAAGAAGAAGCGGCGCGCATCGTCGGAGACTGGCTCTCCGAGGGCGAGGACGTCTCTGTGCTCTTGGGCTACTTCAGCGTGGTCAAGGTCGAAGCAAGCTTCAACGATGACGGCACCTACACGGTCATCTCCACCGACACTGAGGGCGCCCCCACCACCTACAGTGGCACCTACGCCGCGGACAACAGCACAGATCCCCAGGGCATCGTGGTCACCCAGATCCAACCCCAGGACGGGGTCTCCCGCGGCATCTTCGACGTCGACGGAACCACCATGCAGTACGAAGTGGTCCAGGATGGCCTGGGCTACACCGCTCCCACCCCAGAGAGCGGCTTTGGCAGCACATCGGGCACCGGCCTGACCGAAGGGGACAACGTGCAGGTCTTTCAAGTCCAGTGATGCTCTGGCTGCCAGCGCTGCTCAGCTCCACGGCCCTCTCGGCCGAAGGCGCCGCCTCGTCCGGCGCGGACCCCTCCAGCGCCGGCGCCCCCTTGGATGCCCGAGCGATGGAGGTCGTGCAGCCCCAAGCGCAGGCTCCCGACTCGGGCTTTCGCTATCTGGGACTGGTACAGACCCGGTCCAGCGCGACCAACATCGCCACCCAGAATCCCTTCTACAACGGCCAGCTCGTCGGTCAGCTCGGCGGCTCCAACAGCACCGTTGTGCTCGAGGAAGGTCCACCGGCCATGTACACGGAGCTTCGCGCCAACACCTTCCTGAGCTACGCGCCCCCCATCTTGGACGGCCAGGTTCAGCTCAACGTGGGCTTTGAGATCGACTTCGCCTTTGGAGACCTGTCCTACGGCGAGGGGGGCAACACCGGCGGAGGCTTTGGGGCCGACCAGGTCAACCTGCAGACCCGACGCCTAAACGTGGCGGTCACCCCCCGGGACTGGCTCAAGCTCACTTTTGGGCAGCAGTTCGTCAACGATGGGGTGCACGACCCCGCATCGGCCGGTCCCCAGGATCTCTTCCGCAGCGGCGGGGGGCTGATGTTCTTCGGCTCCGAGGCCACCGGGCTCATCGCCCACGGCCACCACGACACCTCCTTCGGCACCGCTTGGCGCTGGCGGGCCGGCGCGACAACCCTCTCCGAGAACGCCAGCGCGCTTCAAGACGACGTGGCCTTGCTGGTCGCCGATGTGGAGTGGCACCCGGCCTACGCCACCACCCTCGGGCTGCACGCCTGGCACCTGCGGGATCGCTCCGGCGGCCAAGGCGGCATCTTTGGTCTGGGTCCCACCTCCGCACTCTCGGACCTGCAGGGTGGCCCGCGCCTGGACCTGCGCAACGACGGAGAAGGCGATGCACCGAGCGTGGACGCCGACCTGAACTGGCTGTCCTTCGACGCCGGGTACAACGCCGCGCTCTCCGAAGGTCCCTTGGGCCTGCGCGCCCTGGCCACCTGGAACCTGGGCCGACTCTACGTAGAGGGCCTACCCGATGTGGACGTCTCCGGTGTGCTGCTCGATGCCGAGGCCCGCTTTCGCTACGCGCCAGGACAAGGCTCCATCATTCGCCTGGAGGGACTGTTCTCCTCCGCCAACGACGCCGACCCTGCCCGCTATACCGGCGTGATGACCGCCAACTCCTATGGAATCGTGGGCGCGGTCTACAACACCCACGGCTGCGTCCTGCTCTTCCCGGACCTGTTCTCCATCAACCGGGCCGTGGCCGACAGCTTCGACGTATCTGGCGCTGGAGCGGGCATTCGCGCAGTGACAGGAAGCATTGGATACGATCCAATCCCCGACCGACTCACCCTGCAGCTTGGAGGGGGACACGCACAGATCGGATCAAGCGATCGCTCCACTTCCGAGGTCAACCTGCGCGTGATCGGCGAGCCTTACCTCTTCATGAACCTGGGCGTCACAGCCGCCTACGCCGTGCGACGCGGCGTGGTGGATGGCAGCCCCAACCCCTTCATGGTCTATGTCCATGGCGACTGGCTGGTGTTTTGATGTTCTCCGCAATGATGATGGGCCTGCTCGGCTGCGCCCCCCGCTACACCGACGCTGCGGCCATGGACCCCGCCGAGCTCTGGGCCCCCATGCCCATCCAATACACCCAGGTCCAGGACATGCGCCTGGCCTACGTGGACTCGGACCCCACCTCCACCAAGCCCACACTGCTCTTCGTGCATGGCCTGAGCTCCTACATGGGTTTTTGGGAGTACCAGGTCCCCGCGTTCACCGCGGACTACCGGGTCATTGCCGTGGATCTGCCCGGCTACGGTGCCAGCGACCGGCCGGATGCCGCCTACACTCCGCCCTGGTTCGCCGCGGTGCTGACCGACTTTATGGACGGGCTCAACCTGTCCTCGGTTGTGGTCGTAGGCCACTCCATGGGCGGCCAGATCGCTCTGACCCTGGCCCTGGACGCTCCTGATCGCGTGGATGCTTTGGTCCTCTCCGCCCCAGCAGGCTTTGAGAGCTTCCAGCCCGGTCACGCAGCGTGGCTCAAGGAGTACTGGCACGAGAGCCGCGCCCTGGACACCCCCGAGGAGAATGTGCGCACCAACATGACCCGGATGGTGTTCAACCACTACGACCCGAGCGTAGAGCGCCTGATTGAGGAGCGTGTGCGCATCGGCCGTCATGAGAGCTTCAGTGGCACAGCCGTGGCCGTCTCCAGGAGTGTGGCCGGGATGGTCGACCACCCAGTAAAAGACAGATTGACCCAGATCTCAGTGCCCACCTTGATCGTGTTTGGCACCGCCGACCGCATGATCCCCAACCCGGTGTTCACCGGCGGCCGCACCCGCAGCGTCGCAGAAGCCGGTCAGCGAGCCATCCCCGGAAGTGAGCTGCTGATGGTAAAGGGCGCCGGTCACACGGTTCACCATGACGCACCAGAGACCTTCAACAAAGCCTTGGGCGAATTCTTGGAGTCCCTGTGAACTTCCTCCTCTGGGCCAGCTTGGCCGGGGCCACCACCGACTACGATCCCAGCACACCCGTGGAGACCTTCACCGGTCAGGAGACCTTCACCCAAGACGGCGAAATCCCGCTCTGGAGCGCCATCGAGCGCCACACAGACCCCAACGTGCAGCTCTTCTCTCAGGAGTCCTTCAACCAAGGCATCGCGTGGCAGGACGGAGAGTTCTCCCCCTGGATGAAGAGCTGCTTTGGCACGGGCACCCCGGCCTCCTCCGACTTCTTGCTGCACATTGGCCCAAACGAGGCCAGCGCATCCGGCACGCCCATCCTCCTGGTCCCCGGCGCCGGAGACAACGGCAGCCGCGGCTTTGTGACCCTGGCCACCAAGATGGACCAGGCCGGACGCCCGGTCTACGCCATCACTTTCGCCCATCCCCACGGCGATGTGTTCATGCAGGCCGAGGCGGTCGCCGACGCTATCGCACGGATTCAAGTGCGCACGGGCGCTGCCCAAGTGGACGTGGTCTCTCACTCCAAAGGCGGCATTGCAAGCGCCGTCTACCTGAGTCATCACAGTGGGGCAGACTGGGACAACACAGCCTACTCAAGCCATGGAACACAGTACCGTGGAGATGTGCGCCGGGCCGTGTTCATCGGCACACCGTTGGGTGGGGTGGACACCCTGTACCGCTGGTCGGGCAACAACTATGCTGCCCTTGACGCGGACACCACCTTCGCGCCATCGAGCTGGTCCGCGTACTACCAGTATGGCACCTCGGCGCCCGCCTGGGTCACTGACCTAAGCGACCAAGACATGCTCGCGGACGGCGCGGACATCTTCCCAGGACAGCGTCAGATCTTGGCTCGCCAGGACCACCCTCTGCCCGGCTCGATGCCCTGGCTTGGGATCTACGCGGTCCAACAGGACTGGTACACGACCTATGAGGGCGGCTACGGCTTCTACAGTTACAGCGAAGGGATCGATGATGCTGTGGTAGATGGTGGAGAGTTGTTAGCACATCTTGCAGACAACGGCGCCGATCCGTCCGTGGAGGTCTTCCTGCTGGCCGGCACCAACCCTCTCATGCCCAACGCCACCGAGACCCTGCTCGCTCAGGTCTTTGGCCAAGCCTGGGTAGACCTGAGCACCTCGAGCACGGACCAGTGGGCGGCGCTCTTGGCAGAAGCCGTCGGCAGCACCCTGGAGCCCTTTGGCTTGGCAGAACAAGAGGTGCAGGGCTTGGCCCAGGGCAAGCTCCTGCTCGGCGAGATCACGGGACCCAGCGACGGCGTGGTGTTCACAGACTCCGCAACCTACGGCGCCGCTCTGACCGCCCGGGGATCCGTGATCCAAGAGACCCGAACGGCCAACCTCTCCCACTTGGACCTGCTCTACGCCAGCACTGTGACGGGATCTCTGCTCATCGCACAGGGCAACGCCGACCCGCAAGAGGACGGCTGGATGACAGCGGTCGGCGCCCGCTACCAGAGCGAGGACACCTTGGGCTGGGTTCAAGACGTCTTGGCGGATCCCGAGCCTGCGGACACGGGAGACAGCGGGGACACCGCAGACACGGGTCTGGAGGAGACTGGCGGAGAGACCGGAGACACCGGCCCCTCGGACAGCGCCCCCTCGGGCATGACCTCGCCCTCGGGAGGCGATTGCAGAGGTGGTTGTAGCAACAACTCCGGACCTGTGAACGGTGCTCTTCTTGGGCTGATATTGTTCCTTGTTCCTCTCCTTCGACAGGGCCGCTCCGGCTCTATGGACACGACAACATGAAAATGAACGACGTACGCGCCCTGGTCACCGGCGGCGCATCCGGCATGGGCACCTGTTTCACCGAACAGTTCAAGGCCCATGGCGCGCACGTGGTGTTCTGCGACGTGAACGCAGAAGGCGTGGCCAGCACTCAGGATGCCTTGGGGGTGCCGGGCTTTGTGGCCGACGTCTCCAGTGAAGAGCAGGTCGCCCGCCTCTTCGAGCAGGCCTCGCAGGCGATGGGCGGTCCCGTCAACGTGCTCGTCAACAACGCCGGTATCATTCGGGATGGTCTGCTCATCAAGAAGGACCGGGAGACCGGCGCGCTCAAGCCCTTCCCAAAGGCCCAGTGGGACCAGGTCCTGGCGGTCAACCTGACCGGCCCCTTCCTGTGCATGCGGGAGCTCGCCCACCGCGCAATCGACGCCGCCGTACCCGCGGTCTGCGTGAACATCAGCTCCATCTCCAGAGCTGGCAACATGGGCCAGGGCAACTACAGCGCCGCCAAGGCCGGCGTCGCATCCAACACAGTGGTGTGGGCCAAGGAGCTGGGCCGCTACGGCATCCGTGTCGGGGCCATCGCACCCGGGTTTGTACGCACCCCGATGATAGAGAGCGTGCCTCCTGCCGTCTTGGAGAAGGTCGTCAAGCCCGTGCCCCTGGGACGGATCGGCGAGCCGGAGGAGATCTGGGAGGCGGTGAAGTTCATCGTGGCCTGTGAGTACTTCTCGGGTCGGGTTGTGGAAGTGGATGGTGGGTTGCGGATCTGATTCCAGATCAGGTTTAAGAATCGGATCAAGATCAAGCTATACAGTTTTTTCCGGACAGCATAGGAGACAGGCGAGGAAAAACGCCGTGTCTCGTCGTATCTTTGTCGTTGGTTATCTAATAGTAGAAGAGCTGGACAGGCTCTACACTCGGGAATCCAACGGCGGCCTGAAGCATCGGCTGCAGGTGGTCTACCTGGCCAGGAAGGGCTGGCCCAGCAAACAGATCTGCGAGGCCACCCCGTTCGGCAGAGACTGGTCCTCGTCCTGGTGAAGAAGTAAGCATCCGACCTACCCATCTTGAAGGTCCCGAGCAGCCCGTGTAGTCCTTCTGCAGGAGGTCTCCATGGGTACAACACGCCGCCGCCGAAGCGCATCCGAACAACAGCAACTGGTCAAGCGCTGGCAACAGTCCAGCTTGAGCAAAGCTGCATTTGCTAAACAAGTCGGCATCTCGATCAACACCTTTCGGCGCTGGCTGACGTCTGCCGAGCCCCATTTCCTTGAAGTGGTCCAAGCCGAGCCATTGGCTCCACGAGACTTCATGGTTCACGTAGGCGAGATGTGCATCCAGGTCCCTCCTGGCTTCGATCGCCAAGAACTGCGCCGGCTGATGGCCGCATTGTGTTGAACTTTGGCACCACCCGAATTCACCTAGCCGTGCAACACGCTGACTTTCGAAAGTCAATAGACGGGCTCTCTGGGCAGGTCCAGGCCATCCTGGAGGCGGACCCCACCAACGGTCACCTCTTCGTCTTCCACAACCGCCGTCGCACTGCGCTCAAGCTCTTGTGGTGGGACCGGGGAGCCTTCAACCTGCTCTATCGGCGGCTGGAGCGCGGACGCTTCCACATGCCGGCCTTCCACAAAGGGACGCGCAGTGTGTGCTTGTCCAAGGCCGAGCTCGAGGTCTTCATCGACGGCCTGCAATTGCTGCGCCTTGAGCCAGGAAAACGTTGGGAGCCACCACTTTCTGACTAGACAGACGGCCATGCACTGAATACATTCTGAGTATGTCCCTGTTAGAGGAAATTGCTGCACTCAAGGTCGCGTTGGCGCTGGCGAATGCGAAGTTGGAAGCCATAGAGGGCACTGTCGCGCGCCTCAAGCGAGAGAATGAACAGCTCAAGCAGAGCGCGATGGGCACCCGTCGCGAACGCTTTGAGCCCACCGCGGAGCAGCTTGCATTGTGGGAGGCGCCCGAGGCCATTGAGCCCGAGCCGCCGCCGCCCAAACAGACGCCCCGACGGAGAGGGCACGGTCGGCGCAAGCTACCGGCGGAGCTGCCCGAGGTCACCCTCTCCTGCACCGTGGACCCAGACCAAGGCTGCGCCCAATGTGGCGGCGCGCTCAAGAACATCGGCGAGGACACCGCCGTACGCCTGGACTACGTGCCGGGACACTTCCGGCGCATCAAGGTCGTCCGTGACAAGTGTGCTTGTCCAAAGCACCCTGGAGCTGGCGTGGTCACAGCGCCAACTCCACCCTTTGCGCTGGACAGGGCGCTCTGCGGCGACGGCCTACTGGTCAAGATCATCGTAGACAAGTTCACAGATCACATCCCGCTGGACCGCCAGGTCAGGCGCTTCCGAAGGGAGGGCGTCGACCTTCCACTGAGCACGGTCTGTGATTGGCTCCGCTTGGCCGCAAGGCCAGCGGGAATGCTGGTCGCCGCGATGTTGGCCAAGTTGACCTCGGGGCCTTGGCTGCAGTCTGATGCTACCGGCTTCAAGGTGCTCGAGGGCTCCAGAAATACCCCGCACCGCGGACATCTCTACAACTGGGCAGACACAGACCGCGTGATTTACACCTACGCCCGAGAGGGCACCGGAGACCACCCCGCAGAAATCCTAGCCCGCTTCCAGGGGACTTTGGTCGCCGACGGAGGCTCCTCCTTCAACAAGGCAGCCGGCAAGCAAGGGGTTGAGCGCGCCGGCTGTTGGGCACATGCCCGCAGAAAGTTCTTCGAGGCCCGGGATGCCGACCCCTTTCGAGTCCACAGCGCGCTTGAGACCATCCGGGAGATCTTCCAGTTGGAGCGACGCTTCAAGGACCTGGACCCAGTAGACCGAGCACGGCAGCGGCGGCGGAGCACCGGCCCGATCCTTGCCAGCTTTCGCGTCTGGTGCCAACAGCTAAGCCGCGCGCTGCCCCCAAAGTCTCCCTTGGCCAAGGCGGTCGGCTACGTACTACGCCAGTGGAAACCACTGACCGTGTTCGTCGACAACGGCCACATTCCGGCGCACAGCAATTATAGCGAGCTGGCGCTCCGACAGGCCGTCATCGGTCGCAAGAACTACATGTTTGCCGGAAGTGAAGGCGGCGCAAAGTCAGCTGCGACTTGGTATTCCCTGATCGGGAGCTGCCTGCTGAACGCTGTTGACCCCTGGAAGTACCTCACCAACGTGCTGCCAAAGTTGAACGATTGGCCGATCAATCGCGTGCTGGAGCTGGAGCCCGCCGCCTGGCGCGCATCGCAGCTGGAGAGCATCCACTGACCCGTCAAGATGGGTAGACCGGAGGGATACTCTTCAAAAGGCTCCCAAGACCATTGATGGCTGCATGATCACCAGCGAAGACACACCCGTTTTGTTCCCGTGCTCATCAAGAACGAGTCCGGCTCGTCTCTCATTCTGAGCATAGCTTGCCTCTCCGACGTGGACCATGAAGTCCCGCGGCGCCACGACCGGCTTGGCCTGAATGACCTCA
>JBLHMA010000054.1:0-18713 GCA_047621545.1 Cognaticolwellia sp. | reverse complement strand
GGTCGTGGAGGTTCAGGACCAGGACCCAGTTGCTGGAGAGGACTTGGCCTATGTCGCTTACATGGGCGGCACTGACACCCCCATCGAAGTGACCGGCGTCGCTCTGTCTTCGGATTTGGAGGCTCTGCTCGACTACGACGAGGCACGCCTCACACCACTTGTCGCCGGGGAGCACACCTTGGTGGGTTCGGTCACCTACAAGGGTGAGATCTACGTCGCTACCGTAGCGCTGGACGTCGCAGCTGGCCCTGCTGCCATTGTCGACTTGGCGTTGGATGATCTGCAGGTCGGAGCCGGAGAGGAGCTGGGCTACAGCGTCTATGCCTGGGACGCGTACGGAAACCTGACGGAGGAGGGAGCGCGTACGGTCAGCGTCGACAGCTCCGTTGTGGCCGTTGAGAGTGACTTCTTCGTGGCTACCACGCCAGGAACCTATGTCGCCATAGCCACCGCGGGACAGGCCAACGACGTCGAGGAGTTCCGCGTTGTCCCTGGCCCAGCTGAGCAGCTCATCCTAGCCCTTGACCGGCCCGGCTACGAGCTGAATCAGACCGCTCTTGCTCTCGTGACTATCGTGGATAGCTACGGAAACCCCGTGGACCGTGGCTTTGACCTGTGGGTCGAGCCCGAGGGTGCACAAATTGAATACAACGCGGTGACTTGGCTGCAAGAAGGCAACTTCACCGTATACGCCAGCACCCTGGACGGTGTTCTCAGCGACAGCGTCGGGCCGCTCCTGATTGACAGTACCGGTCCGGTGCTCGAAATCCTCTTCCCAGAGCGCGGCTACGAGACAACCGATATCGGCCTGTATGTCTCTGGCACAGCGTCGGATGAGTGGAGTGGAGTCGCAGGTATCTACGTCAACGGCACCGCTGCCACCTTGAACGGCGACGGTACCTGGGAGGCTTGGCAAGACCTGGACTTTGGCACCACGCTCTTGGAGACCGACGCGGTCGACGGTGATGGCAACGGGTCCAACGACCTGCGAGCGAGCCTCTCCGGTGAGTACACCCCCTACGGCAACGGGGTCGACTCGGGCATCCAAGCACGAATCAGCGAGAGCGGCTTTGACGCCTTGGAGTCCCTGGCCGGCGACTTCGTCAATACCGACCTGCTCGCCAGCAGCATCCCCAGTCCGGTCTTCTCAGACTCTTCGGAGACCTGCTTTGGTTGGTTTGGCTGCATCACTTGGTACTCGGTGAGCTTCTACCTGACCAACCCCTCCGTCGGCACGACGGACTTGGACATCGACCCCACCAGCGGCGGGTACTTGGACACAGAAGCCAAGATCAACGACATCTTCATGAACTGGAGCGCCTCGGGCAAGGTGATTGGAATCAGCTACTCGGGCAGCGGGTACATCCAGGCCGACTGGATCAAGCTGAACATGGATATGACCCCCTACGTCACCTCCGGTGTTCTGGGCGTCACTGTCGCCAACGCCTCCGCCAGCACCCAGAACTTCGACTTTGACCTGGATGGCTGGCTCTACGACGTTGTGGACTTCTTCGGAATCGATGTAGACGGGCTCATCGAGGGCTACCTGATTGACGCCTTGGCCGACATGGCCCAGGACGAGATTCCGGACTTGGTGGCTGACGCCGTACAGGGTCTGGAGATTGGCTACACCTTCCCGATCGAGGCGAACACCTACGACTTGGATGCGGTCCCAAGTGCAGTCAGCGTGGACGACACGGGAATGACCTTGGGGTTGGAGACCTACTTCACCGCAAGCACCGTGGTTGTCCCGCACTACAGCCCTGGCAGCTTGACTTACCCCTACAGTACGCCCAGCTACAGTGCTTCCACGGACGACCTGACACTGGGGCTCAACCAGGACTTCATCAACCAGGCCCTCTACGGGCTCTGGAGCGGCGGCCTCCTCGAACTGCAGATGGACTCCAAGGAGCTGGGGCTTGACCTGTCCGACCTGAGCGACTTCTTGCCGGAGCTCTCGGAGTTGAGCATCGCCACGAGCGCGTACTTGCCGCCCGTGGTCTTACCCGGGACGGGAAGCTCCCTGTTGGACATGCAGATCGGTGACTTGGAGGTGAGCATCTACAACGGTGCTGTCGACGAGGCGAACCTGTTCATGCGCGTCTATGTCCAGGTCGATGCCGGTCTGGATCTTTCTGCGGGCAGCGACAACACCTTGAGCGCAGGCTTGGGTGACATCAGCGTTCGCTTCGACTTGGTCTACCCCAACGAGGGGGGCCAGTACGCCACCGACACCGAGGCGCTGCTTGAGGCGCTCGTGCCCATGCTGCTGCCCAGCCTGACCGACGCCCTGGGCGAGATCCCCATCCCAGATCTGGCAGGCTTCGGCTTGAGCAGTGTGGCGGTCGGATTGGACGGCGCAGAAGACGGTATTGTGGTGTTGAGCGGCGACCTAGAGGTTCGATAGGGCAGGGGCCTCACCGCTGCGCCACAAAACTCGCTAAGCTTGTCCATGCAGACCGCTCTCACACTCGCCCAGTGGGCCCTTGACCTCCGCGCCGACCAGGTGCCCTCAGATGCGCTGCAGCGAGCTCGCCTCCAGCAGCTCTCTTGTGCAGGAGCGCTACGGGCGGCTGCGGGACTTCCCTTGGCCCAAGCTTTGGCCTCGGGAGCGCCCAGGGGAAACTTCCCTGTCATAGGCGGAGGCAGGAAGAGCTCTCAGCGAGGCTCTCTTCGGGCACACAACACGCTTATCGGCGCCTTGGACTACGGGGATAGTCTGCTCTGGGTGGGGAGCAGTACCGCTGCCTGCTCTGCTGCGTGGGCTCTGGCAGGTGAGCACAGCGCCGCGGAGCTGGATCTCTCCATCGTAGCTGCGAACGAGGTCAGCGGGCGCATCGGCTTGGCAGGTCTCCTGGCTCCCAGCTCCGGGCCCGCTTGGCTCTCCACTCAGGCTGCTGCGGCGGCCATCGTCGCAGGCCGGTTGCAAGGCCTGAGCGCGTTGGAGCTGGCTCATGCCCTGGCCCTGGCCTTGGGCTGCGTAGCCAAGGGCCTCTCGCCGACCATGGCGGCGCGTGGCTTAGCCACCGCTGCTGCAGTCCAGGCCGGTGTTGACGCCGTCGAGCTGGCCAAGGCAGGCGCACAAGGGGACTTGGAACTTTTGGACCGGGAGCAGGGCTTCTATGGCGCCCATGGCTGTCGCACTGCTCTGCGTACTGCCTTTGCGGGCTTGGGGAGCGCGTGGCTGACCCACACCTTGAGTCTTAAGCTGCGGCCGGGGTCGTTGTTCTCGGCCACAGCGACCGATGCGCTGGTGGAGATCTTGAGCCGGCATGTCCGGGCCGCAGACAAACGCCTCCGACCTGAACAGTGGACCGACTGCCGCGTGCGCTGCGCGTGGCCTACTTGGGCCATGCAGAGTGCTGCGGCCCCAGGGTTGCCGGGCTTGACCTGGAACTTGGCCAGCCTCTTCGGGGTGCTTGGCAAGGGCCATGAGATCGGCGCCGAGCAGCTCACCCACGATTGGTGGCAGGAAGAGCTGCCAGCCATCGAACAGATTGCCGCCACCGTACAGGTAGAACACCACTGGGCCTACACCCTCCAGGCTGGACAAGCTTTGGTGGAGCAGCTGGGTCCACTCTTGTCTGAGCTATCCCTGTCCGACCTCCAAGCGGCCTTTGCCAGAATGGGCGCAGGGGGGCCTAGATTGGGGACTCCGGTCTCCAGGGAGGAACTCAAGGGGCTCTTCAAACACCGGCCTACGGGTCTGCTGGGCCTGATCCGTCGGCCTGAAGGAGACTTGAGCACGGTGGACCTGAAGGCCTTCCGCTTCACGCTGCCCGTGGACTTGCGTCTCTCCACCACCCGTGGTGGTTTCTGGCCGGAGACCCGCCATGTGCCAGATGGCGGGGCCGGGGAATCCCTGGACCAGCTCAGTGCGCGCGCCGAGCTCAAGTTTGCCGCAGGCAGTGCGGAGCATGCAGAGCGGGCTGCCCAAGTCCGAGGCTTCTCAGGCTCAGGCAAAGAGCTGGTTGAGCTGCTCTCTTAGTTGCGTAATGGGCGTCGCTCATCGGGCGTGCGGCGTTGGGGCGGCTCTCCGCGGGCCCCAGAAAAACCTTTCGTCTGCTCAGGCGTACCCGATCTCGGGGACCGGAGTCAGCGCCAAGCGCTTGAGCACCTCCACTACACCTACGGAGTTTTCGTTGGGCAGAGCTTGGCGTAGGCAAGCGGTCTTGCCGGCCAAGTAGGCCGTTGCCATGGACGAGGAGCGGTAGGGCTTGCGTCCGCCAACGTCTCGCTCTACGGCGAATCCGTGGGCCAAGAACTTGCCGGTCAGGTTGCCCCACTCCTTGCGCGGGAAGCGGTGTGGAGCGAAGTAGTAGAACTTCTCCAGGGGACAGTCCTTGTGGCTGGCGACACCCACCGTCTCTGGCAGGTCGGCCGGGTAGGCCCGGTCACCCATTGGATGTGCAGCGGCCAGCACGACCGAGTCGTTCTCTACAGCCAAGGCGCAGCAGTCCCGCAGCAGAAGGGCCTTGCCCATGTTGGGTGTTCCCAACGACATGTTGATGATCTGGGCGCCGTTTCGTGTGGCCGTCTCAATGCCAGCAGCCATCAGGTCAGCCGAGGTCTTGAGTCGGGCCCCCATGATCTTGACGGCTAGTAACTTGGCTTTTGGAGCGACCTTGTGAATGGCCACCGCCACTTCGGTGCCGTGGCCGTTTTCATCGTGAAAGTCTGCGCCCAGCAGTGCGTGACCCGTTGCGCCCAAGGCGATGCTCCAGCCCTCGATGTGAGTGTCCGACAAGCGTGGGTCGCTCACGTTGATGCCGGAGTCGATCACAGCGATGGTGACCCCTTCGCCGTCGTACTCTTTGCCCCGAAACCGCATTGTTTTCCGCTTCAGCTGCCGGGTCGGCAATCTTTGTTCGTTCAGGAGTTCATCATAGCAAGCTCGGGCGCTTGGACAAGGGAGGTGACCCCCTGAATTGGGCGGTAAAGCTGGGCTCGAACGGCCGAGAGGCCGCCTTTAGAGACGTCGCAGCCGCAGGGCATACACCGGTAGCCCTCGTTCATCGAACTTGCGCTGGTAGTTGGTGACGATGTCGCCGGCCCAGGGAGCACCCTCTGCGCTGACATCGTCGCAGCGTGCGAAGAGCTCAAAGGGGCGGCCAGCAATGTGCTCGAGCACCGCTTTGACGTTCACCAAGTGGTCCGTTTTGATGCGCAGTTCGGCGCCTGGACTCATCAGGATCGCGATCCTGTCTAGAAAATCTGGTCCAAGCAGGCGGTTCTTGGCCCAGCGTTCCTTGTCCCAGGGGTCGGGGTGATTGATGTACAAGGTGTCGATCTCACCCGGCACGAAGAGATCCGTCAGGCCGCTGGCGTCGTAGCGGCAGATGCGGCTGTTGGACTCCGTGCATGCCGCGCGCAGCTTCTTTGCCGTCAAAATGACCCGCTTGAATCGAATCTCGATGCCCAGCCAGTTCTGGTCCGGATGAGACTCCGCCATCCCAGAGAAGAAGAAGCCGTTTCCGGTTCCGATCTCCACGTTGAGCGTGGCCTTACGGCCAAACTCTTGCTCCCATGCGCCTCTACAGGCTGCGGACTGCTCCGAGGTTAAGACGGGTCTGCCCCAGCTCCGGTGCAGGTTGAGGTAGGGATTGTGGTCCGGATCGATGTACTCGCCGTAGGCGATCTCCTTGTAGAGACGCTCCGCCTCAGGCACTGCCTGGGACTGGTGGTGCATCGGGATCGTTGGCTTTCCAGTGGGCGTCGCCATCAGCGAAGATCTCCTTCTTCCAGACCGGCAGCCGCTCTTTCAGGGCTTCGATTAGGAAACGGCTGGCTTCGTAACACCCGGCGCGGTGGGGGGTGGCGACAGCGATGACCATGCTGACCTGTCCGAGTGCCAGACTACCCGTTCGATGAGCGATTGCAACCCGGGCCTTTGGGTGGGTGCGGTGTAGCTCGGCTGTGATCTGTTCCATCACCGGCAGAGCAAGCTCTGGGTAGGCCTGGTACTCCAAGCCGCGCACCGGCCGTCCGTCGAAGTTGTCTCGAACGGTGCCCTCAAAGACCAGCAGTGCGCCGCAGCTGTGGTGCTCCACGGCGTCCCGATAGCGCTGGACGTCCAGCGGCGAGGCGGAGATTTCAAACATCACCCACCTCCGACGGGTGGCAGGAGAACCAGGGTGTCGCCATCGCTCAGCAGCGTCTGCGGAGGGACCAGAGCGTGGTTCAGCGCATAGGCCACCGGAAGATCAGCCAAGGGCCCCGTGCCGAACACCTGCACAAATAGCTGCGCTACCGAGGTCTGGCTGGGCAACTCCAGCTCCTCGCTCTCCACACCGCGCAGTTCGCGTAGCTGGGCGAAGGTCTTGAGGGTCACGCGGATTGGGGCCTTGTACATGGCGGTGCCTTAACCCGGTGCATACTGGAAACCAGAGGACCTCTTGCTGCTGCTGATCGCCCTGAACCTGACCGCCTGTAGAAGCTCGGAGCCCGTGCTGAGCGGTGTGCTGAGTCAAACCTCGACGCCCAGCGGGGAGAGCTATGCCAAGGCAGAGGGGGTTTGGATCGATCTCGCCATGCTCAGCGGCGCCCAGCTGGAGCAAGTCCGCGGGCTGCTCTCTATGCAGATGGGCGATGTCATCGAGACGGTGGAGTTGCCCAGCGGCAAGGGCAGGAAGCTGATTCTGGAGCAGGGCCAAGTCTGGGAGATCGACGGTCGCATCTATCAGGTTCGCGTCGTTCTCCCTCGGCCGACGCGTCGCGAGCCCGCGTTGATCAGCCTGAACATTCCCCCTCAGATCGACCGGCCTGCCTCCCTCAGTGGAGAGGTGCGCGTGCAGTGGCACGGTGGCTTTGAGCGGGTACGGCTGGGGCGCAGTGAGCGCTGGTCAGAGTTGTTCAGCTGGGTAGAAGTGCGCGCCTTTGACCCCAAGGCGGGCTGAGCACTCACTGAAACCACAGAAGCGTCTCTGACTGCATCTGTGGTTTCAGATCATTTGCTGGCGAACTTGCTCTCGAGCAGCACAGCGACCTGCTCCGCTACGTGAGTCTTGCCTTGGGCGCGGCTGGCCTCGGACATCGACTCCAGGGCAGAGGGCTGGCGGAGCAACTGGGTGATCCGGTCCAGCGTGCGGTTCACGTCCAGACCCTTCTCTACAAAGACCATCACCGCACCCAGGTGCTCCAGGCCGCGCGCGTTGGCTTCCTGGTGGTTGTCCGTGACGTTGGGGGAGGGGATCAGCACCGCGGGCTTACCCAGAGCGGTGATCTCAGAGAGTGTGCTGGATCCGGCCCGGGCCAGGACCAGGTCGGCCGCTGCGTAGGCTCGACCCATCTGGTTCTCGTAGTCCACAAGGGCAACACCGGGTGGCACTGCGCCAAGGTCGCGTGAGGCCTCGCCGTAGTAGCGCGGTCCGGTGATCCACAGCAGCTGCCAGGGGCGATCCTGCATGCGCGCTGCGGCCAGAGCGACGGCGTTCAGGGTCGCTGCGCCCAGGCTGCCACCCATCATCAGGAGCACGGGCTGCTCGGGGTTTAGGCCGAAGTGGGCCAAGGACTCAGTGCGGTCTCCCTGCAGTACTTTGGGGTTCACCGGGCAGCCCACGAGGTGTTTCTCGGCGGAGCCACCCAGGCGTGGACCGGACTGCTCGTAGGTGAGTAGCACTAGGTTGGCGACCTTGGCGCACAGGCGGTTTGCCAGGCCTGGGGCCAAGTTGGCCTCGTGGATGACCCGGGGGATGCCCAGGGTCCATGCGGCCAGGATTGTGGGGGCGGAGATGTAGCCGCCAACGCCAAGGACCAGCTCTGCGTCCAAGGACTTGAGCATACCGCGGGCCCGAAATGTCGCGCCGAGCAATGAGAAGGCGAAGCGCGCCTTTCCGCTCAGGCCACCCCGAGGGTATTTGGGCGCCCGCAAGGGGTGAAAGGGGTAGCCGCGTTCAGGAGCGACCCGTGCTTCCAGCCGGTCTGGGTCCCCCATGTACTCGACATGGTGGCCTCGCTCGCGGAGTGCATCTCCCATCGCCAAGGCCGGGTACACGTGTCCGCCTGTGCCACCGCCTGCCAGAATCACCCGCATCTTCGCTTCCATTCTCGCGCTGGTTTTACCCTTGCGCCGTCAAGATATATTAGCCGCCAGTTGTAGCATCGGGATTGGCGTGGGTCGATGCGTTAACTACTGAACATGGCCGCTCTCCGCTTCACCCCGAATGCCGCGCAGCGCCTGCGGGACGCGATTCGCGAGGCCGGCGGGGTCGAAGTCTTCGCGATCGGGGACGTGGATCTCTTCGGTCGGGTCTCCCATCTCGAGGTGCATTGCCGGGGCACCGAGGGCGCGGTGCCCGCTCTGATGGAGCGTCCCCGCACCGGGCAGGTGGTCATCCACAACCACCCCTCTGGTGACTTGCGGCCCAGTGACGCCGACTTTCACCTGGCCAACCGCTACGGCGACGAAGGCATCGGCGTGATCATTGTCGACTCCGGGGTACGGAAGGACAACTGGGTCGTGGAGCCAGCGAAGAAGCAGCGCCATCCCATCGACAGGCTCGCGCTTGCCAACTTTTTCCAGGTGGGACTCCCCAGGGCCATGCCCGACGCCGAGGCCAGACCGGCACAGCGCCTCATGGCTGAGCAGGTGGCCGATGCGCTGGACGGGGGACAGCCCCTGGTGGTCGAAGCCGGGACCGGAACCGGTAAGTCCTTGGCTTACCTGGTTCCTGCGATTCTGTGGGCCCAGGCCAATGACTCCAAGGTGGCGGTGAGCACCTACACCCGCACCCTGCAAGGCCAGCTCTGGTCCTCGGACTTGCCTCTGGCCCGAAAGGGTGGACTGGAGTTCGAAGCTGCGTTGCTCAAGGGGCGTGGAAACTACCTGTGCAGGCGAAAGCTGGCTGCAGCACAGGCGGACGGAGTCGACGCTGAGACCCTGCAGCGCATCTCGGACTGGGCAGCCACGGCCGAGGAGGGATCCATGCAGGACATGAGCTTCGACGTGGAAGGAGAGCTCTGGGAGCGCGTTCAGTCGGACTCCGACCAGACCCTTCGTACCCGCTGTCCTCATTACAACCAGTGTTTTTATTACCGGGCCCGGCGAAAGGCTGCGGCGGCCCACGTCCTGGTTCTAAACCACGCACTCTTGCTCTCAGACCTGCACATCAAGGGGCAGACCGGCGGGGATGGCATCGTGCCGCGCTACTCGCGGGTCATCTTGGATGAGGCCCACCACCTTCAAGATGCTGCTACCTCGGTGACCTCCCAGCGAGCCACAGCCAAGTCTATCCAGCGCGCCATCAACCCCCTGCTGTCTCGTCGCCGCAGAGAGGGGGCCCTCAAAAAGGTGGCCGGGCGCTTTGGCTCCAAAGCGCCACAGATCGTGGAGCGGGCGGAGATGGCCATCGATCAAGCCACTGCAGTGCGGGATCAGCTCCAGGGCGGCTTTGACCATGTGGGAATCAAGCTGCTGGGCGGAAAGCCCCAACGGCGCATCAACTACCAGGACCACCAGGGGGCCGACTGGCAAGACGCGGCCGCAACTGTGGCTGAGATGGCCAATGACCTAAGGGAGCTGCACGACCGCTTGGGAAGCATCCTCCAGACCCTAGAGGAGTGCAACATTCCGGTGGACCAGGCGCAGCCGGTAATGGACGTGCAGCGGGCCGTTCGACGCATCGGTGCCAAACACAAAGAGATGCGCGCTTTCCTGGAGCAGGCTGAGGGGCAGGTGCGCTACATCGAGCAGGATCGCCGCCATGCGGTTGCTCTCTGCCAAGCCCCGGTAGATGTCGCGCCGCTCCTCGACGACATTCTCTGGTCTCGAATGGAAGGTGCTGCAGCGACCAGCGCGACCTTGGCTGTCCAGGACTCCTTCGCCCACTTCTTTGAAGCATCTGGCGTAGAAGACGCCATTACCTCCAAGCTACCCAGTCCCTTCTCTTACCGAGATCAGGCCCTGCTTGCGCTGCCGCGTGACCTGCCCCGTCCCGAGGCATCCGACTACATCGAGCGGGTCGGGGATGTGTTGGTGGATCTGGTGCGCGCCAGCCAAGGTGGGGCCTTTGTGCTGTGCACCAGCTATGCCGCGGTGCGAGCATTCGGGACCCGTCTGGAGAGAGAACTCGGTGACCGCTATCCTGTGCTTCAACAGGGGAAATCCGGTCGCGAACGTCTGCTTCATCGCTTTAAGGAGAGCCACGGGGCCATTTTGGTGGGGACCGACTCCTTCTGGGAAGGGGTGAGCGTCAAGGGCGAAGGGCTGCGACTAGTGGTCATTCCCAAGCTGCCCTTTCGCGTGCCCACCGAACCCGTTGCTCAGGCCCGTCATCAGCGTGTGCGTGCCCAAGGCCGGGACCCCTTCCGCGTCCTCAGTTTGCCTGAAGCGGTGCTCAAGCTTCGCCAAGGCTTTGGTCGCTTGGTGCGCTCCCAGAGCGATCGCGGTGTGGTCGCGATCCTGGATCGGCGCCTCCACGAGATGTGGTACGGGCGCCTGTTCATCAACGCCTTGCCCGATGCCCGCCGAGTCACCGGCCCAGCCCGGGTAGTTCTTCCTCAGGTGCAGGCCTTCTTTGAGGAGCAGCGCGCGGGGATTACACTCCCCCCGAGGTGATCCATGAGCGAGCACGAACCCCCAAAGCCCCCCGAGGGCCACGAAGAGCACCCCAAGCGCCCTCGTCCCAGTCTTCGTGGCGCAGCCCGCCGCTTTGTAGAGGATGCCAAGGGCAAGGACCTGCTTCACGCTGTCCTGGACAGCTCCGACAAGGTCAAGACCGAGGCTGTGCGCCAGGTCGGCCGCGAGGTTCGCACCTACCTGGAGGGTCTGGGCCTGGACGACGCGGTTCTGTATCTGCTCACCAACTACTCCCTCGAGGTCAACGCCAGCCTCAAGCTCAAGCCCATCGGCGACGCACTGCGGGGCGAAAAGGAGAGTGAAGAGGACCACTATGAGCGCCTAAGACGAGAGCGCGAGAGCCAGCGCGCCTCGGCCCGTCAGGAACGCCAAACACCTCCTCCCCCATCCAAGGCCCCCGCCGGCCAGGAGCGCGACGATGACGATTGAATCTGGACCCGATCCGGCTGGACTCGGTCCGCTGGGACTCGACCATTTGCAGGCCCACCACGGCGACTTTGCCAACTTTCGCGACGCCATGATCAACAGCTCCGCTGGGCGCTTTGGTCCCATCTGGTGGGGGGTGTTCGACACCTACGTGCACCAGGCCGAATCGGTCGTAGACTTGGGCACCGGCCCAGGACTGCTCTTGCCTATGCTTCGGGCGCGCCTGCCCGATGCGCAGATCACAGGGGTCGAGGTCCAACCGGAGATGCTGGAGCCTGCCGCAGAGAACGCGGCGCTCGCCGGCGCGACCTTGCTGCAAGCCAACTTGGAGCAGCCCTTGCCGCTGGCCGATGGCTGCGCCGATCTGGTGACCTGCGTGATGGTGTTTCACGAGCTGCCGCACCCGCCACCACTCATGGCGGAGATGGCCCGGCTGCTCAAGCCAGGGGGCCGCATTCTGCTCTACGATTGGCTGCGCCGAGACCTGCGCAACTACCTGGCCGACGACCAGGAGCTGACCCCAGGAACACTCCAGCACTTCCGGGAGCACTGCCTGTTTTCTCTGGATGATCTGGAGTTCTTGGCGGAGCGCAATGGACTGCGGGTGCTGGAGTCCGTCGGTCGCCGTGGCGGGCGCTTTGCAATCCTGGCGTTGGAGAAGCCTGTCTGAATCACCGGGCCGACTTGGCTGCCGTAAGGGGGCCAATGCCCAACTCCAGCAGAGCATCCAGGTGGGCGATGAGGGGGGCCATCTGGGGCGCCAAGCTCGGTCCCGCCTCCACCTTGCCGGGCAGGGTCAACATGCGCAGATAGCCGCCCATTGGGCTTGGACCCAGCGAGACACTCCAGGTGGCTTGGTCCTCGGGGAGCGCCACAAAGCCTTGGGACTGGCTGCCCAAGAACCAGCTGCGTTGTTCCTGCTGGGGCACCGAGACCATCAGACCACCCCGGCCCATTCGCGGTGGCGCCTTGAGCACCAAGGCCTCCAGTTCGTCCAGGCGCCAGTCCAGGTCCACGCCTTCAATGGCGGCGTAGTGCAGCAGCGTGATCGGCATGTTCAGGCCGGAGAACAAGGGATACATCGCGGCGCCAACCCGCGGGTTGAGCTCGGTCGGCAAGAAGCCTTGGGCGCTCATCACGCCGTCGATGGTGAAGACGCCGCGATAGCCCAAGTGGGTGTTGAGGTGGCGGCCCACGTGCTTGGTCAGCTCTCGCATGGCTTTGGCGTCGTTGGGCGCTGGGCTCCAGGTGGTTCCGGTCGATGCGTAGCTGAAGCGACCCGTACCAGGCACGCGAAAGACCAGCATCTCGCAGGGCACGAAGCTGGCGATCTGTGGTTGACCCGCCGGGCCGGGTACCACAAAACCGTGGATAGAGCAGGGGATGCCTTCAATGAAGGGCATCAGCCGAAGCTGGTCGCAGTCGGCTTGGAACATGGGCAGAGCTTGCTGCAGGTCCTCCGGCCCTCTGAGCCAGCGCACATAGGAGGCGCCGCCGTTAAATCCAAGCTTGCTGTCTCCGCTGAGCACCACGCCCTGGCCCTGGTCCAGCTCAGCCCAAGCCGCCAAGATCTCCGCCTCCGAGGTCCCGACAATGCGCGCAGGTGCATGCGCTACCCCAGCTTCAGCCCAGAGCGCGTCGATGCGGGTCTTGTCCTCTAAGTCCTGCCACGGCTAGGGCCGGGCGCCAAAGGTCTGCCGTCCCGCCACAGCTTGGCCCTTGGAGAAGAAGGGGCGGAAGACCCGGGCCCTGCGTTCGGGATCCCAGGCATCCACCTGTGCCACCACTTCGGGTGCCAGAGAGTCCAAGGCGTTCTCGGCCGCTCGGATTGATCCCATCATGGAGCTGCTGGTCAGGCCCAGGTTGATGAAGGGCGTCTCAGGCACGCTCCCAGTACCCATGGAGCCGCCCACGATGAAGCACTCTTGGGCGCCCAGTGTCTGGAGCGCCTTGGCGATGCCGCCGCCGGAAGCGACCACATCGGTGGCGATGAGCCACGGGCTGGAGGAGACCAGGGGAGAGAGGATGCGTTGCCAGTGATTCATGGCCGCGAATGTACTCACCGGAGCGGTGCTCAGTCGCCTTTTCGCTCGACCAGTCGGACTTTTACGCCCTCTTCCCGCATCAGGCGTTCGATCTCGGCCTGGTCGATCTGCTCGAAGTTCTTGAGCACGATCTCCAGGCTCTCGGTGGAGTTCGACAGGCTGGCCAGGAGCACTCTGGCCTCGCTCAAGGTCAGCTCGATCTCTTCTGTCAGTGCAGGCACCTTCTCGGCGCCCGCCTGGATGTCGGTGACGATGGGATCCACCTTCACCAAGAGCGCGTCCGCCTTCTCCAGTGTGTCGCTGGCGTCTTGGGAGACCCCACGCACCTGAGCCAGGGTTCGCCGCGATTCATCCATCAACGCAGGGAGCTCTTCGCTCGCCAAGCGCGCGTTGTGGAGGGTCACTTCCAGGTCCGCCAGCATGCGCTTGGGTCGCTCGGGGTCCTCCTCCAGGGCTTCGGCGAAGGGCGCGATGAGGGCCTGGATCTCCTCGGTGCTGAAGCTGTTGGCTTGCTCAACAAGTGGGCCCAGCGCGGTGACCAGTTGGTCGATCTCCACTTGGCCGCGGGTGTCCGTGATGAGCGCCCCGTCCTGAATCAAGGGAGCATCTCGGCTGATGGGCACAAGCTCCAGGTACTTCTCGCCCAGGACCGAGCGGGCCCGAATGTGAACCTGAACGTCCTCACGAATGCCGGCGTCTGGCTCAAGGCGCAGGTCGACCACGGCTTTGTCAAAGTCCACGCTCAGGCCACTGACGGTCCCCACTTCCACTCCGGCCACGCTCACGGCGGCCCCATCTTGCAGGCCTGCAGCGTCGTCAAAGACCGCCTGAACCTCGATGGCTTCGCCCAAGTTGGCGAACGCGCCCACCTTCAGGGACATCCACGCCAGCAAGCCCACCGCCGCGACCATGAGCAGGCCGACTCCGATCTCGTGCTTGTTCTTCATCGCTGCAACTTTAGGCCGGGCAAGGTGGTGGGGTCTTGTGGGCCCTTGGGTAGGGCCAAATTGCGGCTTAGAAAGCGCCGGACCATGGGGTGCGGGTGATGCACCAGTTCGCTGGGGGGACCATAGGCGATGAGGTGTCCGCCGTGCAGCATGCCCACTTGGTCGGCCACGTTCATGACCCCGACGATGTCGTGGCTGATCACGATGAAGGTCACACCCAGGCGCTCCTTCATGCGCAGAATCAAGGCATCGATGGCATCCGAGGTCATCGGGTCCAGGCCGCTGTTGGGCTCGTCGAAGAGCACCACTTCGGGGCGGTGGATGATGGCCCGGGCAAGACCCACCCGCTTGCGCTGTCCGCCGCTCAGGGCTGCGGTGTCTCGGTTGGAGAAGCCGGGCAACTCCACCTCTTCCAAGACCTGTTCCACCCGCTCTTGGCGTTGGGCGGCGCTGAGCTCCTTTTCGTGATGAACCAAGGGAAAAGCGATGTTCTCGCCCACGCTCATAGAGTCGAAGAGCGCGCCGTCTTGGAAGAGCATGCCAAAGCGCCTGCGTACGCTGTAGATCTCCCGCTCACTGGCCCGGGCCATGTCTACACCGAAGCACTCCACGGTGCCGGAGTCGGCATGGATAAGCCCCACCAAGTGCTTGAGCAGCACGCTCTTGCCGGTGCCCGAGGGGCCGATGATGGCTGTCGTCTGGCCCTGCTGGAACTCCAGGGAGACCCCGTCTAAGACGACCAGTTCGCCAAAGGCCTTGTGTACATCGGTGAGTCGCAGCATCAGTAGACCAGCTCGGAGATGAGGTAGTTCAAGATCACGCAGCTGACCGCCGAGAGCACGACGGCGCGGTTGGTGCTGGCTCCCACGCCCTCAGGTCCAGGGGCGGAGACAAAGCCGTTGTAGCAAGACACCAAGCAGATCACAGCTCCGAAGAGTAGCGCTTTGACATTGCTCACAACCAGGTCCATCGGCGAGGTCGCTGAGAGTGCGAACTCCATGAAGGTCGCTCCGCTTAGGTCCAGCTGGTAGACGCTCACCAAGTACGCCGCACTGACCATTGTGAATGTGCTCAGCGTCGTGACCGCGGGCATAGCCAACAGGATGCCCAACAGGCGCGGGGTGACCAGGTACCAGTGTGGCTGAACCGCCATGACCTCCAAGGCGTCGATCTGGTCGCGGATGCGCATCACGGCGATCTGGCTGGCCATCTCGGTGCCGGACTTGGCGGCTACCATGCTCGCAGCGATGATGGGACCGAACTCGCGTACCCCGGTCAGGGCCACAAAGAGGCCCACCATGCGCTGTCCCCCGATGGGCTGGAATGCGGTGTAGCCCTGGATAGCAAGGTTTGTACCAACGAATGCGGCGATGATGAGCAGGATAGGTAGGGCAGCGACACCGACAGCGTAGGCCTCGGCCAGGGTTCGGCCAGGTGGAGGAGGGCGTCGAATGGCCTGTCGGGCGAACTGCAGAAGGAACAGGCCAAAGCGCCCGAGGGAGGCCATGGGGGTGACGCGCTGTGTGCTCTGTGAAGGCTGTGTGCGCTGTGAAGATCGGCTCATCCAACACTCCCAAACAGCGCGCTGCTCAGGAAGTAGTTGGCGGCGATGAAGGCTGTGACCGTGTGAACGACCGTGTCGTTGACGGCCCGACCCACGCCCGCCGCTCCGCCTCTTGCGTTGAATCCATGGTACGCGGCGATGAAGCCGATGATCACGCCAAAGACGCAGGTCTTGATCAGGCCGGAGTACAGGTCCAAGGGGGTGGAGAAGGCCCACATCTCAGCCAAGAAGACGCCGGACTGCTCGCCCTTGACCCACACCGCCACGATGTAGCCGCCGGTGATTCCCGCGACGCTGCCCACCAGGTGCAGCAGGGGACAGGCCAGAGCCAAGCCAAGGACCCGTGGGATGACATGCAAGGAGATCGAGTCCACCGCCATGACCTCGCTTGCATCCAGCTCTTCCTTGATGCGCATCGAGGCCAACTCGGCTGCGACGGCGGAGCCCCCTTGTGCGGCAACCAGAACGCTTGCCAAGACCGGAGAGAGCTCACGCAACACGGATGCGGAGACCAGGGAGCCCAGCAGACGGTGTGCCCCGAAGAGCTCAAAGACGGACAGCCCTTGGAGCGCCATGACCATCCCGAACGGCAGGACCACAGCGGCGACGGGCAAAAAGCACCGGCGGAAGGTCAACGAGAGTTGCTTGGCTGTGTCGTGGAGGTACCAAGGACCTGTGATCAGCCGACGGGCCACCCCCGCCGAGAAGCTGGCGAAGCGCCCGAGAGAGGCCAGGGGAGTGAGCACAAGCGAGGACACGTTGTTCAGCCTATTCCGCCGGCCCTTTGTCTGTGCGGATCCGCGGGTTAGCCTGTCTACATCGTGTCCCTTCGTGGAGTTGTCCGTGTCCCTGTTGTTGCTCATCGCCCCGATTTTTGCCCAGACCCCTGAGTACTCCGCGGAGCTGCTGGCTGCCGCACAGGAGGCCCTCGCCCAGGTCAATGATCTCGCGGACCAGGCAAGCACCGAGACCCTCTACACGGTCGACTCCGTCAGCCTGGTGCGCTTTGCCGGTGACCCCGGCGACGCCAACCCTGTGATCAAGGCGCTGGATGCTGGAGCGGAGGTCGCTGTGGTCTACCGCGAAGGCGAGCTGGTGCGCGTGCGCGTTGGCGCCGACTTTGGTTGGGCCGACGAGAAGTCCTTCACGGACGAAGCTCCTGCGGCCATCGAGCCTGCTGGCGGCCTGTTGAACGGGCTGAACCTGGGCGGTCTCAGCGGCGGCGGGTTCAGCGGTGGCCTGGCTCCCAATCCCTTCGGCGGCCTCCCTGGCGCGCCTCCCGCGGGCACCCCTCCAGGGCAGTAGCTCTCGGGCCATCTCTGGCCCATCCCTCCCCCCATCTCGGGCTCCTCGGCCCCCCTCCCACTCCCTCCTCATGGTCGGCCTCTTCCGACGCGATGTGACCGTAGCCGTCTTGGCTTCGGGCTCCGGTGGCAACTGCACCTATGTCGGCGACGGCAGCGCAGGTGTGTTGGTGGACTGTGGGATCAGCACGCGGCGCATCCAAGAGCGCATGGAGGCTTTGGGGCTCAAGGACGCGCCTATCGATGGCGTGCTCATCACCCATGAGCACAGCGATCATGTCGGCAGTGCGCGGGTTCTCTACAACCGCCTGCTCAAGGATCGCGGCCAGAAGGTCCCCTTCTACATGACCCGAGGCACCCTGGAAGGGACTCCGGATCGCAGCCGCCCAGAAGGCGTGGAGATCCTCACCGCAGGCGAGCCCTTCCGCATCCGCCACATGCAGATCAACCCCTTCTCAGTACCGCACGACGTGCTGGATCCGGTGGCGTTTCGCGTCGAAGTGGGCGGGATCTCGGCCGCAGTGGTCACCGACTTGGGGCGGCCTACAAAGCTTGTTGCCGAGCACATGAAGGACTTGGATGTGCTCGTGCTGGAGTACAACCACGACCTTCAGCAGCTGATGGACGGTCCGTACCCGTGGCACCTCAAGCAGCGGATCAAGGGCAACCATGGCCATCTGAGCAACCGCCAGGCCAACCAGCTCTTGCGCGACAGCATCAGCGACAAGCTCCAGCACTTGGTCTTGGCGCATCTCTCCGAGCACAACAACACCCCTGAGAAGGCCCTGCGTGCCTGCAGTTCCGCCTTGGACTACCTGAAGGTGGACCATGTGGCCGTGCAGGCAGCTCCCCCATGTGGTCCGGCTGCTCCGATTTCCATGGTCGCCCACCACTGGTAGGAGCCCGCGGCGTCGTGCAGGTCCAATCAGTCCTTAGGGCTTGACCGAGAAATCCAGTGTGTCCAAGGGCTTCACAGGAGCACCCTGAGAAGGTGCGGTGCTGCAGGTCAGTGGCAGGTAAAAACGTCAGCGCCGCGGGGATGGTTTGCTGACGCTGGAACACTCGGTTCTCGTTGTCAAACTGTAGCCGCCGTCGTCGCCTTGCTTGCCTCGAAACACCCTGCCTGCAGCGCGCCCGCAGCCGCGTTGCGCCAGGGACAACGGTAAGGCCTAGGCCGCTGGCTTCCGCGCCTTACACCCTCGATCAGGCAGACTGCCCACATGCGAGGCTTGCGCTCGCACGCCTCCGCTGCGTTCTTCGTCCTCGAAATGCTTGCGCATTCCTTCATTCTCATGCCTTGAGAAGTCGCACTCCGCTGGCGCCTCCCACGGACCATCTTGACTGACCGAGGGTGTACCGTCGGGCCCTGATTCACCGTGGCAGCAGGAGCAAGAGCCCGGAGCGGGTCAGTTGCTGTCAGGAAAGACGACTGGCATCGGGCCTTGAAAAGTCTCTCCCGTAAATGACAGGCCCTCTGGAAGTTCTTGACTAAGCGGAGCAGCGGCAAGGACTGGAGCGCCGTTGTCCATCTCGAAAAGGTAGGTGGTGTCTTCTCCGCACCAGACCTGAATCGTACTAGAGCTGTAGACATTCAGGATTGCTGGAAGTCCGCCAGCGAGAATTCCGATGCCCCAGTTTACGCCCACGTTAGTTAGGCCGTTGGTGAGCGAGACCTCAGTATGAATCTGGGTAAAACTGGGCGACGCGCAAAGTTCATCGATGCTGAGTGGGCCCTTGCTCTCGACGATGCCGTAGAGCCATCGGTGCCGCCAGACATCCTTTTGCGCACCCTGGTCTGCCGCGCGAAGGTCGTTCGTGTTCACGTAGGTCATTTTATAGCAGCCACTAAGG
>JBLHMA010000053.1:0-18742 GCA_047621545.1 Cognaticolwellia sp. | reverse complement strand
CGAGCGTGAAAGAGTGAGCCGCTCACTCCTGGCTCCGCAGTCCTTCAAGCCTGGCATCGCGCTTCCGCTTTCCTTGGGGCTGCACACCGCTGTGGCCTTGGCCATCTTGCTGGCCGCAAAGTTTGCCCCTGTATCCGGCCCAATGATCGACCCGAATGAGGTCCTCATGGAAGTGAGCATGCTGGCTATGCCCAAGCAGATCACAGCCATGCCCCAAAAGGCGGAGCGGGCCCCTACACCCGTAAAGGGCACCCCAGATCCGCTCCCCGTCGAGCCAATCAAGACCAACTCAGACTTGGTGGACCCCACCCTTCCTCCTCCAGAAATGAAGGGTCAGGACCTCAAAGAGGATCCGGATCGGGAAAAGGCCCTGCGAGACATGCGTCGGCAAGCCGCCATACAAAACCTGCAACCCGACGCCCCACTGGGAACCCAAGACCGGGCTCGAACCAGCCCCGACGGCATCGAAGGCGCCACAGGTAGCAGCTCGGGCAGCGTAGGAGACCCTGTCCTGGCCGCTTGGCACGAGAAAATCAGGGGCGCGGTCTATCCCAACTTCAGGCCCATCCAGACCGACCCTGGTCTGGAAGTGATCCTTGCTGTCACCATTGACAGGCAGGGTAACATAGTGGGTACAAGCGTCCGAAAGGGCTCCGGGAACGTCAGCTTTGATGCCGCAGCGCGCCGAGCCTTAGAGAAAACCGGAGCCGTTCCTGCCGCGCCGCCCGAGCTGATGCGGAAGGATCAGGTCACGTTGCCCCTTTCCTTCACACCAAAGGATGCTGCTTGAAGCGCTCAACCGCATGGAGTCTGTTGCTGGCCGCCGGCTTGCTCACCCTGGCCGTGGACCCCATGGCCCAGGCCCAAGAGCCAGCTGTTGAACCCGCGGTGCAGCCCGCCTCCACGACCGACATCGAAAACATTGTGGTGCGCATCTCCGCCCCAGGCGGTCAAGACCTGCCCATCGCGATCCCCAAACCGAAAGGGGACGGTTCGGTCAGCGACACCGTCTGGGAGGTTGTGCGCAACGACCTGAACATGTCGGGCTTCTTCAACGTCATCGACCCCGCGGCCTACATCGAGCCCAGCAGCGCTGGCATCCAGCAGGGTGAGTTCCAGTGGAGTGATTGGGACGTACCAGGCGCGGTGGTGCTTGCAAAGACCTCACTCTCGGAGCTCTCTGGAGATCAGGTCTCTGCAGAGGTCTGGGTGTACGACGTGCCCGGACGGGACCGCATGGGAGCCAAGCGCTTTACGGCCTCCTCCAGCAACGCGCGTATGGTAGGCCACCGCATCTCCGACGAGATCATCCGCTTGGTCAGCGGCGAGCCCGGAATCTTCACCACGCGCTTCGCTGCCGTCTCAAAGTCCAGCGGCAACAAAGAGATCAAGCTGCTGGACGTGGATGGTCACGGGATACGCAGCCTGACCGGAAACGGTAGTATCAACCTGCAGCCCGCCTGGAATAGCAGCGGGACCCAGATCGCCTACACCAGCTACCGGGGCGGCAACCCTGACCTCTACGTGGCCGACCTGAGTACCGGAAAAGTGCGCCGGGTGTCATCGCGATCAGGGGTCAACACCGGCGCTGCATGGTCGCCGGGGCGGGACCTGCTTGCGCTCACCTTGAGCAGCGGAGGGCGTGGCGACACCGACATCTTCGGCATCTCCAGCGTGGACGGAAAGGTCGTCGCTCAACTCACCAAGACCCCGGGCATCGACCTGTCCCCAAGCTTCTCACCGAATGGCACGCAGATCGTCTTCGCCAGCGAGAGAAGCGGCGGCCTACAGCTCTACATCATGTCTGCCCAAGGCGGCGACCCCAAGCGCTTGACCTTTCAAGGCAACCACAACACAGATCCACAGTGGTCCCCCAAGGGCGACCGCATCGCCTTCGTCGGCCGAGACGGCGGCTACGACGTGTTCACGGTTCGCGCCGACGGCTCCGACATGCAACGCATCACGCAAGGTCAAGGCGGCAACGAGGACCCCAGCTGGTCTCCGGACGGCCGCTACTTGTCCTTCGTGAGCACCCGAAGTGGAGGCTCCCATATCTGGATGAGCACCTCTGACGGCCGTCACCAAGTCCAGGTCACCCAAGGGGGGGGCTCCTGGAGCAACCCCGCCTGGTCACCACGTCTTAGCTGGTAGGAAGCTCCGTGAACAAAGCGTACGCCGCAATAGATCTCGGTAGCAACAGCTTGCTTCTGGCCGTGGAGTCAGCGGATGGGACACTGCTCCATGACCAAGCTGAAGTTGTAGGCTTAGGCAAGGGCCTGGGCGATATGGGGCAGTTTGAGCCCGCCCGAATGGCCCATGCAGAACAGGTCCTACGCCACTACGTCCAGGTGGCCGGCTCTCATGGTGTTCCCCCTAAGCAGATCCGTATCTGTGCAACGAGTGGCGCACGCCGCGCGAGCAACGCGCCTCAGTTTTTCGACCAGATGAAACGCGAGCTGGGCATTGCAATACAGACAATCTCGGGCGAGGAAGAAGCGCAGCTCTCCTACCTGGGCGCCTTGCGTGGTCTAAACATGGACAAGGGCCCGGTACTCGTCATCGACTTAGGTGGAGGCTCGACCGAAATCATCATCGGTCAGGGGGAGCTGATCAGCTATCGGACCAGTCTGGAGGTCGGCGCCGTGCGGCTGACCGAAGCCTTTGCCCTGGATCAAGACAGTTCCCGTCTACCCGAAGCCCTAAGTTATCTTCAAGACTTATTGGCGGTCGTGGTTCTTCCGAACAAGCCCAGCCAGGCGGTTGTAGTCGCGGGCACGGCTACAACTCTTGCTGCAATGGATGCCGGCTTGAGGACCTATCAGGGAAAAGCGGTGCACGGGCGCCTCTTAACGAGAGAGAGACTGGACTACTGGCAGCAGCGCTTGATTCACGCCGACCCGGAAGAAAGGTTGGTGCTGGCCCGTGTCAGCCCGAAACGCGCCGACTACCTGGCTGGAGGGGCTGCAGTGATCAGTACGGTACTGAACTTCTGTGGCCTGCAGTCTTGCGTGGCCTCGGACGCTGGCCTGCGATTTGGAATCCTGAAAGCCGCACGTGCAGCCGAATAGCGCGGAGCGCTGCAGCGCCACCCACACGACATCGGGATTTTCAGCACCTTTCGGGCGCAAAGTCTGAGCTTGCATTTCGCTGACAACTCGGTAATCTCGCGAATAGAACCCTGGTACAGGTCAGTGAACCTGGGTCAATTCTGTCGCGGAGCCGAAAGTCATGAGTCCAACCAGTATCTTGCTCGCCCTCTCCCTCGTCGCCTGCAAGGATGATGGCGGAGACGTTGGAACCCCGCTCGACACCGACACCGGTTCTGCGCTCTCCAACGACGCCGACGGTGACGGCTTCACAGCCGACGAGGACTGCAACGACAACGATCCAGGGATCTACCCCGGTGCGGTTGAGATCTGCGATGGCAACGACAACAACTGCAACGGTGACATCGATGAGTCGGTGACCACCACATACTATCAGGACTCCGACAACGACGGGTTCGGCGACGACTCCGTCAACTTGCAGGCCTGTGAAAAGCCCAGCGGCTACGTCCCTGTGGGCGGTGACTGCGACGACGGTGAAGTGGCAGCCAACCCCGGCACCACGGAGATCTGCGACTACATCGACAACAACTGCGATGGCGCCATCGACGAAGGCACTACCTCTGAGTACTTCGCCGACGCGGACTTGGACGGTTTCGGCGACGCCGACGCCAGCATCGAAGAGTGCCGCCAGCCAAAGGGCTACGTCACCAACGACAAGGACTGCGACGACACCAACGCCTACGCATGGCCCGGCAACGCCGAAGTCTGCGACGAGGCGGACAACGACTGCGACGCCAGCGTCGACGAGGGCGTCACCACGACCTACTACGCCGACTTGGACGCGGATGACTACGGTGACGACAGCCTAGCAGCCCAGGCCTGCGCTCTACCTACCGGCTACGCCGAAGTGGGCGGTGACTGCGACGACTCCGAGCCCTTGGCCAACCCCTCCGAGTCCGAAGTCTGCGACACCATCGACAACAACTGTGATGGTTTCGTAGACGAGGACACCGCCGACGACGCACTGACTTGGTATGCCGACTCCGACTCCGACACCTACGGCGACGTGAGCATGACCACCGAGGCTTGTGCCCAGCCGAGCGGCTACGTCACAGACGCTACCGACTGCGACGATACCGACTCAGCCGAGTATCCCGGCGCCGATGAGTACTGCGACGGCGACGACGACAACTGCGATGGCGTCATCGACGAGGACACTGCCGTAGACGCAAGCACCTGGTACAGCGACCTTGACGCCGACGGCTACGGCGACTCCACCTCCACAGACGTGGAGTGCTACCAGCCCACTGGCTACGTTGCCGACGCAACGGATTGCGATGACTTTGACGCAACCAGCTACCCCGGCGGGACAGAGGTTTGTGACTCTGCCGACAACGACTGCAACGGCACCGTCGACGACAACCCCACCGACGGCGACACCTACTACGCCGACTCGGACGCCGATGGATTTGGTGACCCCGCCAGTACCATCGAGGCCTGCTCCACCCCCTCCGGATACACCGACAACACCTACGACTGCGACGATGCAGACGCCCTGGAGCCCATGGTTGTCGACTCAGGGCTCGGTTCAGCCACAGGCGACGGTTCTTCCTCGTCTCCATTCGACGCCATTCAAGACGGCATCGACAACGCCATCGAGTGTGTCGTTGTTTACGGTGGTACCTACTATGAGGCCCTGGACTTCGGTGGTCGCGACCTGATTGTGACAGGCGTAGAGGGCTCCGATCGTACGCGGGTAGATGCTTCGGGTACCGGTTCTCCGGTGGCCACCTTCGCATCCGGCGAGACCTCGGGCTCCGAACTCTCAGGTATGACCCTCACCAACGGCGAGGGCTATTACTACACGTACACCGAGACGCGCAGCTGCTCGTCGGTGACCTCGTGCACCGACACCTACTACACCTACTGGGGTGGCGGCATCTACGTAGAGAACTCGGACCCAACGCTCTACGACCTGATCATCACGCGCAATGACCTCGAAGACTACGACGTGATCGATGGTGCAACGGAAGAGGCTAGTGGAGACACCTACACCTTCTCCTACGGCGGCGGCATCGCCTTCATCGGCAGCAACTCCCAGGTCTACGACCTGGAGATTGATAGCAATGATGCGATGGAGGGCGGCGGACTGTACGTGGATTCGACCTCGGCTATCACCATCGATAGCAGCTTCATCATAGACAACACCGGCCTGGACGGCGCAGGTGTGGAGTTGGACGGCGGTCAGATGACGGAGACCAATGTGGTCAACGCCAACAACGTCGCGACGGAGGACGGCGGTGCAGCCATCGTGCTCTCCGGGACCTTAGCAACCGAGAATGTGACCTATTCCGAGAATGACGCTGGCACCTATGGTTCCACGATCTACTTCCAAGGTACGTCATCCGGAACGATGTCCAGTAGCATCGTCTACGCAGACAGCAGCGTGGCCGCTCTCTACTTTGACGGTAGCTCCAGTTTCTCCGGCTCCTACAACAACGTCTACAACACGACGGGTAGTGGCTACAGCGGGATTACCGACCCGACCGGTACTTCGGGCAACATCAGCTACGACCCACTGTTCACCAACGCCTCCGCCGACGACTGGACCCTGCTTTCAACCTCACTCTCCGTGGACGCAGGCGACCCGTCCAACTCAGACTCCGACGGCTCCACGACCGACCAGGGCGCCTTCGGCGGCCCCTCTTCGGACTGGAACGACTGAGCCAAGGTCCTCGAGGACCCTGGGCCTCCAAAGGCTAGGGTCCTCAAATAGGTTCCCGAGTGGGGTCGCAAACGAAAAAACGCCCACCTCAGCTGAGGTGGGCGTTCTTTATGGAGCGGGAGACGGGATTCGAACCCGCGACAACAAGCTTGGGAAGCTTGGACTCTACCAACTGAGCTACTCCCGCCCAACCCACTGAAACTAAGCCCCCAAACCTGGGCGGGCAAGCTACTTCTGGAGCCGCTTCCGAAGCAGGCGTACACGGGCTGCAACGTCTCTCACGCGCCAGGATGGGTCTTTGTCATGGACCCTCTTTAAGGTCCGCAAGGCCAACTTGGGCTTCTGAGCTCTGCCAGCCAAATCCGCAAGTTCAAAGAGCGCCTCCATCCAGTGCGGATCGCTCTCCTCGGCCTCATCCAGCACATCTCGCAGGCCACTGAGCGCTTTGGAGAGCTCTCCGAGTTCCCGCTGACACCGCGCGCGTAGCGTGGAGGCCTCCAGCCCATACTGGCCCGCCAGCATGCTCAGCGCCTCGGTGAACTCCCCCATGCCAATTAGGCCGCGGGCCTCTTCGATGGCGTCCGCAGAAGCGTCCACCAGCTCCTCTTCCTCTTCATCCTCGTCCAAGTCCAAGCCGGCGAATGGGTCCGAATCCATGGAGGCATCGAGTGAGGTGTCTACATCGATGATGCCCCTGGACTTGATGGCCTGAGCAAAGGGATCCAAGTCATCGGCGAAAGGATCGGGTCCTGAGGAGAAGGGATCGAGTTCATCGGACAACACGTCCCCAGTGTCCGTAGACGGATCGTCGATGAGTTCTTCATCGTCGATCAGCTCGTCATCCGTCGTAGAGTCGGGAATCAACTCTGCCACGCGCACAGTTGCCCCAAAGCTCCGGAGACGCTCCGCAGCCCGCAGCGCCTCATCTCCCGTCACCGAGGCCAGGTAGATCTTGCCCAGACGGATGGCCAATGGAAGGTCCTCTTGCAAGGCCCCAACCTCACAACGCCACGCCAACAGCGCGAGATCCTCGGGTAGGTCCTGTCGTGCCGCATCCAAAATGGATGCAGCACGATCCAGAAAGCCGTAGCGCACGAAGATCTCAGCCTGCACGCATGAGCGCCCACTTCCCTCCGCATCAGGGGCCGCAGCGGGAAGCTGGTGAAGGCGAAGCTCAGCCAAGGCGAGGGCTACCTGGGCCCGGGCCAGCTCGGCCTGCAGGTCCGGTTCACCCGCTTTTTCAGCCCGCTCCAAAGCAGATACCCATTCCCCGGGTTGCGAGGCCTCTCGGTGTACCCTGGAGAGCTCCAACAGCACGCGGCGAGCCTTGGGCAGGTCCCCTGCATGTTCAAAGCATCGAGCCATGAGATCCAGGACCACCGGATCGTTGGGATTGTTCGCAAACGCAGGCTGGAGGTGCTGCAGAGCAGTGGTCACGTCGTCGACCGACAAGCTGGCCTCGGCGGCAGCACGTAACAGCTCGGGTTCGTCGGGCTTGAGCTCCAAGGCGCGTACAGCGAGGCGACCCATCTCTTCGAGTTGCCCTTTGTCACGGTACAGGCGGATGCCGCGCTCGTAATAGCCAAAGGCTCGCAGGTTCATGTTCAGAGACACCAGTCCCTCGGCGATCTCCGTCAGGAAGGGAATGTCAGCGGGGTCCAAGCCCAGGCGCATGTCAGCGAAGCCCAGAGCCATCTCGATGTCTTGGCGCATGAGCGCACGCCAGGAGTCTTCGAGGAGCGGCTTAGCCTCGCTGGCCCGGCCCAGGTTGCGGTAGCTCTCCCCCAAGCGACCACGCATCTCGTAGTCCTCTGGGGCGAGTTGCTGCATCTTGAGCAATACGGCCACCAGCGCCCGGTGGTTGCCATCGTGCCGGTATGCCTTGTAAAGCTGCCGGTACTGCCGCTCTGCATCGCGCTGTCGCCCACCCTTTAGATAGAGCTCAGCGAGCTTCTGACGGATCCGGCGATCCCGCGGCTCCATACGCAAGATCTCAGTGTAGGTCTGGGTGGCCCGGTCCAGCTGGTTGCGAGACAGCTCACGCAGCGCCCGTTGCTCGAGCTCGTTTCGATCCAGGTCCGCCACGTGCATCCTCCGCCCTTCGAGTGCTAGCCCGCGGGAAGAGGATGATGCCACATCGGAGCACGCGGCTGACTACTTGGCGTCCTCTCGGCGCTTGGCCAAGTACGTGTCCAAAGTCTTGGTCGTCATGGTTCCAGCGACAAAGTCGGGATGCTGAAGCAGCTCTTTGTGCAGCGGAATCGTCGTCTTGATCCCCTCAACAACCGACTCGGCCAAGGCGCCGCGCATCTTGATCAGGGCTTTCTCACGGGTAGGAGCCCAGACGATGAGCTTGGCTACCATCGAGTCATAGTACGGCTGCACCATGGCTTGCTCATGTACTGCGGAGTCCACCCGGATCCCAGGCCCACCAGGAAGGAAAAAGCCGGTCACTTTACCCGGACTTGGAACATGAGTGAACGGATCCTCTGCGTTGATGCGCGCCTCTATGGCATGGCCACGGACAACAACCTGGTCCTGGGTGATCGGCATTGGCGCGCCAGCGGCCAAGTGGATCTGCATCTGGATCAAATCCAGCCCGGTCACCAGCTCCGTCACCGGGTGCTCCACCTGAATGCGGGGGTTCACTTCCAGGAAGAAGAACTCATCGCCGTCGACCAAGAACTCCACTGTGCCGACCGTGTGGTACCCGACAGCACGCACAAGCTCTACCGCAGAACTGCGGATGCGCTCCACCAACTCCGTGGACAGGTTGGGCGCAGGCGCCTCTTCCAAGACCTTCTGGTGGCGACGCTGCATAGAGCAATCCCGCTCGGCCAAGTGAATGGCCACACCGTGCATGTCGCCGGCAACCTGAACCTCGATGTGGCGGGGACTGCGCAAGAAGCGCTCGATGAAGACATCCCCGTTGCCAAAGGCCGCCAGAGCCTCATTGCTGGTGAGCGAGAAGACACGGCGCAGCTGAGCTGCATCCTCGACCACACGCATGCCCTTTCCACCACCACCGGCCGCAGCCTTGAGCATGATGGGGTAGCCAACCTCGCCAGCAACGGCGACAGCCTCCTCCACGTCTGCGATGGATCCTGTGCTACCGGGGATCAGCGGTAGACCGGCCTTGCGCGCGGCCGCCTTTGCGCTGAGCTTGTCGCCGAAGGTCTGGAGGAGCTCGGGACGGGGACCGATGAAGGTCATGCCATGGCTCTCCACAACCTCAGCAAAAACGGCGTTCTCCGCCAGAAAGCCGTAGCCTGGATGCACAGCATCAGCACCGGTGATGTCCGCCGCCGAGATGACGTTGGAGACCTTTAGGTAGCTGAGGGAGGCCTGCGGTGGGCCAATGCACACCGACTCGTCGGCAAACCGCACGTGCAAGGCGGTAGCATCGCACTGGGAGTAGACCGCGACGGTCTTGATACCCAGCTCTCGGCAAGCACGAATCACGCGCAGGGCAATCTCACCGCGGTTGGCGACGAGAATCTTCTCAAAGGGGGGCTTGCTCACGGGTCAAGCCGGGTCGATCTTGAACAGCACCTGGCCAAACTGCACTGGCTGGCCATTCTCGACCAGCATCTCCAGCACGGTTCCGCTCACCTCGGCCTCGATCTCATTCATGAGCTTCATGGCCTCGATGATGCACAGGGTCTGGCCCTTTGAGACCGTGTCTCCGACCTTGCAAAATGCGGGCTGGTCCGGACTGGGAGCGGTGTAGAAGGTACCCACCATTGGGGACTCCAAACCGACACCTGGGCTCTCGACGGGTGCAGCAGCAATGGCAGCGGCAGCGGGAGCTGCAGCGGCCACCTGGGGGGCAGCCATCATCGGGGCCATGCCCTGGACCACTTGGGCCCCAAAGTTGACCGACAGCGACAACGCCTCGGTCTCATAAGTAAACTCGTTCACCTCTTGTTCCTTGAGGATCTCGAGCAAGTTCTTGATCTGGTCCAAGTCCATTTTCAGCCTCCGCGTGGCCGGAGGCTATCCCCTCCCCCGCTTGGACTCAACCCCGGTGGCGAAGCTCTTGTACCAATGCCTGAAGACCTAGGGTGTAGCTGAAGGCTCCAAAACCACAGACTTGACCGACGGCCACCGGCGCCAGCAGGCTGCGGTGCCGAAAGCTCTCCCTCGCATGCACGTTGGAGAGGTGCACCTCTACGAAGGGAAGAGCCACACCAACCAAGGCATCTCGCAGCGCAACGGAGGTGTGCGTATATCCCCCAGGATTGAAAACAATGCCGTTCAGGCCCTGACCCAAAGCCAGATGAATGCGATCGATGAGCGCACCTTCTCCATTCGCCTGGAAGTGGTGCAGTCCAACACCCAGCCTCTCAGCCTGAAGATCGAGTTCCGCCTGGATCTGCACCAACGTGACGGCGCCGTAGGTCTCAGGCTCGCGCAACCCCAAGAGGTTCAGGTTGGGTCCCTGAAGAACAAGCAGCTGCTCAGGCACCGGATTCCGGAGAGAAGGTGATCACCGCAAAGCTGTTGGTGATCTTCGCGCTAACAAACACAGAAGAGTAGCTGTCATCGCCGTTAGTCGGGAAGGCATCAACATAGACCCACATTCGAGCGTTGCCGAAGCGATCGGTCTTGGACACCACATAGTTTGGCCGGTAGTCCCCCGAATAGGTGGGGGAGAGCTCGAAGTAATACTCGGTCTCGATGTCAAACCAAGCGCAAGCCTCAGCGTCATAAGTGGGGCTCTCAAGGTCGCAGTCCGCACCCTCGGCTTGGCCATCCGGTTGGTCAACCTCCCGAATAGCGGCCTCTGGTAGCAAGTACATCCCGCCATACTCGGAGGTGAACTCCACCTCTGTGTCCGGCAATGGAATGCCATTGAGGTCTTGGACCATGGCGTCCACCTTGACGAGGTAGCCGACCCCGTCGCCGATGCTGCCAGCAGACTCCGGTGTCAACGTGTACTCATCCGGCGTTGGATTGACGGTCGCGTCAGCGGGCGCGGGGTGACCCGTTTGGGGAACACAGCCCAGCGTAAGCAGGAGTGGGATCAGGACGGACATTCGGCCTCCGGAGGGAGAATCGCCAAGGCGGCGACAGAGAGCTCAGCGGGTGTAACTGCAGACAGCGTGACTCTGCCTGGCCCGGCGGGCAGCGCCGCCGTCAGAATACCATGGGCGCGCTTCTTGTCGTGGCGGGTCGCCCGGACAATCGCAGGAACACGCAGATGGCCAGGAGCCTGGACCGGTAGCCCCAGTGCCAATGTCAGAGTTCGGAGCGCCTCCACCCACGCCAACTGGGCCTGACCTCGAGCCACGCAGATGGATGCCTCGCCGATCATGCCAATCGCGACGGCCTCACCATGGCGGAGGCTTCCAAAACCCAGCTCTCGCTCCAGGGCATGCCCGAGAGTGTGGCCACAATTAAGCAGAGCTCGAATGCCCCCTTCCCGCTCGTCTTGGGCCACAATCTCCGCCTTATAGGAACAGCAGCGCGCGATGGCCTGTTCAAGAACGGTGGGCTCCTGAGCCAGAACAGCCTGGGCGTTGTCGGCCAGCCACTCAAAGAATTCTGGCCCCTCCAGAACTGCGTGTTTGAGCACTTCGCCTAGTCCGCAGCGGAACTCCCCTGGGGAGAGCGTAGCCAGAGTGTCCATGGCCGCCAAAACCAGGATGGGCTGGTAGAAGGCCCCGACCAAATTCTTGCCCTGGGCGGTATTGACCCCAGTTTTCCCCCCAACCGATGCATCCACCATGGCCAAGAGTGTTGTGGGAACCTGAACAAAAGGTAGTCCTCGCAGGGTCGACGATGCAGCAAACCCTGCGATATCACCAGTCACCCCTCCGCCCAAAGAGACCAGTGGGGTCTGCCGGTCCACACCCAACTCCAACAGTCGTGCGACCAAGCCTTGCCACGTAGCGAGGGTCTTGTTGGCCTCTCCATCGGGTAGCTCAACCAGGGTGGGCTCAAATCCAGCGCCTTTCAGGCTCGCGAGCGCTGTATGCGCGTGCAGAGGAGCCACCACTTCATTGCTCACCAAAACGCAGCGCCCTGGGGTTCGCTCTTTCGCCAAGCGGGTGCCCAGCTGCTCGAGTTTCCCCAACACGATGGGGTAGCTACGCGCGCCAAGCTCGACCTTCAATTCCACGGATGCTCCAAGATAATTCTAACCAATGAGCCCAGATCTTGGGTGCCATCTACCCGCAGATCAGCATTCTGATAGTCCCCTTGTCGCCGGGCAAAACGTGCCGCGAGCTCTGGGTCGGTGGACAGCGGCCTGGTCGGGTCAGCGCCCATGCGCCCCATCGAGGTCTGCAAGTCTACGTCAACGAAGACCACCCGCCCCCAGCTCTTGAGCGCCTGCAGGCTGCCCCGACTGTCCAGAACCCCTCCGCCACACGCCAGTACCACGGGGCCCAAGGCCAATACTTGGCGCAAAACTCTCGCCTCGACCGAACGGAAGTGGCGCTCCCCGTGCAGCGCGAAGATCTCCGAAATCTCGAGCCCTGCATCGCGCACAATCACTTGGTCCAGATCCACAAAACCCAGACCAAGGGCGTGGGAAAGGGGAGGACCCAAGCTGCTCTTTCCGGCGGCCATAAAGCCGACCAGAGCGAAGCCGCCAGTCACGTGTTTCAAGACGACGCCTTAGTCGTTTCGGCGCACGATGCTCGGGGTCACGAAGACCAGCATCTCCTGACGGGAGCTCTGGTAGTTCTTGTTTCGGAAGAGAACACCAAGTACCGGAATGCGCCCAAAGAATGGCACCATGCTGGATGACTGGTTCTCCTCGGAGGCGTAAACCCCGCCAATGACCATCGTGTCACGGTCGGCCACCAGCAGCTGAGTGCTCGCTTCCTTAATGACAATTGCCGGCTGTCCCTGGACGACATTCGAGAAGTCCGGGCGGTTGTTCTCTACGTCGATATCCATGAAGATCTTGCCGTCGGAGGTGATGTGCGGCTTGACCGTCAACACCAAAGCTGCCTGGATGAACTGAACCTGGGTTCCGCCTGCAGAGGTCGAGAGGAAGGGCACCCGGGCACCCTGCCGAATGATCGCCTCGACATTGTCCAGGGTAATCACCGTCGGCGAGGAGATGATCTCTCCCCAGCCTTCGGACTCCATCGCGCTCAATCGAGCATCGATGTCGATCAAGCCTGGAATACTGCCCAAGCTAAGGGCCAAGGATCCAGCCTCGCCGTCAGGGGCCAAGTCCACCGCCAAGTTGTCCTGGTCAGGCGAGTAGAACAACGAGTTGGAGCCACCTGCAGTGGCCTGCTGCTGGGCGCCGCCGCTGACACCGATGGAATTGGGGAAGAACAGTCCCGTTCCGTAGCCGGTGGTACCGCTGGCATCGAGCTCTCCACCCCACTGCACACCCAAGCCGCGGCTGTAGCTCGAGGTCGCCTCGATCACGCGCGCCGAGATCTGAACCTGCGGGGTCTGACGGTCGATGTGCCGGAGCAACTCACGGATCTGAGCCAAGCGATCCTCGGTCTCCTTCACGATGAGCTGGTTGGAGCGTGCGTCCACCTCGACCGAGCCGCGAGGGCTAAGCATCGAGGCCACCTGCTGTGCCATATCGTCGGCCTGAGCATAGTTCAGCGGCACGACCAAGACCTTGAGCGGCGTGAGGTCCTCTTGGGCCTTCTGAGCCTCCAAGGCGGCCTGTTGCTCGGCCTTGATGATCTCGATTGGCGCTACGCGTACAATGTTTCCGAAGCGCTGAGCGCCCAGCCCCTTGGACTGAAGAATGGCTGCGAAAGCTTGATCCCAAGGCACGTCTTCCAAGGTCATGGTGACCTTGCCTTGGACGTCGTCACCAGCCACGATGTTCAGCCCGGAGACATGGTGAATCAGGCGAAAGACGGAATGAATGTCAGCCTCAACCAAGTCCAGGTTGATGCGACGCCCGTCATACATGGCATCCGCAGCCGCATTGCTCTCGATCATGAATCCGTTGGCGGTGCCTGCAAAGCCCGAGGCCCCACTGCTGCCACCACCTGTTCCCCAGACCTGCGACGGATCGCTGGTCTGACCGGACTCGCCGATCAAGGTCTCGCTGGTTGAGTAGCCGGCAACGCCGGATTCACCGGTCTGGCCAGGGTTGGCAGGAGCAACGCTCAAACCGGACTGCATGGCCAGCGCACGGTCCTGCTGCATCTGCTCAGGGATCTTCACATCCAGATAGATCAGGTCATCAGGCCCGTTGCTGACACTCCAAGTGGAGGAGGTGTTCAGGCTGATGGCCACACGGACACCGCTGCGAGTCTTGTACGGACGCACCATCTGTACCGGAGAGATGAACTGCGAGGTGTCCAACACCCGAGTGAGCGACGAGGGCAGCTTGGCCCCAGGAAAGTCGATCACGATCAGGTTCGGTTCGGGCTGGCTGGTGGTGTAGTCCACGCCTCCAGTTGTCCCGATGACCACCCGAGCCACGTTGTCTTGATGCTCGTAGTCCACCGATGCCAGACCGGCGCCATTCAAGTCGATGGGACCGGAGACGGCACCTACTTCCTGGCCACGCTGCTGCTGGTTCTCCAAGGAGCTGTCCACCGTGGACACCGCTAAAGGATCGACCCCCATAGAGGTGACCGGCGTGATGCGGACCGAGAGCTCCTGACCCAACAGGTCGGAGACCACGTCCACCTGGCTTGCAGGGACGCTGAGCGCCAGAGTGATCTTGACGCCGTCGCTGCCAAAGGCATCGAAGCGAACGCTCTCTACCAGACCAGCCCCATCGACGGGCGTGGTGGAAGCCAAGGCCACACCGGTGACCTCGACGATGACCAAGTTCCCATCTTTGAAGTAGGAGGAGCGTGCAGCGCTCAGATCACGGTCAAAGCTGACCGTGACTTCGCTCGAATCTCCCTGGGCTGCCACGACGGCGCCCGAGATACCAGGCCCGCTCTGTGCTAGCAGAGGGGTTGCCAACAGGGCAAGCGACGTGACCACGGCCCCTAAGGCGATGCGGTTTGCGGTGCTGCGGAATGACATGGGGGCTCCACGCGGGTGCTGCTTACAGCTCAAGCTCTGTGACCGGAAGGTCAAGGGTCAACTGGTTGGTGACCAGCTCCCCATCGATGTTCGTAAACTCCTCCGTGATGACCACGGAGGTGCTGGTGATAGCACTGACTTTGCCCCAGTTCTTCCCGATGTAGGTGCCTGTCTGAACGACGTGCCCTGTACCTTCGGGATCCTGGACCATGGCTTTGGGGCTTGAGACACCCCAGACCACACCCACGAGCAAATACTGATCCACTTCAAAGCGCTGCAATGGCGTCGGATTGACGATTGTGCCGTCATCCTGGCCCTTGAAGAAGCTGCGAAATGGGTCACGCTTACCAATGGGGTTGTATGTGTAGGACGGGGCCGGCTCGGCCAGAGGGTCGACGGCCTTCTCAACGGTCGGCGCCTTGGGTGCCGAAGGGGCAGGAGCGGAGTTGACCTGTGCAACATCGCCCTCGCAGGCCGTGAGGCCCAGAGTCAGGAACGCTGTGAGAAAAAGTACGCTGCGCATCACCCTCTCCCCTTGCCCTTGCCGCGACGCTCGCGGTCGGCACCCTGGACAGCGATTTCTTCGTCGCTCAGGAAGCGGAACGTGACCGCCGTCCCAGTGACCTTGAGGTAGACCTTGCCGCCTCGCTCGGAGGGGGTCTCCAGCTGTACATCCTGTACGTAGACAATGCGATCCAGCTTCGCGAGCCGGTCGAAGAACATCGCCACCTCGTGGAAAGATCCGTAGACCTCGAGCGCAACGGGGACCTCAGCATAGAACTGCTGAGCAACCTCGGGCATGGTCTTGAACTTGCGAATCTCCAGGCCGGAGCGGCGCCCTTCATTGGAGATGCGGCGGACCAGCTCAGGGATTTCCTTCTGGTCGGGCAGCTCGCGCAGCGCCTGCTTCAGCTCATTATTCAGCTCAAGAAGCTCGGCCTCGAAGGTGTCCCGGTTCTCGGCCCGAGCCTTGACCTGAGCCTTGTCAGTCTGAAGCTGAGCCTGTTCGGCCTTTAGGGATGAGACATCGCTCTGGGTCGGCGAGTAAAGCAGAAACCAGAACAGCGCACCCATGCCCACAAAGACCAGGGCATACAGCGCGAAACGCTGATTTCGCGGCGTGCCAGCGAGCTTGTCGAGCAGGTCTGTGGCTGTCACAGCTCCTCCTTCTCGAGCTGCTCAAGAGCTGGCACGACCACCCGAGCGGTGACCACAAAGCGCTTAAGCTTGTACCCATCCTGCTCCACTTGATCGATGCCATCCAGCTCGACGTTGGTGAACCAGGGCGAGCGTTGCAAGTTGGAAAGAAACTGGGCGATGATCTCGTTGGAGACGGCAAGCCCACCCAACTCGATGAGCTGATTTCTTTCCTTTAGAGAGTCCAACTGCAGCTTCTCTGGCGTGGCCAGGGACAGCTCGTCCAGCATGTGAACCGGGCCTTCTTGGCCAGCCTTGAGCTTGGCGATGACGTCCAGCTTGCGATTGTACTCTTCCTTCTTCTGCTCGAACTCGTCCACCTCGACCACGATGGCCTTTAGGTTGGCGATCTCCTGCTGAAGCTTATTGTTCTCCGCCCGTAGATCGGAGGCTTGAGAACCGACCACCACGAAGGCGCCCCCCATCAGCAAGAGCAACACGCCAAGTCCCACGCCCGCGAGCGCAAGCTCCCGCTTGACCGAGTCCAGACGAGCTGTCGCGCGTACAGGGAGGAGGTTGATGCGAATCATTGGTCGCCAACCCTCCGCATAGCCAGGCCGACTGCTACCGCCGCTTGCAACGACTTGTCGTGCAGGTACCTGGGTGAAAACTCACGCTCATCAATCGTGATCTTCCGGAAAGGGTCCGCAATCTCGATGGGAGAGCCCGTCGCACGGCCGATAGCACGCGCCAAACCCGGCGTACGGGCTGCTCCGCCGCTCAGGTAGACCCTCGACAAAGGCACGCCTGGAGTGGCGCTCAAGTGGAAGTCCAGACTGCGGTGCACTTCAGTGGCAAGGTTTTCAGACACTGAGCTGAGGATGTTCTCGATCTCTTCAGGGATGACCGCATCCTGGTCATCCTCAGATCCCCCTACCTTGAGCATCTCCGCTTCTTCATAAGAAATGCCCAACGCGCGCTGAATCTCTTCCGTGAACTGACGCCCACCAATCTGCACATCACGGGTAAATGCCGTGACTCCATTGTGCAGAATATTGAGATTCACGGTGCTGGCACCAATGTTGACCAGGGCCACAAGCTCACGCGGCGCGTCATAATTCAACGAGAACATGTTTTCGACTGCGAAGGCGTCCACATCGACGATGCGGGGCTTGAGTCCCGCCTCCTGAATCAGGGACTGATACTCGTTGACCAGTTCCTTACGGGCAGCCACGAGGAGAACCTCCATCTGGCCAGCCTCGTCCCCTTGGTCGTCCAGAATCTGGAAGGAGATGTTCACATCGTTGATGTCGAAGGGGATGTACTGCTCCGCCTCCCACTGAATGGACTCTTCCAACTCTTCGAAGCTCATCTGCGGCAGATTGATACGCTTGATGATCACGCTGTGACCAGAGATGGCTGCAGCCACATCCTTCGTCTTGATCTTGCAACGATCGACAAGCTCACGGATAGCATCGACGACGACGTTGGGGTTCATCACCGCGCCGTCGACAACAGCCTCTGGTGGAAGGTCCACCATGCCGAACGTCTTCAGACGCCAGCCCGCGTTCTTCTTGTCCTGGATGAGCTCCATGACCTTGATCGAGCTCGAGCCGATGTCGAGGCCAATGGTCTGGGTGCTCCGGGAGAAGAGGCCCATGGAATCTCCGGTGAGGTCTCAGGGAAGTGTCAACGTGGCGGTTCTACCACGCTGGCGCCCACTGGGGGCGAAGCAGAAGGTACCGCACACGAACAAGTCCCGTGCAACTCGGCCTGTGAAAAGTCTTGACGTGACAATGCTTTCTGGCGGAAAGAGGCCAAGAAATACCAATTAGATCCTCTCTGTTGGATCTTCTGTGACTCAGCGACGCTTTGGGGCGCACGAGGGGCCCTAGCGACAGGGCGGCTGAAAAATGTGTGCGCCACCAGCGCTATTCTTGTGACCGTGCCCAATTCCAATCGTCGAGCCTTACAGCTCAAGCAACTCCTGCCCTTCCTTCTCGCCTTAGCTCTGGGCGCTGCTTTGAGCTGGCGCAGCCAGTGCTTGGGCCTGAGCCCTTGGCACATGGTTCTCTGGCCAGCGGCTGTCGGCGTGGTGCTCTTGAGCGCATCAGCGGTGGCACTTCCGCAGTTGCCTAAGCGCTGGGACGCCGTGCTGGCCGGACTTAGCGGCTTGGCGATGCTTGCCCAGGCGTGGATGCCCGAGTGGCTGTTCTCACTCTGCTGGGCAGCGCCGGCCTTTTTTGCCTTGCGTGCTGTCAGGGGCCACAAGCCTGACCTATCTTGGTGGCTGCTGGCACCTATTGGTCTACTGCTCGGGATTCTGGTTCCCGCCTTGGCCGGGCTCTCCTGGGTGCTTCTCATTCTACTCCCCCAACACGCCCCACCCGATCGGCGACAGCCCCCCATGCTGCAGGTGGCCATGGCGCTCGGCGCGGGCGCCTTGGCGGCCACTGCTTGGACCGCGACCCGACCGCTCGACCCGACACTCCTGGGATTCGGCGTCGCCTCTGCCACCTTGCTTCTCTCAGCAACCCTTAGCGCACAGCTGACTGCGCGCCTTCCAGCCCGACCACTGCTCCTCAGTCTCTCTTCAGTGGGAACGTGGTTGGTGCTGGCCGCGCTGCCCCACCGCGCCACCCTGTGGGTTGACACGCTGGCCGGTACGCAGGACCCGCGGCTACACGTGTTGTTTCTCATGGCAGCCCCGGCGCTTCCTGCAGGCTTGGCCCTGGGCGCCGCCATGGGCCCAAACCGTCAGCAAGGAAGTTGCTGGATCGCTGCCTCCGCCTGCATCGGTGCATGCGCCAGCTTGGCCCTTGGCCCTGAACTCCCTGCGCTGTTCTTGGGCGTG
>JBLHMA010000052.1:0-18791 GCA_047621545.1 Cognaticolwellia sp. | reverse complement strand
CAGTGTGCCATCTCCGGATTCAAAGGCCACCTCCTCGATCTGAGCCGCGGGGATGGTGTCGTTTGGAAAGCCGTACTGCGTGGTCTGGTCGGGGTTGAAGAAGAAGGGGTCTAGGCTCATGCAGCCTGTTGTGAGAAGCAGGATCATTGGCCATCTCCAAAAGCCACATCCAGGCCGATTTGCGGAACGAGGACACCCTGCTGGCCGATGCCGTACCAGCGAATCGTGAAGGGGTCGGTGTTGGCCGAGCCGCCCATCCATTTCAACTCTGTGCTCAAGCCCACCCGCTCACCCAAGCGCAGCTGGTGACCAATTAGGGGTCCACCAATGGGTTGCCAGGGACTGGGCTGTATGAACAGGTCTGCGCCGGTGTAGACCAAGTTGCCCCTCTGGCCGTACTCCCAGCTGGCAAGTGCAGCGACGTTCCCGTACATGCGAAAGCCGCCCGCTGGTTCACCCTCTGACAGATCGCCAAAGATGGCGGTCACAGTGCCATCTACCAGAATGGCGGGCCTTGGACCTTCTTGCTCGAAGACCAAGTAGGAGGCACCCGCATCAAGCCCCGCGACCCCGAATAGAAGGGCCATCGAGGGATGGAAGGCAGCGTGAATGTCGCTGCGATCGCTGATGCCGTGGCGAACACCCACCGTAGAGATGGGCAAGGGGACCGGAGCGCCGAAGAGTTCGGCCGTGGGACCGCCTACGCTGGCGTTGATCGCGGTCTTGCCTTTGCCCAGAGGGCGGACGCCGTGGTTGACCGAGCAGCCGATCAGGAGCATGAAAAGAGTGAGCATTGCGCAGAGGTACCACGAGTGGCAGGCGGGATTCCATGGCTGATTGCGACACCAGGTGCATGGCTTCTGCGCCTGTGGCGCTGGACGTGGCGTGTCCAGGTTAGCGGTGACCCCTTGTTCGATGCGCCGGGCTTGGTCTTGGCTTGTCTGCATCAGGATCTGGCAGCGGCTGGACTACTCAATGCTCATGTCCGCATTCGGCCTTTGGTAAGTCAGTCTTGGGACGGTGAGCGCTTGAATTCTCTGCTGGTGCGCATTGGTTATGGTGTGAGCGTGAGGGGAAGCTCCAGCCGCGGAGGGCCCCAGGCCCGAGAGGAACTCCTGGCCTATCTGGCCTCGGGGGGGTGCACAGGGATCGCAGTCGATGGCCCACGGGGCCCGGCCAAGGTGCCCAAGCCAGGGGCAGCCAGCTTGGCGCGGCACGGTCCTCTCATCTACGTCCGCGTGCGAGCGAGCCCTGTTTTGCGTCTAAATAGCTGGGATCGAGCGCAGATACCCTTGCCATTCGCGAGTATTCAGCTTCGTTATGAGCTGATTCCAGGGGGAAGCGCTGAGGAGCGGCAGGTGGGGTTGACCCGCGCCATCGATGCGCCGTGGTAGCTTTGCCGCATGCCTTCAAGCCCCTGGTGGACCTCTCGCTTTGGCGCCCTTGCGGCGGTTGACCCTGCTTTTGCTGGCTTGGTCGATGCCCACGCAGAGGCCCAAGTTGATCTGATTGAACGACTCTGTGAGCTGCCTCCAGGCGGGCGCGTGCTCGATCTTGGCTGCGGCGGCGGCCGGCACAGCATCCTGCTTCAAGAGCGAGGCCACGATGTCGTTGGCGTAGATCTGAGTCAGGAGGTCATTGCGCTTGCCCAGGAGAACTGGGAGAGCCGGAATCCAGGCGTGGATGGGCCGCAGTTCGCAGTGGGAGACATGCGGGCCCCTCCGGTAGACGGAAGCTTCTCCGTCGTACTGCTGATGGACGCCTCACTGGGTGTCTTTGATGACGATGCAGAGCACCTACGGGTGCTTACTGCGGCTGCTGACCGGCTGGAGCCGGGGGGCGCGCTGGTCATTGAACTGCTGAATCCCTACTTCTGGGCCCATCGCAACCTCACCCAGCACTTCCCGCCGGGCAGCATCGCGCCCAACGCAGACATTCTGCGCAGCTATCGCTTCGACCCATTGGCGGGCCGGGTCCAGGACCGGATCACTGTCTTTGAGGACGGGGCACGTCGCGTACTGCCAACCCAGAGCCTGCGCTGCTGGACCCCTCCGGAGATCGCCGGACTGTCTAGCGCTGCGGGCTTCTCCCAGGTTCAGATCATTGGCAGCGACGGCTGGCAGGTTCCCAGTGGCCCGGGCCGTTTAGATCCGGAGAATTCCGCCACCATCTGGGTGCTGGCCCGCCTGTGAGTCTTCAGGAGATCCTGAAGGGGGAGCGAGATGAGGCGGCTGCCGAGGCTGTCTTTGAGCGCAACCGCGCCGACCAAGCCGTGCTGCGGAACCTTGCCTTGCGAGACGAGGTTCGCGGCCTCCGCCGGCAGCTCCGTGAGCTCTTGGGTGAGAACCACGCTTTGGAGAGCAACCAGGACAGCGGTTCCGCGCAACTGGCAGAGCAGTTGGGCTTGGCAGTGGAAACGAACTGGCGCCTAGAGCGGGACCGCGCCCACTTGGCCCGGAAGGCTCAGGAGCTGCAGGCGCGGGTCCAAGACCAGGCCGGAGAGCTGGCTAGGCTGCGTGCCAGAGTGCGCGCGCTACAGGGGCAGCTCCGGCTGGTCTCCGCTGAAAACACCCAGTCCTGAGCCTTTCGTCCTGGCTCGGGCCTAAGTCTTTTTCTTAGGCTTGGGGCGCTCAAGCTTGGCCATGACCACCTCGACGTTCTCGTCCGGCGGCAGGTTGCGGGCGAATGGCTTGATCTCGTCTGGGGCCGCGGCGCTGCTCTCACCTGAGAAGCGGTCCACGACGCTGCTGAGCTTTCCCTTGATGCGGTCGCGCAGTCCCATCGGACATCCTTTGCTTGCTCCAACGGTAGCCCCCACCTTCCACCAGGGCAAGCGTAGGTCTCTCGTCACCTCTGTCTGCACGCCCGTGGTAGAACTGCGGCCCGCCGCTTGCGGTTTGTTGGAGGAATGCATGGGCCACGCGCTGACACTCGAGAGCATCATCAGCTTCTTGCTAGACACCCCGATGTTCTGTGATCTTAAGCCCGACGAGTTGGCTGAGATCGTGCACGTCATGCAGCTTCAGCGCATGCGCGACGGCCAGCGCATCTTCCGAGAGGGAGAGGACGGAGACGCTTGGTACGTCGTGCACGAAGGTGAAGTGATGGTCACCAAGGATCGGCTGATGGGCCCCAGCGAAGAACTCGCCCGTCTGGGGACAAAGGTCTGCTTTGGTGAGATGGCGCTGATCGACGGTTCGCCGCGCAGCGCGTCGGTCACCGCTGTGGGAGAAGGCACGTTGTTTCGCTTCCCCAAGAGCGACTTTGATGAGCTCTTGGACGAAGGCAACATTGCTGCCTTCAAGCTCATCCACGAGATGGCCAAGGTGCTCTGCGAGCGGCAGCGCGGCATGACGCAGCGCATCACCAGCTTGGTCACTGACGACGCTCAAACCGCTGAGAGCATGCGCGACGAGCTTCGTCCAGTGGTCGAAGAGCACACGGTCCACGAGTAGCATTGGAATGCCGCGCTGACTTGGGGCATTGTGGTCTTCGATGATCTCTCTACTGTTCGGCTTTTTTTTCGGTGTTGCCCCGCAGCCATTAACGAGCACTCCGGTGCTGGTGGCGAGCGTGGAGACCCGTGACATCCACCAGCTCTTTGGGGAGTACGCTCGGGATCAGGGGTGGAGTGGTGCTGAGTCTAAGTTGGCTTGCAAGGTGCTCGCGGGCCCTCTCACCTTGTGTCTGAAGGCCGAAGATCAGGGCAAGCGCCGCTACGTCACTCAGGCTGATCTGGAGACTTGGCAGCTTGACGAGGTCCAGGCGCATGCTCAGGCAGCCAAGATTTTGGAACAATCGCCATGGGTAGTCGTTCAGATCGAAGGGGGCGGCCACTACTTTCAGGCCAAGACTGCTCCAGGCCATGAGTCCACCGTGTTCTTGCACCCAGAATGGCTCGTGGATCTCGGGGAGACACCTCGCATCGCAGCCCCAGCCCGAGGGGTGGTGGTGGCCTGGCCAGATGGAGATGAGGAATTGGATAGGATTATGGCTGTTGGCGTACGCAAGATGTCCGACGAGCTTCCGGAGAGACTCTCGCCGATGGTCCTGAGTTGGAATGGGCAAGCTTGGGTGGCTTGGGGTCAGGCCAAGACCAAAGGCACAAAGTAGAACCCCGACGCGTGTACACTGGCCACCCAGCTATGGAGGCCCTTTGAGCATGCTTCAGGCCCTGGTGCGCGGCGCCCTCTCTCGGGTTGCCAAGCGCGTTGCCAAGGACGGGCTCTTTGAGAAAGAAGGCGAGCGTGTGCCTACGGCGCCCCGGTCCAAACGGCCGGAGCCGGAGCCCGGACGGGGTTTCTCCGAGAAGCTCCAGGAGCCCGGACCGGATCCCAGAGCCCTCTGCCAGCCAGCTGGACTCCGTTCTTTACTGGAGCGGATCTCCGAGCAGGACGGTGTGCTCGTTCTCCATCATTGGGCCACATGGTGCGCCCCATGCGAGGAAGAGCTGCCCTTGATTCAAGCCATGGCCGAAAACCTGGAAGGTCGCGGTGAGGTGCTGGGGTTGAGCTGGGACGCCTTTGAAGGTGGGGGAGATTCCCAGGAGATGAGCATTGCGGTGGGGCAGTACGCCAAGGAGCACGGTGTGGACTTTCCAAGTCTGCTGCTCACCGACGCACCAGAGAAGGTCTTCAAGGCGTTGGACCTGACATTCCAGCGCATCCCGCAGACCCGCGTGCTGGCTCCCGACGGCACGTTGCTACTTCAGCACGATGGTGCCATGACCCAAGACGACATCGACGGGCTGTTGGCCTTGGTGCATGAACTGGACGCCCAATGACCTCGTTTGCTCTTCTGATCTTTGCTTGTGCTCGGCCGGCCGCTGTTCCAGCATCGGCTCCCGGTGCAGACAGTAGGGAGATTCTGGTCCTCCACACCAACGATCAGCATGGGCACTACTTGCCTGAGCGTGCTCCTTGGCTGGATGGGGAACCAGAGATCGGTGGCACGGTGCTGCTGGATCAATACATTCGTGGGGCACGCCAGCGCCACGGTGCGGAGCGCACCCTGCTTCTCGACGGTGGGGACCTTCTCTCGGGAACCCCGCTGACGGACATGGAGGTGCGCGGCTCCCAGGGGGGCGCCATGCTCGATGTGCTGGAGTTGCTTGGCTACGACGCCTGGGCCATCGGCAATCACGAGTTGGACAAGGGCTGGGAGAACACTAGCGCCTTTGTGGCCGACTCCAAGGTACAGGTGCTCTCGGTCAACCTAGTCAAGGAAGGCGGTGGGATGGCGTTTCCTGGCCAGGCCCCCTCAAAGATTTACACTCTCGGGGACATCAAGGTAGGGGTGATTGGCGTCACCACAGAGGGCATGGACTACTTGGTCTCCTCGCGTGCCTTCGAGGGCCTGGACATCGAGCCCGTTTTGGAAACCGTTGGCCCAGAGGTTGCGCGCTTGCGGCCCCAGGTGGACTTGGTCGTGTTGCTCACCCACATCGGCGTGGAGGAAGATCGGGCCATCGCAGAGGCGGTTCCTGGGATTGATCTGATCGTCGGTGGTCACAGCCACACCTACCAAACACCGGCCATTCAGACAGGTTCAACCTGGATCGTTCAGGCTGGAAGCTATGCGCGTTCCCTGGGCACCCTTCAAATCCGGGTTGGGGATCAGGGAGGAATTGAAAGCCTGGAATACGCCTTGGTCGACCTTCTACCGAGCACAGCCCCATCTTCTCCTCGTCCTGCAGTCCAGGCCATGGTGGCGGAATACGACGAGCAGATTCGCGCCTTCTACGACGTAGAAATTGGTGTCTGCTCTCAGACGCTGACACGCGACTACTACCGTCAGAGCCCTCTTGGGAGTTGGACCACGGACATGCTTCGCGCCGAGACTGGAGCGGAGTTGGCCATGTACAACGGTGGGGGGCTGCGCTCGGATCTGCCAGCGGGAGCCATCCAACGCAGGGACTTGTACAACGTCTTCCCCTTTGGGAACGAGGTCGTGACCTTCCAGATCAAAGGCACGGAGCTGATGGCCTTGCTCCTGGCCAACGTGATGGCGGCGGAGGAGGAGAGCCGTGGTGCGATCCAGATCTCAGGCGCAACATTGGTCTGGCGCGAAGTGATGAGCGCACCGGAGGTGGTCAAGATCCAGGTCAATGGAGAGATCCTTGAGCCTGAGCGCCTCTACACCGTGGCTACCAACTCCTACGTGGTTGACCAAGCGGAGCGCTATTTGGCGGGCGCGGTTCCAAAGGACGTACGCCCCACTGGGCAGAGCGTCTTTGATCTCGCCGACTCGTACGTTAGCCGGGTGGGTGAGGTTGACCTGCCTGGAGACTCACGCCTGACCCGGCTGCCCTGAGTCGCTTGTACTTCGACCGGGTGCCTCTCCCCGGCCAACGCTCCGCGGCCAGATCGATAGGAGCGGATGGCAGTTGTCGGCCCCGATTGGCGACTCAGTCGTCGGTGTCGCGTAGGGGGCCGTCTGGAAGGTCTTCCCAGAGAACCTCGCCGGGGGAGTACACCGTCGCCTGAAATTGGCGGTGAACTACCTTCTCGTTGCGGTCATCGGGGTCTTGGCCAGGCACCCAAGCTGCTAGGGCTTCGTCCAGTGCTTGATCAATCGAGGTCAGGGGAAGACCCAGATCAGCGCTCAGGCCAGCCATGTCCACCGCGTGGTCCTCTCCGTAGAGAAGAGCCTGTCGCTGAATCCAGTGCTTCCAGCGTCGTCCAGCGACCCTAGCCAAGTTTGCTGCGACCAAGCTACCTGCTCCGCTCCAAACGGGGCCGGCTTGGGCGCCTGCCTTGTCCAAGGCAAGCTGTACCAAAGCCTCCATCTGAACGGTCTCGGGGCCGCCAATCTCCAGGGTCGCTTGCTTGGCGGATGGGTGATCCAGACATGCCACGGAAAAGAGCGCCGCGTCCCGGCGGGCCAGTGGACTGATCTGGGCGTCTTTGCTGCCCCAGAAACGAGGCCGCTCGCCGTCTGCACAGTCTTTGGCCAGCTTGGCGAACTCTTCTACGAAAGGTGCGCAGCGCAGGATGGTGTGCGAAAGGCCCGAGGCGCGCAAGTGCTCCTCCGCCTGGCGTTGGCTATCGAACTGGGGATTCTCATAACCCCGGCCTGCTCCGATACAGCTCACCATGACGAAGTGCTGCGCCCCCCGAAGTTTTGCAGCTTCGACCAGGTCAATACTGCCCTGAAGGGTGGTCACGCTGTGGTGATTCTCGCTGCTCTCTACTTCCACACCGGCGGCGTGGATCACGTGGGAGCATCCCTTGGCAGCGCGCCGCAAGGACTGCGGGTCGCGCAGGTCCCCGAAGAAATAGGTGCAGCCCGTATCATTGAGCCAAAAGTACTCTGAGCCGGCGCGAACCAAGGCCCGAACGTCCATTTTCGCCGCGCGCAGGAGGCGGACTATCTGTCCGCCGAGTCGGCCGGTGGCCCCAGTCACCAAGATCATGCAAGCCTCTCCATAGTGATGCAGCATGTATCGTCTCCGGCCCGATGGACAAGGCCGCAGAGCCTAGGAGGTCACCGCGTGGCTGAACATGATGAAAGTAAAGGCCCTGAGCAGGAGCCTCTGGCTCCTCTGCTCGGGGAAGCCGTGATGGAAGTGTTTAGTGGGTTGACCCGCCGTGGGCGCCGATCGGTGGGGGATCTGGCCAAGCGGGGGCGAGAGAGGCTTGAGGCCAACCAGGCCAGAAAGGACGTGGACCAGCTCTATCAAAAGCTAGGTCGCGAGACTCTGCGTTTGGTTCAGGCGGGCGAAGTCACTCACCCTGGGCTCATGGCAGGTGTGGATCGGATCACCCAGCATGAACGGCGTCTGCAAGATGCGGAAGCCCGCGTGCGGGCGGAGTCATCGCCTGGCCCGGCAGTCGAAGAGTAAGCTTTTTTGAGGCCGCCGCTCTTGCCTGACCAAGGCGCGACCATTAGAAGACTGGGGACCGCTGGGGTGACCCGGTAGCGCTTTTGACCATGTGGGGCTGTAGCTCAGTTGGGAGAGCACCTGAATGGCATTCAGGGGGTCAGGGGTTCGAGTCCCCTCAGCTCCACCATTGAAACACCCGTCGGTAACCCTGGCGGGTGTTTTCGCTCTGTACTCCGAGCGACGGGGAAGCAAATCTTTTGTCTGTGCGCCAATAGCCGGCCTTAGGCCCTTCACTGATGGAGGGCTGGCCGACACTTGCGTGTTAGATAGAAGGCCCTGTTTGTTTTGGCAGCCTCGCGTTTGCCTGTGGCTGATGCCCACCCTCGGAGAGAATAAATGACCGGACTCGGACTTCTGGCGCTCATGTCGGCCCCTACCATGGCCCAAGATGGCGGCCAAATGGATGTCACCGCGTACCCCAAGCTTGCAAAGAAGCCGGGAATGCAGATCAACATCCTCCCCTATGAGCTGACCACGGGAGTTTATACCTTCCCCAGTGGCTTTCGCGTGATGTTCCAGTCGGACAACACCTTGCCTGTCGTGGCCTCGACGATGATCATCGACCACGGCTCGTCCGATGATCCACAGGGCATGGAGGGCATGGCACACCTCTACGAGCATCTTTGGTTCCGTACGGAGCAGGGCGACCTGCCTAAGACTTGGGACCTGCTCAACCACGAGCTGGGCTGTTCGATCAACGCCTACACCCAGTACGACCACACTGGGTACATGACCGTCTGCCCCGCAGACCACTTCGACAAGCTGGTTGCGTTGGAAGGGCTGCGGCTGACCGCATCGATGGAAGGCGTCCCCGAGGACACCATTCCTACAGAGATCGAGGTTGTGCGAAACGAGATCCGCATGCGCTCGGAGAACGGGAACATTCCCTTCTTCGCGCTGCTGGCCTACATAACCAAGCATGCCTACCCTGCTGATCACCCCTACCACCGCCCCATCGCTGGGGACCACACCTCCATCCGGAACATCACCTACCCAGACGTAGTGGAGTGGGTGGAGGGTCACTACACGGCGGACAAGGCGACGCTGATGTTCGTGGGCGACTTCGAGCAAGACCGGGCCATGGACTACATGATCCGCGCCGGGTACCTCGAGCTGATGCATGCGGATCTGACTCAAGACCACATCTACCGCTACCCGCGTCCAGGCTTGGGCCGGGAGCCAGTGGAAGACGCGGCCGAGGATTGGTGGTTCGTGGCCATGGACCCGAGCAACCCAGACGCAGTGCTAATGCCCGACGCCGAGATCCCGGTTCGCGCAGCAGAGTTCGCCGACGCGGAAGTCCCGGACATCTCTAACAAGGCGTTCGGCGAGTATGTTGGTTCGGTCGAGGACCCAAAGGTTGTGGTCGCCTGGACCCTGCCGCCCTCCTACCAGGGCAACGACACCTTGATGAACATCACCAGCAGTGTGCTGGGGAATATCATCGGAAACGCTACTGCAGCGGGTCCGGGCTTGGCCGACGTAGACCTGAACGTTGAGTCTTTTGACGGTTGCGGTGCCCTGGCCTACAAGCGCGCCACCGTGATGGTGTGTACCGCGACTCTCAAGGACCCCTGCAAGGACCCTCAGAAGACCGCTGAGCGCATGTTGGACCGGGCGTATTATCTCTACGACCCCACGTTTGGCCTGGCGCTGGAGCGGGAGCTGTCCCAGGTCCGCATGGACTTCCTGGCAGGCATCTTCCGAAACCTTGACCTGTTTGCAGTGGTCGGTGGCGGGCGCGCGACCGAGATTGCCGTGCATGCCCATTACACGGGCAACCCGATGTACCACTCGTCTCAGATGAACGAGGTGATGAGTCTGACTGCGGCCAACATCGCGGATCTGGGCCAGACTTGGATTACCCGTGACCGGGCGACCTCGCTTGTGGTTCGCCCCTTGGACCGTGAGGGCTTGCTCGAGGTCTCGATGGACGGCGCTGAGCACTACGGAGACGGAACCGCCAAGGTGGTGAACTCCCTGGTCGATCCCGATGACATCACCCCGGAGCTCATCCTTCAGGCTTATCGCAAGCCTGAGTTGGAGCACATGACGGAGACGACGTTGCCCAATGGGCTCCGCGTAGTGGCTGTGTCCCACTCCGAGGCCCCGATTGCTCGGGCCAGCCTGATTGTGAAGGGCGGTACTGCGACGGACCCTGACCGGAGCATCTGGATGGCAAGCCAGACGGACAATCTTTACATGAACCCCCGCGGCTTCAACGCCGGTGGTGCTCTGCCTGATCCGCTGGCCATCGCAGGTGTTTGGAACACCAGCATGAGCGCCTTCTATCAGTCCGTTGACTTGACGGCTTCGGCCGGCAACTTGGACGGTATGTTGTGGATGATGCGGGACGCGATGGAGGAGCTCAGCTTCGACACCGACAACCGTGCGGACTGGGTCAAGGGTATGCGGGAGGACCACCTGAGTGACATCCACACCCAGGACTATTGGATCTCCAACACCATCTACGGTCACATCAACCCGGGTCACCCAGCAGTGACGCCGATGACCTCCGCCGAGATCAACGCCCTCAAGAAGATCGGCGGTGGCGATATTTCTGCCAAGCTGCACGGCATCTGGCAGCCCGAGAACGCCACGCTCCTCATCGTCGGCAACGTGGACCCCGAGGACACCCTGGCTTTGGCGGCTCAGTACTTTGGTGGCTGGGAGCCCAAGACCGAGATGGTCGACCTCCCCGACTACCAAAAGCCCAACCCCGCTAAGAAGGGTAGGGCGATCTACCTCTTCGATGACCCCGGCAAGACGCAGACCACAGTGGCCCTGCGCTGCCAGATTCCGGATCCCCAGGTAAAGCCGGACCCTCGCTATTCCACACTGAGCGCCGTGCTCCGTGAGCAGCTGTTCTCTCGTCTCCGTGAGAACAGCGGTGTTGTCTACTCACCAGCGGCCTTTGTGTCTGCCAGCGAAGAGGTGCCCCAGGCCATCATGTCGGCGAGTGTGCAGAACCCTGCTGTCGTCTACACGCTGGAGACCTACATCAAGACCTTGGAAGAGGTCGAGGCCGGAACCTACGACCCCGACCATATCAAGCGCAGCCAGTACACCCAGGCATGGGCCTCAGTACTTAGCTACCAGTCCATCACCCAGCTCTCCGGCGTCTACTCGGGCGTCATCGGGCAGGGTTTTGACTGGGGCGTTTGGGACCGCAACGCATCGGCATTGGCTGGCTTTGACTCCGAGGGTTTGGCTGAAGCGCTGGGTGACTGCTCCGCCAATGCGGTTGTGACCATGATTGGCCCACTCGATGTCATCAAGCCCATCCTGGATGATGCTGGCTTGGAGTACAACGAGTTGGACTGGAAGGAGTTGGCGGACAACGCGCATCGCGCCGAGGACCCCAAGGATTTCAAGAAGTACACCAAGAAGAAGGCCCGCTCCAAGAAGAAGGCGGACAAGAAGAAGGCCCGCGTCGAGAAGCGCGGCGGCACCGAGGAGTGCTACGACGCAACTGTAGAGGGTTGAGTCGCAGCGGCGGGCTCCATTTGGGAGCCCGCTCTCGCTGAAATTCTCCGCTTGAGAATTGGCAGAGATAAGAAGGGCCACCTCATCACTGAGGTGGCCCTTCTTCCGTCCCGGGGATGGGTGTCAGTGGATGGGGGCGTCTCCGCCGCCAGCCTTGTCTGCCAAGTGCGCAAAGAAGCGTGCCAGATAGGTCGAGAGCTCATCCAGGTTGGACTTGTCAGAGCTCTTGAGCAGGGCCATGCGTCCGCGCTTTAGGGCCTGCTCAATTTCAAAGATATCCTTCTTGTGGAGAAAGCCGCGGTTGTCACGCAAGAAGCCCTCCAGGGATGCCAGTTGCTTCTCTACCTGCTCACGCAGTTGGCGCAGCTGGCGGAGTTCACTGCTCTCATCTTGCACAGGTGAGGCGGCAGTGCTCGTGTCATAGACAGTCGCAGCCTCCTCTTTGGCATCGTCCAGCTGCATCGGTGTCATGCCCGTTGGAGCCTCGATGGTCACCTGGTTCGAGACACCCGAGCGAACATCCCGGGCGGAGACCTGTACGATACCGTTGGTGTCGATGCTGAATTTTACTTGAATTCGCGGCTCACCACGAGGAGCGGGCTCGATGCCTTGCAGCTCGAACTCTCCGAGGGAGACATTCTCCAGAGCGCTCTGGCTTTCACCCTGAAGGACATGGATCTTCACGGTGGACTGGTTGTCCACGACAGTGGAGACCAGCTGCGTTTTCTGGGTCGGGATGGTGGTGTTCTTGGGGATCAGGCGTGCACAGCGGCGTCCCTCGACCTCCAAGCCCAAGGAGAAGTTGGTCACGTCCAGTAGCGTGACCGCTTTCACGTCACCCTCGAGGATGCCGGCCTGAATGGCCGCGCCGACGGCCACAACTTCGTCCGGGTTGAAGGATTTGTTCAGGGGTCGCCCAAACAAGGCCTGCACCATCTCTTGAATCCTGGGTATGCGGCTGCTCCCGCCGACCAGAATCACCTCGTCAATGTCCTGGGGACCCAATCGGCAGTCGTTGAGCGCCTGCTCGCACTCGGAGAGCGTTGAGTCGAAGAGTTCCTGGGAGAGTCCTTCAAATACTCCGCGTGACAGGGTGCACTGAAGGTGCTTGGGACCGGAGCTGTCGGCCACCAGGAAGGGCAGGTGGATGTCGGCCTGCATGGCAGAAGACAGCTCAAGCTTTGCTCGCTCTGCTGCATCGCGAAGACGCTGCAGCACCACCTTGTCCTGGCTCACATCCAGGTTGTGCTCTTTGTGGAATCGATCCAGGAGCCAGTCAACTAGGCGCTGGTCTACGTCAGCGCCGCCCAGAGCGTTGTTGCCCCGGGTTGCTCGAACCTCAGCCAGGTCTCGGTCCACTTCCAGAATCGAGATATCGAAGGTGCCGCCGCCAAAGTCGTAGACCGCGATGGTCGAAGACTTTCTACGATTGTGCACGTAGGACAATGCAGCAGCGGTGGGTTCGTTCAGGATTCGAAGGACATCCAGTCCGGCGATGGTACCGGCGTCCTTGGTGGCTTGGCGCTGGCGGTCTGTGAAGTAGGCAGGGACCGTGATTACAGCCTCTGTCACACCTTCTCCAAGGAAGTCTTCCGCGGAGCGTCGAAGTTTTTGGAGGATCATCGCGGCCACTTCTTGAGGCAGGTAGACCCGGCCCCCAATCTCAACGCCGCAGTCCCCATTTCGCGTCTCTACTACCTTGTACTGCACCAAGTCCATCTCATGATGGGCCTCGGAGTAGCGCCGCCCCATGAAGCGTTTGATGCTGTGCACCGTCGCTTCAGGGTTGATGAGCAGTTGCCGCTTTGCGATGTCTCCAACGAAGCGCTCTCCATTCTTGGAGATGCCGACTACGGAAGGGGTGATGCGCCCGCCTTCGGCGTTGATAATCACGACCGGGTCCCTTCGATCTACGTAGGCGCAGACCGAGTTCGTGGTTCCCAGGTCGATACCGATGACTTTACCCATCGTCTGTCCTCGAGTTCGATGACGAGGATACCTCACCCCCTGAAGGCTGGGTGCCTCAGGGAGCCGCTCAAAGGGTCACGCAGGTGCCCGGGGCGGGGTTCGAACCCGCACGCCGAACTTCGGCTGGGGCTTTTAAGGCCCCTGTGTCTACCGATTCCACCACCCGGGCGGGCTTGCGTGACAGAGGAGCGATAGCATGTATGGCATGTGGATGTTGTCGATCTGGTTGGCTTGCGGGGCGCGACGCGCTCCAGAACGTACGCCAAAGGAACTCGCGGTCGAGGCTTTGGACGAGGCCTACGCGAAGCGTACAGACCCAGAGGCCCTCGAGTCCAGCATACAAGCCAGCCTAGATTTGCTGTCGTCTGATCCCACAGACCCGGACTACCTGTCCCGCACCGCGCGGGCCTTTTCGGCCCGTGCCATCACGCGAAAGGCCCGGCCGGACAAGCTCAGTGATCTGGAGACAGCACGGTCCTATGGGCTGCTCTGCTTGGCTGGGAACACTGGCTACAGCGTTCGCATTGAGCAGGCTGGCGGACAGATCCTTGGAGCGGCGACAAAGCAGTTGCAGAATCGGGACGTGCCATGCATTGAGCAGACCCTGATCGCCTGGGTGCGCTGGATGGAGCTTCGTGGCCCCGCTGGGCTTGTGGACGCCAAGGCCGTCCGGTATTTGGCAGAGCGCCTGATAGTGCTCGAACCGGAGGGCTGGGTAGGCACATGGGCCAAGGCAATGGTGCTCTCGCTGCCTCAAGCTCAAGCGCGGGCCCCCTTAGAGCGCTCAGAGCGGCTCTTCGCACAAGCGATTCAGGCTCAGCCCAGGCTGGCTGAGATCCACCTGGACTACATCAAGTTCCAGCTATCTGAGGTTGGGGAGACTCAAGTGGATGCTGCACTCGCGGCTTTCCCCTCCCAACATCCATCCAGTGCTGATGGCCCATGGGCCCTCGAGAACAGGGTCGCGCGCGCCGAGGCCGAGGCCACCTCGAGCCAAGCCCTCATGCAGCGGGTCTGGTCAGCGCCTCGCTGAGGCCAGCGGTGCGCTGTCGTTAGATGGAGCCGTTCGAGCCGTTGGTAAGGGTCGTGCCATTTGTGCTGAACACAAAACGGCCCCCTCTGACGAGGGGACCGTTTTGAATTTCATCTGAGAGATGGACCCTCAGGGCGAAGAGCTGAGGCCCTTCGAGGTCGTTTAACTACGACGAACCCGCTTCACAGCGCGACGTGCAGCCTTTCTACGACGCTTCTCAGCGAGGCGCTGCTTCAAGCGACGTTGCTCGCCGGGCTTGAGGTAGACCTTGTTCTTCTTGATGTCCTTGCGGATACCCTCGCGCTCAACCTTGCGGCGGAAGCGGCGCAAGGCCTTTTCGAAGGGCTCGTTGTCGCGGACAGTGACCTGGACCAAGTTTGTCTCCAATCGGAGTAAAGGGTTTGAACCCCGCCTCTTTAGCGGGCGGGAAGGAGCCGTGCAAGGCTCAGAAGACGATTCCCACGGCTGCGCCGCCGTAGAAGAGGGGGTGTAGGCCACCCTCAATGCGGAGGCTGGCCTTGTCGTTGAAGTGGAACTTCACTGCCGCATTCAGATCGACGATGGGCAAGGCACCTGGAATTGGGAGGGGGTCCTTGTCCGCGGCGGTACCGTCCAAGTCGCTGCGGTTCCAGGCTGGAGTGCCATCGTCGGCTGGGCCCCAGCGCTGGATCTCACCGATGGCGATCGCGACGCCGAGCCCACCGCCGACCATGAAGCTGAACCAGGGGGCCAAGCGCAGATCGTAGTAGTAGTTGGCGCCCAAGGTCACAAAGCCAAAGTTCGAGCTTGGGGACAACCAGTAGCCGTCGTTGTAGATAATCGAGGAGTCCCCCTCCTCGCGATCATCCCAGTAGCCATCCTCCATGAGGTGGCCGAAGTAGTCGAAGTAGAAGGCGCCCATGGCACCGCTGCCTTCGCCGTTGCTGCGGATCGCGAACTCCATGCCTGCTGCGTAGGCGCGAACCTGTGGACGCTCAAGGTGTGCACCCTCGTTGTCAGTGCCATTGAACATCCAGATATCGATCAGACTGTCTGGGATGCTCATGTACTTGCCGCGCAGGTTGACCTCCATCAAGTAGGGCCGCTGTGGGGCATCTGAGACGCCGCTCTCGCCAGCGGCGGGTGCCGTGGGGACGGCTTCAACGTTGTCTTGTTGGAGGTGGCTCACGGGTGCGAGTACGGGGGCTTCAGCAGCAAAAGCCATCTGGGCAAGCAGCAGGGGTAGCATGAGGTGTCTCCGGCGGGTGCCCGCGATTCTGCTGGGGGCTATGGTCCGTGTCAACCTTCTCCCGGAGAGAGCCTTTGCCTAGTGCGTCCCTACAGGAAGCCCTGAAAGGCCCCATGCAGCCGATCTACCTCGTAATGGGGGATGAAGAGCTTCTGGTCCAGCAAGCCGAAGCGAAGCTGTCCTCTTGGGCATTAGAGGGCGTGATGGCGGCGTTTAATCACGGTACGTGGCGCGCCGGTGATGAGGGAGCGGAAGACTGCCTCTCAGTTGCCCGGACCCTCCCGATGATGAGCGCACGCAGAGTCATCGTGCTCAGAGATCTACACGAGGCACCGCCAGGATTGCTGGAGGCGCTCTGTGAGTACGCCGAGGCGCCTCCCGACACTGCGGTTCTCATTTTGAGCGGGAAGGCTTGGCCCAAAGCGAAAGGGACCGACTTTGGTCGCCGGACTGAAAATCGGGTCAAGAAGGTTGGCAGCGTCCTTCGCTTCAAGGCCAAGGACTCCAAGCCGGAGGACTTTGCCATGCAGGCCGCCCAGTCGCTTGGGGTCAGTCTGCGGCCAAACCAAGCCCGTACACTGGTGGACCTGGTAGGGAAGGACCTGGGCAGGCTTCAGCGAGAGCTCGAAAAGGCTGCCTTGTACTTGGGAGGAGAAGGAGAGCTGACCGACGAGGCCTTGCGAGACGTCTGTTCTCTGCTGGCCGAAGCGGAGATCTGGGACCTGACCGATGCCATCGTGGCCCGAGATGCGGACAAGGCCCTCTCTACCGCCCATCGGCTGCTCGAGGCAGGGAAGCGTGGAGAGGCACATCGCTTGGTGTCGATGATCACCTGGCAGCTCCGACAACTTCTTCAAATGCAGGCAGGGGGGCAGGTGCGCATGCCCGGTTGGAAGCGCTCCAAGATGGAGGCCTCGTTGCGCAATCACCCGATCGATCCAGCCGATTTGTTCGCCCGTATGGCCCAGGCCAACCAGGACATGAACAGCCACAAAGCGGGAGACCGTCGGATCTTGGAGGGCTTACTCTTGGATCTGGTCTCTCGCGCTTGAGGCGGGAACCAAGCTGAGTTCCCCAAGCGGGAAGTTCCAGACACAAGAAACCCCGCCACAAGGGCAGGGTGCTTGTTGTCGCATGCTCCCGAAGGAGCGGCGAATCAGGCCTGAGCAGCTTTGAGGCCATTGACGGCCTTGTAGAGGCGACTCACACGACGCGCAGCATTGCGGCGGTGGATGATGCCCTTGGAGGCCAAGCGATGGATGATGCTCACAGCACCGTTCAAGTTGGAGGATGCGGTCTCGAGCTCTCCGCTCTCCACTGCAATCCGGACCTTCTTGATCTCGGTCCGCATGGTGGCGCGGTAGTGGCGGTTACGCATGCGGCGCTTGGTGTTCTGGCGCATGCGCTTGAGGGCGTCGGCGTGGTTAGCCACTGGGATCTCCGAAAGTCTCTAAAGGGACGGTGCGGGGGACTACCCGCTTGAACCCCGGCGAGGTATTTCAACCCCCACCCGCTGTCAAGGCCAGATAGGGCTTGCTGCCCCACCCCATTGTTGGGTTAGTTGCCTGCCACATCAGCTTGTCGCCTATGGGGTGACAGTTACCTTCCTTGTTTCGGAGCGGTCATGGACATCTGCGTTGTTGGCACTGGATACGTTGGACTCGTTGCGGGCACTTGCCTGGCAGACCTTGGCCATATGGTCACCTGTGTTGACCGCGACGTGGCCAAGGTCGAGCTCCTGAAGAGCGGTGGCGTTCCCATCTACGAGCCCGGTCTAGACCAGCTCATCAAACGGAACGTGCGCGAGGGCAGGCTGCACTTCACTACGGACGGCCCAACTGCCGTAGCAAAGAGCGAGGTCAGCTACATTGCTGTGGGCACCCCTTCGGCCGCAGACGGCTCCGCAGACCTTAGTGGCGTGATGGCCGTGGCAAAGATGATTGGTGAGTCCATGGTCAAGGCTTGCACCGTGGTCATCAAGAGCACCGTCCCAGTTGGAACCGCGGACAAGGTGCGCAAGATCCTAAGCGATAGCACCGCTCAGCCTTTCGACGTGGTCTCTAACCCCGAGTTTCTGAAGGAGGGCGCCGCGATCGAGGACTTCCTAAAGCCGGATCGCATCGTAGTCGGATGCAGCGAACCCGAAACGGAAGCCATTGTGCGGGAGCTCTACGGGCCCCTGTTGCGCACCGGAAAGCCCATCTTGTTTATGGACAACCGCAGCGCTGAGCTCAGCAAGTACGCGGCAAACGCCTTCCTAGCGACCAAGATCAGCTTCATCAATGAGCTCTCCTTGCTCTGTGAGGCTGTGGGCGCCGATGTAGACAACGTGCGCCTTGGCGCGGGCAGCGATTCCCGCATCGGCCTCCGTTTCTTCTTCCCAGGCGTTGGCTATGGCGGCTCCTGCTTCCCCAAGGACGTAAAAGCTTTGATGCGCACGGGAGAGGAGGCCGGCTTTCCATTGTCCATTGTGGACGCGGTGGAGCAGGTCAATGCGCGCCAAAAGCAGGTGCTCTTCAACAAGGTCACCCGGGTCTTCGGCACGGACCTGAGCGGCAAAACCTTTGCGGTTTGGGGTCTGTCCTTCAAGCCACAGACCGACGACATGCGCGAAGCTCCGAGCGTGGTGGTAATCGATGCTCTTCTTGCTGCTGGCGCAAAGGTGGTTGCCTATGACCCGGAGGCCATGGAAGAGGCCAAGCACAGCTTGGGCGACCGGATCACCTATGCCGAGTCCCGCATGCATGCGCTACAGGGGGCTGACGCCCTGTTGCTGATCACCGAGTGGAACGAGTTCCGCAACCCCGACTGGGATCAGGTCGCATCCACTATGCCCGGCCGGCACATCTTTGATGGCCGGAACATCTACGACCCAGCGCAGCTCAACAGCGTCGGGTTCACCTACCACGGTATCGGACGCCTCACGTGAACATCGCGCGCATCCGCAACTTTGCGATCATCGCCCACATCGACCATGGAAAGAGCACTCTCGCCGACCGTCTCATCGAGAAGACCGGCCTGCTTACCCAGCGGGAGATGAAGGCCCAGTACCTGGACAAGATGGATCTGGAGCGGGAGCGCGGCATCACGATCAAGGCGCAGACCTGTGTGCTCAAGTACACCGCGTCAGATGGGCTGGAGTACATCCTCAACCTCATCGACACCCCTGGGCACGTCGACTTTAACTACGA
>JBLHMA010000051.1:0-18812 GCA_047621545.1 Cognaticolwellia sp. | reverse complement strand
GGCCGCAGAGCGGCTCTACGGGTTGCAGCTTGCGACCCGCATAGGCCCGATGGAAGGGGCAAGCTACGACCGCCTTTTCGCTAGAGTTCTCCAGGGTCAGGCTGTTTCGAATGTCGAAGTGATGCGGCCCTGTGCGAGTGGAGAGTTGCGCATGGTGCGCTTGACCCTCTCGCCTATCTATGCGGCCGCCGGGCACATCATTGGGGTGACGGAGCTTGGTCGAGATTTAACGGAGAGCCTTGAGGCCGAGCGCCTCATCCAGGAACGAACCATTGCTTTGCGGCAGATCGAGCAGGATCTGGAGCAGTTCGTCTATGTCGTCTCCCATGACCTATCAGGGCCCCTGCGCATGGTGGCCAGTTTCACCGAGCTTCTCCAAGAGCAGTCTGCGCAGCTCAACGAGGATGGGAGAACTTTCCTGAAGTTCGCCAATGATGGTGCCAAGCGCATGCAGGTGTTGCTGGCCGACCTGCTCATCTACTCTCGTGTTGGCCGGCGACCCATGCGGGCTGAGCTTGCCTCATTGGAGGCCGCCTTGGACCAAGCCCTGGAGAACTTGATGCCGCGCTTCCAGGACAGCGGTGCACGCCTTGTGCGGTCTCCAGACCCGTTGCCGACGATTAATGGGGATCAGTTTCAGCTGACCCAGCTGCTTCAGAACTTGATCAGCAACGCCATCGACTTTTGCGGCGACTCGCCTCCTCGGATCCGTGTTGACGTGCTGGAGGGTGCCACGGCATGGACGCTTCAAGTACAGGACCAAGGCGTGGGCTTTGAACTCAGTCACGGTGAGCGCATCTTCGAGATATTCCAGCGCCTGAATCCCAGCGAGATCGCTGGAACAGGGGTGGGATTGGCTGTCTGTCGCCGTATCGCTGAGCGTCACAGAGGCAGTATTCGGGCCCACAGCGCGCCAGGGGAGGGGGCTACATTCGAGGTTGAGCTTCCGAAGAACTCGGACACTTCAAAGCTGTAGGATTTCGGCGATGGCCTTCATCAAGGCTTTGGGCAAGAAAGGCTTGGAGAGACTCGAGATCTGAGCGCCCGCTGGTAGCTCGATCTCAGAGAAGCCCGAGATCATCAAAACAGGTGTCTTGTCGCCCTCCACTCGAATGGTGCGCACCATGGTGGGGCCGTTCATGCCCGGCATGCGGACGTCGCAGACGATCACGTCCAAACTCTCGGCTCTGGCAATCTCCAAGCCTTTCAGGCCATCGATGGCCTCGTAGACTAGGTGGCCCGTATGGCGCAGCGCCCTGCAGATAGACCGCCGAACCAGGTCGTCATCGTCGACCACTAGTATATGCAGCCTTTCTTTCTGTTCGACTGGGGCAGCCAGGGAGCCTTTGGTTGGGACTGGAGCATCTGGCTCATGGGGCGCCGTCTGCAGTGTTCGGAGAGGCAAATACAGCTTGAGTTTGACCTCGTTCTTGTCCCGAGGTGCGAGCCATAGCTCAGTGCGGCCTCCAGCTGAGAGCGCGAAGGCCTGTGTCGCCGTTAGAGCCAGGGCTCCAGGGTTGCTCTTCACCCTCTCCCAGCGCATCCGCTCTCGGGCAGGGCTATCCTCTCCAAGGGTCTGACACTCCCACACGATTACGGCGAAGTCACCTTCCGGACGTGCGCTCAACCAGGCCCGTGTGCAACCAGCCAGGAGGGCGTTGTCCATCAAGGCACCGAGGATGGGCTGGAGGTACTCCTTGCTGAAGTTCGCCCCACAAAGCTCGTGGCTTAGCACGCAGACAAACTCGATGTGGTTCCTTGCGCGGAGCTGAAGCTCGGCCTTTGACGCTTGAAGCACCGCTCGCAGGTTGTTGGGCGCCGCCGCTCTGGCTTGGTCGTCGGAGAAGGTGCCCATCAGGAGGGTGATTCCCTGAATGCACCGCGTGGCCTCTGTCAATGCGGCAGCGGAGAGCGGATCCACCCGGGCCGCCACTGAGAGCACCCCGACCAATGCGTTGTTGATGCTGTGGGCTAACCCGGTTGCCAATCGTCCAAGGTCCTGACGTCTGCTGGTCGAGTCCAAGGCTTTGCGTAGCTGATTGGTCTCAGCTTGGCGCTCCAGAACGGTAGTCACGTCGTAGGCCATGACCAGGGTGCAGGTCTCCTCAAACCAGTGCGTGTCGGTGACGCGCAGCTGAAACCTCTGGCCGCCGAGCTGGTGCACGCTGTCTTGAAGGGGTTGGTGACCCCAGGCTGTGACGCCATCTCCCTGAATCCTGAGAGCGACTTGATTGGCAAAGAGTGTGGTGCCATTGGGCGCAATGACCCATATGGGGTCGGCGGTTGTTTGAACGATGGCCGCAAAGTTCTGCTTGGACTGCTCCAACTCGACTGTGAGCCGCCGGCGCTCGAGGGCCAGCTCTACCGCGCGAAGCAGACCCGTCGCAGTCAGCGAGTCCTTTGAGAGGAAGTCTTCGGCGCCCTCTCTGAGAGCCTGAAGAGCCAGCTCCCCTTGGCGCTGCCCTGTGAGCACCACAATGGGCAACGTTGGACGTGAGGCTCGAAAACGGGCCAGCGTATCTAAGCCTTGGCTATCTGGGAGTCCTAAGTCCAGAAGGACGATGTCCGCATCTTCGACGGCGAGCCCTTCCGCCAGCGTGCTGACCGTGTGGACCACCCAGTCTCGGTTGATAGCCTGGACCTTCCGCTGCATCAGCAGCTGGTCGCCGAGGTTGTCTTCGATGTGCAATATATAAGGTGGCATTGGCTTTTGCGGAGAGTAGTGCAGTTCTCCGTAGGGGCAGAGAAACGGCCGTCATTATATTATTGAAACGGATTCAACAAGCTGGTAGAGTCCTGCGTATGTCACGCCTCTCCACAACTGCCCGCCGCGCCCAGCTCCTATCTGTCGGCCGGATGGTATTCTCTTCGAATCCCTACGAGCGCGTTGTCATCGACGATCTCGCCAACGCGGCGGGGGTCTCCAAGGGGCTGCTCTACCACTACTTCCCGGACAAGCGCAGCTTTTATGTCGAGGTGCTGCGCATGGTCGCCTTGGATGTCTTACAAGTCTCTGAGATGACGAGCGAGGGGTCCGCCGCAGAAGCAATCGGCGGGGCTGTGGACAGGTTCTTAACCTACGTTCAGGAGAACCAAGCCTTCTACAAGGCACTCGTTCGTGGAAGTTCTGGGGTCGACGACGGCTTGGAGATCGTCGTGGAGAGCGTTCGTTGGACAACCGTTGAGCGGGTCATTGAGCGGGCCGGACTCCAAGCCACTCCACGGCTGGAAGCCTTGCTGTACGGCTGGGTGGGCTTGATCGAGTTCACCGTGATGAACTGGCTGGTACGAGATGACATGGATCAAGCGACGCTCAAGGAGCTAATCTTGGGAGCTTTGTTTCAACTCTTGGGGCTGCAGTGAGCGCCTGGAGGCAGCACAGTGGGTTCCTCGCGTGGCCTAGCGTGTTGTTGACCCTGGCGGTCTACGTGGGGTTCTTGGTGGTGTGGGGTACAGCGCTGGTCGGTGTGCTTCCGCTCTGGCTCGGCTCGCCCCTGGTGCTGGTTCTGATCTATCTAGCGTTCACCCCCATGCATGAAGCCGCTCACGGCAATGTGGGTGGCTCTCCGCATCGGGCTTGGGTTGACCTGCTCACAGGTTGGGCGTGCTCGTTGCTCTTTCTGGCACCCTTTCCGGCATTCAAAGCCGTTCACCTGCGCCATCATGGTGCGGTCAACAAGGAGCACCGAGACCCGGATCTTTGGGTGGCTGGTACTGGTCCCTTGAGCATCGCCGCCCGCTGCCTCAGCATCATTCCTCACTACTACCGGATGTTCCTGGGTTCAATGGCCTGCAAGGCCAATCGCTGGGCACGGGTTCAGTCGGTCATTGCCTTTGCGCTCACCGCAGGGCTGATGGTCGCGCTCCTCCGGGCTGGACTCGGAGTCGAGCTATTCATGCTTTGGTTGCTGCCGGCCTGGGTCGCCAGCGGGCTGCTCGCATTGGCGTTCGATTGGCTGCCTCATCAGCCCCACAGAGAGCTTGGACGATGGAACAACGCTCGAGTCATCCTGGGGCCAAGCCTAAGCGTTCTTATGCTTGGTCAGAACTACCACTTGGTTCACCATCTGTGGCCCAGAGTTCCTTTCTACCGCTACAGGCATGTGTTCGAAGCCAGCCGTCTAGAGTTGGAGGAGAACGGTGCTAGAATCGTTGAAGCGGAGATGCTTTTTGGGATAGTATCAAGCCATACGTAGTTGCACTTACCCTGGCTGTGATAGAACCACAATCCAACGGAGCAGGAGGCAAATGCCCTGGAAGTCTCCCCTTGCTGACAGCGATGTTCTGACCTTGATGATGGACTACTTCCCGGACCTGTTGTTTGTCAAAGATGATGAGTACCGGATTCTGGCCGCAAACGAACGTTTTCTTTCTCTCTACCCTCCAGATCAGCGGGATCAAGGCATCGGAACGACCACCCTCGAGGCCTATTCGGAGGAGCAGCGGGACCTGTTCTTGGTGGAGGACCTGAAGGCGCTCACAGCGGGGGAGTCCGGGGTGGTCGAACGCATTGACTTTCCGGGTGGTCAGACCCGGGCCGTACTCACCAAGAAGGTCGGAAAGACGGGTATATCCTCGGTCAGGCGAGATGATCCGTGGAAGGGGCCAGCGGAGTGCGACTCCGCAAGGCGTGAGAACGAAGGAATGCGCAAGCATTTCGAGGACGAAGAACGCAGCAGAGGCGTGCGAGCGCAAGCCTCGCATGTGGTCAGTCTGCCTGATCGAGGGTGTATAGATGGGCAGCGCTATCTGATTGCTGCGGCGGTGGATATTACCGAGTTGGAAGAGAGTCGCGGAGAGGCCGCACAGCTCTGGGAGCTGATCGAGCACACCTCGGCCGAAATCTTCATTGTGGATGCTCAGACGCTTGGCGTGCTTCGCATGAGCGGTGGAGCGGTGGAAAACCTAGGCTTGAGTGAGCAGTCATCACAAGGCATCTCATTCCGCGAGTGCTTGGACCCGGCCCTTCTTGAAGTATTTCTGGCGATTCGGGGCGAACTTTCGGCGGACCCGGGTGGGCGGCACGCCATGAGCGGCCGCCACTTGCGTCAAGATGGCAGTCACTACGAGGTGCGGGCTCAGGTGCTTAGCGGCCGTCTTGCAGCCACCAACGTGATCGTCGTGGTGGTCCAAGATGTGACGGACGACAACGAACGGCAGCGAACCCTCACTCGGCAGAATGACGCTCTCAACGAGTTCGCCTACAGGATTTCCCATGATCTGCGGGTGCCAGTTGTCTCCGGCATTGCGTTGATTGGCTTAGCAGAAGAGATGCTTGTTGCTGGGAACACTGTTCAGGCCTGTGAGCTGCTCGGGCGAACCACCGAGGTTCTTACGCAGGCCGAGAAGCTGGCAGCCGATCTGCTGACGCTGACCCGTATCGAGCAACTGGACCTAAAGATAGACAAGGTCTCGTTGCTTGGTCTGGTTGAGGAGAGCATTTCTCGAGACGGAGTTTTGTACGACCTGGACGGGCTGGAGTTTCGTGTGGAGTTGGGCGATGTCGAGTCGCTTGTCACTTCATCTGAGCGCCTGCGCTCGATCCTTGACAACCTGGTCTCCAACACATTGGAATACCGAGATTCGGCTCAAGAGAAGAGTTGGGTTCGTATCTCTGCGCGCAGGGACGTGGATGTCGCTGAGGTCCGAGTACAGGACAATGGGCTCGGGATCGAGGCGGCTTACCGGGACAAGCTCTTTGGCATGTTTCAACGCTTCCACGCCCGCGTTGCACCTGGAGCTGGCTTGGGGCTGTTCATGGTGAGCCGAACAGCAGAGCGCTTGGGCGGTGCAGCCAGATTTGAGCCGGCCGAGCCTGGAGCCTGCTTCATCATCACCTTGAGCGAGAGAGCCGACCGATGGAATTGAATGACGTCCTGATCGTCGATGACTCCGAGGCGGATCAGTATCTGAATCGTTACCGACTCCTCGAGCGCCAACCCTCCGTCACGATCCGTTCAGCCTTTGACGGGGTTGAAGCGTTGAACGTTCTCCGGGAGGTTGGCTACAAACCGGACTTGATCCTGTTGGACATCAACATGCCCCGGATGAATGGCTTTGAATTCCTTGAGATCTATGTAGATGAATTTAATGGTGCGACCTCGAGCGTGGTCGTAATGCTGACCTCGTCTCTGTTGGAGTCGGATCGTCAGCGTGCGGAGAGCTTTAAACCGGTACGCGGATTCCTTCTAAAGCCCCTGGACGCGTCCTGGCCCGAACGGCTCCTGGCGCTGGATGATGATCAGTAGAGTTGGCCTGTCTAAATCAGCTAAGCCTGCAAGCTTGCAATGGTCCCGGCTGGTGAACAGGCTCTTTAGGCGAGCATTGAAGAGCGCCTGGAGCAGGTCGGCCAGCTCAGGAAAGGGCTGGGTGCAGTCCAAGACCAGGACCCCACGGCTCTGTGAGGTCAGGGCGTCCCGGCCGACCGCAGCTGCTCGCCAAGGAGAGCAGAGCATCTTGAAGGCCGCCGCCACGTAGACTCAGGTGGTGGACGCCTGACGGAATGTCGACTTGCCGCCGAAGCACGAACTCTTGTGCCAGCCGAGACTTGCCAAATGCCGGGTGGCCCCAACAGCGCCAAGGGTGCGCTGTCCATGACCCATGAGCCAAGCCCCCAGCTGGGTCAAAGGCTGCTCTCGGCCCACGAACACGCCCGGTTGCGACTGGGGCTCATGAACGATCTCCAGGCTCTGACCAGAGTATACGAAGCTTCCCTCGCTCCAGTTGTCCGCCTTTTCGACGCCATCAGCGGTCTTGGACTCCACCGCCGACCTCTCTACCGCTGTCATCGCTACCGCTGTCATCGCTACCGCTGTCATCGCTACCGCTGTCATCGCTTCCGCTGTCATCGCTTCCGCTGTCATCGCTTCCGCCGGTGGGGCTTCCGTTGAACTGAACGGAGTCCACTGAATCGTGGGTGAAGCTCAGGGAGCCGGACCAGCTCAGCACGGTGTCCTCATCGTTGATGCTGTGGGTGACCGGGCTGCCATCGTTCATCAACGCCACGTCGAAGGTGCCGAGTCTTGTCCCCAGATCTCTACGTGGTTGTTGTCCACAACTGCGACGCTGACTTCCCCCGCCAGGTCCATCGTGTCGTTGGCCACAAGCTCCCCTTGATAGACGCCAATCAGATCGGTGGCGATGTCCGGGTTGCACGCGGCCAGCGCAGGAAGGTATAGAAAGAATAGGATCAACCTGCGTTGAGTGGTCATGTACATCTCCTTGGTTGCCCCTTGTTTACGGCCTACTCAGGGTAGCTAGAGCCCGCTGTGAACGCGTTCACAATGGCCAAGCCATGACCGCTCGTCACGGCGGAGACCGTCGTTCAGCTCAGATCTCGAGATCGACCCAGACCAATCGGTGGTCGCTGCCCTCTACGCTACGGTCGCCCGTTGGCCAGTGCACGGCGCTGGCTTTTACTGTCAGCTCCCGCGTGGGAAGCACGTAGTCCACGCGCTGGCCCCAGCTTGCTGTGTCGTGGGCGGGATCTCCTGCGTCGTCGGGCCGGGAGTCCAAGGATTCGCCCCCATCGCTAGACGGCACCAAGCTGCCTGTCGCTGTGTCTGGATGGATGCGCGGGTCCTCCAAGAGCTGCTGGATGGCACCGTCCAGTGCGTCGCCGTCCACAGGATCGGCGTTCATGTCCCCGAAGACGACCGCGTGGTCCGACTCCGCCAGGCCGCCCGCCACGCCTGCGTCGTCCACCAACCAGTCCGCACCGCTCAAGATCTCTCCCAGCAGGCGGATCTCATCGGCGTTGCGCATACCGTTCCGGTCCTCATCGCCGTCAAACACCGGCGGGGTCGGGTGCGCGATGACGATGTGAAGGGTCTCTCCGTCGACGTCGATGGGCACGGCCACGTGGTTCTTGGAGCTCAAGCGCAGCACGGCCAGCTCGTCCTCGGTGTACCAAGCCTCTCCGTCCAAGGTCGGCAGGCGGGCATCGGGCATGTCCTTCCAGAGGAGGTTTTGGTAAGCGCGCAGTTTGGCCTCGTCGATGGGATAGCGGCTTAGGATTGCGAAGCCGTACTGCCCCTCAAAGGTGCCGTATCCCTGTGCGTCGCCGGGACCGTCGCTCTCCCCATCGTTGTCCATATCCAGGCCGGTACCCACGCCCGTGTTGCTGGGAAGCTGCAGCAGGTAGGGGTAGGGCCGATCAAGGTGCCCGTTCAGGTTCTCCAGCGTCGCACCAGTGGCGTCGTAGTCCAACTCCTGGAGCACCAGGATGTCCGGCGAGGTCTCCGTGATCACGGTCAGGATTCGCTCGACCTGTCGGTCCCCGGCGTCCTGGACTTTCTCCGCGGTCTCGCCGGCCGCGTCCCCAAACAGCGAGCTGTTGTAGGTGGCCACGCGCAAGGGCACGAGCTCCCGCGGGGTGGGGGAGTCGGCGGGCGGTGTCTTGCCTGCGCAAGCCAAGAGGAAGAAGAGCACGGTGACCTCGGGGGCAGTGCGCATCTTGTGCGCTCTCGGGCGCTATAATGTGCCCACCCAAAGGAGCCGCGTGACATCACGCTCTGAGTCCACATCTGGAGAGTCCGCATCTGGCGAGTCTTCCGCAGGGGCCACATTTCAAGAGCAGCTCAAGGCCTTGCGTCTGGAGCAGAGCAACCAGGCCTTGCCGGGGCTGATCGCGACCTGGGTCGTGCTCCCCTTGGTGATGGCGTTGCCCGTGTTCTTGGGGGCACCCTGGTGGGCCGTGTTCCTGCTCTGGCCACTCATCGGCTGGCTGCAGTACCGGATCGTCATTTCCGGACACGAGGCGGTACACAAGACTCTCTGCCACCCTCAGGGCCTAAACGAGTTCTTTGGGGTCACGGGGCAGGCGCTGGTGGGTGTGAACTTTGCTGCCTACCGCTTGCAGCACATGGACCACCACAAGGCTGTTGAGCCCGAGCAAGACCCGGACTCCCACATCTATAGAGGCATTGTGGAGACCCCCCGGGGCTTTAGGCGCACGATGGTCTGGACTCTGGGTACGCTCTTCGAGATTTTGGTCAAGATCCGCCAAAAGGGCACTGGCGGCTACGGCAGCAAGCGCCAGGTCTCGGACAAGGTCAAACGCGACAAGGTCCTGCACACCGGTCTGGTTCTGCTCTTCCAGACCTGCATCCTGGTGGCCACCGGCTTTGGCCTGGCACACATGATGGGCGTCGACCTCATCGAGATGGTCGACAAGGGATTCGTAGGCTGGGCCCACATCTTGATTGGGCTGCCGGCCGGCTACCTGCTCTTCTGGTTCGGCCCCCTGGCCGTCTTTGCGGTGTTCCTGAACCGCAGCCGCATCTTGATCGAGCATGGTCTTCCCCTGGCCCTGGCCAAGGAAATGCCAGATGGCTGGGGTGGCAAGCGCATTCCCACTGTGGACATCGTGCCCGGTCGCCTGGAGCAAGAGCTCTTCGCGCCTTTCTCCTTCAACTATCACTGCGCACACCACCTCTTCATGGCGGTGCCGCACTACAACTTGCCCAAGCTGCGGGCGCTGTGCATTGAGCACCAGGTCTCCGGGTACCATGAAATCCAGGGCAGCTACCTGCAGGCGCTCGTGCGCACCATGCGCGTTTGACGGCTGAGCGCGTTTGACGGCTGAGCGCGTTTGACGGCTGAGCGCGTTTGACGGCTGAGCGCGTTTGACGGCTGAGCGCGTTTGAGATGCCGTCGTTTTCAAGATAGAGCAGGTCCATGGCAACCGACACTCCTCCGCTCTCCGAGCTCATCGATTTTCCCTCGGCCTTTACTTTCAGAGCAGTGGCATCTGCCCGTCTGTCTTTGGCCGAGGAGTGCCGCTCACTCGTCGAGGGGACCATCGGTAGGAAGGCGGATCAGGTACAAGTCCAAGCCAGCTCCAAGGGCGCGTTCAGCTCGGTGCGGGTGACCATCGAGGTTCGTACCGCCGAAGAGGTCATTGGAGCCTACGGGGCGCTCAAGGGCCTGGACGGGTTGAAGCTGCTCCTGTAGCGGTCCTCCGAGCGTGAAAACGCTCTAAAACACTCGGAAATTCAGCTCGTCTGGCGCGGCTCCCATGTCGTCCCAGAGCAAGAACTCCAGGTCGGTGCCCGTCAGCTCCTCGCTGTCGCTGGCCACCGAGATCTCGCTGTCCGATTCGACCCGTAGGAAGGCGCTTCCCAGGGTGGCGTTGGTGGACTTCTCTACGCGGAGCTCGTCGGGGTCCAAGGTGGTCTTGAGCACGAGATCCAGCCGGGAGTCCTGGGTCCCAATGATGGTCCACCACTGGTCTCCGCGCCAGGGGACAAGCAGGGCGTCGTCTACTTGAGTGACGCGGATGCCCTCTACATCTTCCCACTCAACACGGGCACGGTAGCCATCCCCAGGCAGCCACCCCGGTTGGTTGTCTAGCTCGGAGAGGGTGCCGCCGAACCAGGTCCCGCTCAAGGCCGATGGCTCCGCGTCGGGATCGTCGGTGGGCACCAGACCTGTGCAGGTAAATTCGGCCGAGGTGACCTCGTCCGCGAGTGCATCCAGTGTGATGCTGCAGTCCGCACCGGCCGAGGACATGAACTGCTGCCCCTTGCGGTAGCGCACCTCCAAGACCTCGATCTCCCCAGGTTCAGAGAGGGGACCGGTCAGGAACATGAGCTCCTGCAGGCCGTCTTCGGCGCTTGCGGTGAACAGGCCAAAGTCTGGGCCCAAGTGCACGCCGCCTACGCCGATGTCCACCTCTTCAGGGGACAGAGTGCCGCGTTCGACGGTAAAGTTCACCTCTACTGCGTAGGGTGCGGGAGGCGTAGCGATGGGGCCGGTGCAGGCCAGGACAAGAGCAAGCATGTGCTCAATCTACCCTGACTGCTCGCAGCGTGGGTCTTTGGCGACGGCCTTCTCGGCTTGCTTCAAGATAAAGCCAGGGAGAACCTCGCAGCCGTGGCTCTCCGAGCACACCCAATCGTTGCTCTCGGCGCTGGCCGCGTGGCACTCCGCACAGCCACCCGCCAGGTTTTTGACCTGGGAGGTGCCGCGCTCGGTGATCACTGCGTGCCCTTTGACCAGTTGGAGCTTCAAAAACTCCCAGTCGCCGGTCTCGTCCGAGTAGCCGACATGGCGCTTGACCATGGCCTCGTTGGGCATGAGCTGCACCACTGTGCCGACGGGAAAGGGGGTGTTGTCCCGGGCCGCTTGGGCCGCTGCGGCAGGATCCCCTATAACGCTGGTATAGTAGCTGTGGCCTACCTTCTCCCAGTCCCGAAAGCAGCCGAAATCGGCATCTGTCAGGAAGGCGTCAGGCCCGGGACTTACCGCAGGCGCAGTCCAGACTTGAGGCTTTGGGGCGCAGGCCAACCACAGCAACAGCGCCATCAGCGGATCAGCTTCTTGTACTTGATCCGGGTGGGGCCCACGTCGCCCATGCGGGACTTCTTGTCCTTCTCGTACTCTTGGAAGTTGCCCTCGAACCACGTCACATTCGAGTCGCCTTCGAAGGCGAGGATGTGGGTCGCGATGCGGTCCAAGAAGAAACGATCATGGCTGATGACCCATACGCAACCGGGGAAAGCCAAGAGGGCCTCTTCCAGGTTGGCCAGGGTCTCGACGTCCAGGTCATTGGTTGGCTCATCGAGCATCACCACGTTGCCGCCGGTCTTGAGCAGCTTGGCCAAGTGCACGCGGTTGCGCTCGCCACCGGAGAGGGTGCCGACCTTTTGCTGCTGATCGCTGCCCTTGAAGTTGAACAGGGACACATAGGCCCGGGAATTCATCTCCTTCTCGCCGATGATGACCAGGTCATGGCCACCGCTGATCTCCTCCCAGACGCTCTTGTCGTCGTTCAGGGAGTCGCGGGACTGGTCTACGTAGGCCAAGTCCACGGTCTCGCCCAAGGTCAGGCTTCCCGCATCAGGGGTTTCGCTGCCCGTCACCATCCGGAACAGCGTGGTCTTGCCCGCGCCGTTGGCTCCGATGACTCCAACGATTCCACCAGGAGGTAGGTTGAAGGTCAGGTCTTCGAAGAGCAGCTTGTCCCCGTAGGCCTTGGTCACACCCTTGACCTCCAGCACCTTGGTGCCCAGACGGCGGGTCAAGGGGATGCGGATGGTGGCGCCAGTGGCGTGGCGGTCGTCCTTCTGCGAGCTTGCGACCAAGTCGTCGTATGCGGTGACGCGGGCCTTGGACTTGGCCTGGCGACCCTTGGGGGACTTGCGGATCCAGTCCAGCTCTTCGGCCATGCGCTTGGCTTGGCGGGACTCGCTCTTCTTCTCTTGGCGCATCCGCTCGCCCTTCTGCTCCAGCCAACCGGAGTAGTTGCCTTCGAAGGGGTAGGCCTTGCCGTGGTCCAACTCCAGGATCCACTGGGCGACGTTGTCCATGAAGTAGCGATCATGGGTGATGGCGATGACGGCGCCATGGTAGTCGGCCAAGTGGCGCTCCAGCCAGCCCACGGACTCGGCGTCCAAGTGGTTGGTGGGCTCGTCGAGCAGCAGCATGTCTGGCTTTTCCAGGAGCAGCTTGCACAGTGCGACGCGGCGCTTCTCACCACCGGAGAGCTTGTCGACCTTGGCATCGCCCGGGGGAACGCGCAGGGCGTCCATGGCGATGTCCAGCGTGCGGTCCATGTCCCAGGCGCCTGCGGCGTCGATCTGGTCCTGAAGGCGGGCCTGCTTCTCGATCAGCTTGTCAAAGTCCGCATCTTCGTCGCCGAAGGCTTCTGAGACGGCTTCGTAGTCCCGAAGCAGCGTGCGCCACACAGCCAGACCGAGCTCGATGTTCTCGCGGACCGTCAGGGTCTCGTCCAGCTGGGGTTCCTGGGCTAAATAGCCCCGGGTGGCGCCAGGCTTAAGGATGACTTGGCCGCCAAAGTCGTCGTCCAGGCCCGCCATGATGCGCATCAGGGTGGACTTACCGGCGCCGTTGTGTCCCAGCATGCCGATCTTGGCGTCTGGGAAGAAGCTCAGGTAGGTCGGGTCCAGGATGCGGCGGCCGGAGGGGAGCACCTTCTCGGTGCCGATCATCTGGTAGACAAAGTCAGCCATGGGGGTCCTCTCAGAGTGTTGCGCGCGCTCTAACGCGCTGGCTCATCGAGGAGCGGGCTTCCTAAAAGGGGTGGGTCCAGGGCAGGGTGGGGCTGACTGCGAAGAAGTAGGAGGTATTCCTGAAACCCGAGCCTCCGGAGCTCCATGTTGAGGTGGTCGAGCTGCTCAAGGTGCCGCCCACCGCCAGGCCTCCGTCCAGGTAGAGCTGGTGCCCGACAAAGGACACCTGTACGCCGCCACCGGAGGTGTACCCGTAGGCGTTGAAGAGGCTTGAATGAAGCAAGCCCGCGCAGGCGCCCGTGGTGCTCATGTTGCGCACCGGCCTAGCTGGACCAGCTAAAGCTGCTGTCGAACAGGGTGGCCTTGAAGTAGCTTGCCCCCCAGCCACAGCTGTAAGTGGCCGAGCTGAGTTGAAGGGTCGCCGCTCCAGTTGCAGACAGGACACGGATCGACGTGACGTCTCGGTCGCCGCCGGAAGAGCGCGCCCAAGCCGCCGAATGGCGCGTCCTGGCGTTCCCGCCGTTGATCTCGATCCAGGCGGTGTCCTTGCAGCTTGACGACCCGATGCACTCATCGTCCTGGCAGTCCACGAAGCTGTCCAGGTCGTTGTCTATGCCGTCGCTGCAGTCGCTCTCTGAGCAGCTAGCGACGCAGTCTGCGTCCTCGCAGTCCACCAGCCCGTCGGCGTCGTTGTCGATGCCATCAAAGCAGTCTGCCTCGGCGAGGCAGTAGCTGTCCGCGGCGCAGTCGGCGTCGTGGCAGTCGGTCAGGCCGTCCCTATCGCCGTCCAGGCCATCGTCGCAGACCAGCTCGACGCAGGCAGAGTCGCCGGCGCAGTCGCTGTTCTCGCAGTCGATGTCCCCGTCTACGTCGTTGTCCGTGCCGTCTGCGCAGTAGTTGGCCTCGATGCAGATTCGGTCGGCGCTGCAGTCGGAGTCGCTGCAGTCGGTCAAGCCGTCGCCGTCGTTGTCTACCGAGTCTCGGCAGTTCAGCTCTGGGCAGGACGCATCACCCAGGCAGTCCGCGTCATCGCAGTCGGTGGCGCCGTCGCGATCGTTGTCCGTCCCATCTGTGCAGTGGAAGGCCTCATCGCAGTCCCAGGCGCCCACGCAGTCCACGTCAGCGCAGTCAGTCACCCCATCCAAGTCGTTGTCAGCGCCGTCTCCGCAGTCCAGCTCTGGGCACGCAGAGTCGCCCACACAGTCGCTGTCGGAACAGTCCGTGTCGCCGTCAAGATCGTTGTCCACGCTGTCACTGCAGTCCAGCTCTGGGCAGGCGGTATCTCCGATGCAGTCGCCGTCTAAGCAGTCGCTCAGGCCATCGAGATCGTTGTCTACGCCATCGCGGCAGTCTTCCAGGCATTCGGGCAAGCCCGCGCAGTCACTGTCCTCGCAGTCGGTGGCGCCATCGGCGTCGTTGTCGAGTCCGTCCGCGCAGTCCTCGTTGCAGACCGGGCAGTCACGGTCCAAGCAGTCGATCGCCCCATCCCCATCGTTGTCCCGTCCGTCGGCGCAGTCCTCGATGGCCGGGCCCCCGGTGTCGGAGTCGGGGGCAGGCTGCTCCTTGATGCATGCGAGCAAGCCAAGCAACCACACATGTCACCCTCCAGTTGACGCGATAGGCGCAAGCCCTCGATTTTGCAAGGCCGATGCCTCGGCCTACTCGAAGCTGTACTCCACGCTCTCGCCCATCAGGTTGATGGAGACGGTGCCGGGGCCCTCGCCGTAGGCGTCCTTCCACTCTTGCTTGAGCGGGCTCAGGTCGAATTCCAGGGTGTCGGTCAGGTAGGCCTCGCACATGTCGGGGGTACCGCCGTGCCAGATCTCCAGGTTGACTTGGACCGGTTCGGACTCTTGGAAGGCCTGATCCCAGCAGACTTCGAAGAGGTGGGTCTCGCAGCCGCCGCCGTAGCCCACAACCACCGAGAGGGTGTCTCCATCGATGCTCAGGCTCTCCTCGCCTGTGTCAAAGCCACCGAGATCCAGGCCGTGGCCGTCGTCCGCGCTGCATTCGGTGAAGGGGCCGTCGGGCTCGGTAGGGGCCTGGCCGGGCAGGATGGTCTCAACGCAGGCGCTCAGAGTCAGGGCGCAGATCAGGGCGAGGGGAAGGGTCTTGTTCATCGTGGACTCCAGGTTCTAAAAGGTGTAGGTCGCGATCTGGCCGCCAAGCTGGATTAGCAGGGTGCCGCTCTCTAGGCTGGACTCGTCTTGCCAGACCTGTTTGAGGGCGCTCAGGTCAAACTCGATGGTCTCGATCTCGTAGAGGTCGCAGGCGTCGGGCTCTCCGCCGTGCCACAGCTCCAGGGTGACTTGTGGAGGGTCGGTGTACTCGAAGTTCTGGCTTGGCCAGCAGAGCTCGAAGAGGTGCACCTCACAGCCGCCGCCGTAGCCGAGCTCCGCCGAGAGGGTGTCGCCGCTGATGCTGAGGCTTTGCACCTCCACACCGCCGTTTCCATCCTCTGCGCTGCACTCGGAGAAGGCTTCGGCCTCGAAACCTGTCTCGCCGGTCGCTTCAGTGACCGTGCGCTCGCCGGTCCCGTCAGGCCAGGTCAAGTCGACACAGCCTAGGGTGCTCAGAAGAATCAGGGTCATGGTGGCCTCGTTTGAGGAGAGCTGCTGCAGTAAATGTGCCAGCCCGATGCTGTGCGGGTCTGCGCAATCTCATCTGCGGAAATCGCGACTTCTTTGTCAGACCTGTATCCTAGGCTCGGAGGTTCGATGATCCTGCTGCTTGCCTTGGCCTGTACGAGCCCAGAGCCCCCCCAAGACTCGGTCGTGGAGACCGACACGGCGGAGACCCAGGACTCCGGCGACACGGCCGAGACCGGGGACACCGGCAGCGAAGGCTTTGTGTGCGGGGAGCTCACCGAGCCCGAGGTGCCCGGTACCATCCAGGCCCGCAGCTTGAGCAGCACGACCACCTGGACCTTGGCCTTCGACGAGGTAGCGGAGGAATCCGGTCTGGTCGACTGCAGCTATGCCCGAGAGTTTGTAGGCTTGGAGATCCTGGACCAACCGTATCTCTGCCCCGACTGCGAGGTCATCGTAGCGGGCTACGCCACCATGACCGAAGGCGAGGACTGCTTCACCCAGATCTCGGATGCTTCAGGCTCTCGAGACGAGTGGTGGGGCTTGAACGCGGATGGGCAGATTTTCCGCGGCGGCACCGCTAACCTGCGCCTGAGCACGCCGAGCGACCAGACCTTTGAGGGAGACTTGAGCGGTGGCGCCTTCACTTGGCGCAGCGTGAATGCGCTGAGCGCGGGCGGCGAGCTGGACCTGAGCGCGGCCGGGGACATGACCATCCAGAGCACCGAGACCCTCTTGCCTGACCCCTGGGCGGAGCGGCAGACCTCCTATGCAGGCGGATGGCCCCAAGAGAGCCCGGGCCTGGAAGAGGTGAGCTGGGACTTGGAGGTAGGCCAGCGCTTCCCCAACGCTCGCGAGACGGATCAGTGCGGAGACAAGGTGGACCTGTGGGACCAAGCCGGTCGCTACCTCATTGTCGACATCTCTCAATACAACTGCGGCCCCTGTCAGGTCATGGCCACCGACTTTGCGACCCTAGACCAGGGGCTGGCGGCCGACGGCATCGAGATCGACATGGTCACCTACATGGGCAACGGTCTCAGCGACCCCCTCACGCCTCCTCCCCAAGACATCGTGGACCAGTGGCAGGAACGCTTCGGTACCCACGGACCCTTGTTTTTGGATCACGGCTTTGCCTACAACACTTTGCACGACTTCGTGGAACAGCAGTCCGAGAAGGACTTTGGATTTCCCGCGTGGGTCGTGCTGGGCCCGGACATGGAGATCCTGCACGGGCAGATTGGCTACGGGTCCTATGACGACGTCGAGGCCATGATCCGCGAGCATGCAGGGGAGTAGGGGGCGTTGAGTTTTGGTGGTTGGGCAGGTTGCTGCGTGCGTGCGTGCGTAGCGGTTGCCGGTTTCGGACCCCGGATTTCGGACCTCCGCAAGCCCTAGCAGGGGGAACGGCCCCGGCTGCTAATTCGTTTCTTTATATCGCAAGTGAATTGCTATAGCGACTATAGCGTTATAGTGGACACGCCAAAGGACCCAACTATGAACGCACCCCTTCCCGTGACTGTCCTCTCTGGATTTCTAGGAGCTGGCAAGACCACTCTGCTCAACCATGTGCTCGGCAACCGAGCCGGTCTTCGGGTCGCTGTCATCGTGAACGACATGAGCGAGGTCAACATCGACGCAGCACTTATCCGGAATGGAGATGCATCCCTGTCACGAACCGAAGAGCATCTCGTAGAGATGAGCAACGGCTGCATCTGCTGCACCTTGCGAGAAGACCTGCTGGAAGAGGTGGCCAAGCTCGCTAAAGACGGCCGCTTTGACTACCTCCTGATTGAATCCACCGGCGTCTCCGAGCCGCTCCCGGTCGCCCAAACTTTCACCTTTGAGGCAGAGGATGGCAGCTCCCTCTCGTCGCTGGCCAAACTGGATACGATGGTCACAGTGGTCGATGCCGAGGCCTTCCCGATTCAGCATTCGGGCGGAGCGCTCTTGGCCGACGAGGGTTTGGCGGTCGCGGAGGAGGACGACCGCACGCTCTCCACGCTACACACCGAGCAGGTTGAATTCGCAGACGTCATCGTCATCAACAAGACCGACCGAGTCAGCCCTGAAGCCCTCGCTCATGTCGAGGCGATCTTGCGTGTGCTCAATCCAGGAGCACGTCAGGTGCGCTCCACTTTTGGGCAAGTTGAGCTGACCGCTGTACTTGGGACGGGTCTCTTTGACATGGACGCCGCGCAGCAGCGCCCTGCCTGGATTCAAGAGTTGATGGGCAAACATGTCCCTGAGACCGAAGCTTATGGCATCACCAGCTTTGTGTACCGGGCTCGTCTGCCCTTCCACCCGCAACGCTTGCACGCATGGTTCTCCAGTCCATGGCCTGGGGTCGTTCGCGCCAAGGGCTGGTTCTGGGTGGCCTCCCGCCCCAACCACACAGCAGTATTCCAGCTGGCAGGCGGAACGCGGGACACCAATGTGGCTGGGCAGTGGTGGGCCTCCCTGCCACCCGAGCAGCGGCCCTCAGACGCGGATTCCCAAGCCTCTTTGCAGTCCATCTGGCATCCTGAGTTCGGCGACCGACGCCAGGAGATCGTGGTGATCGGCGTGGACTTAGACGACGAGGCCCTCCGCGATGGCTTCGAGGCCTGCTTGCTGACCGACGAAGAGCTTGCAGACCAGGCCTCTTGGGGCCAGCTGCCGCACCCCTTCACCTGGCTCTCCCAGGTGCCCTGAGACGATCTGGGGAGCGCCGTCGTACAATGGGGCGAGATGAACATTGCCCTCGTCACCCGCGGCGACCTGTTCCCCACCAACCACGGGGCAGCGGTCAAAATCGTGCGCACCGCTCAGGTGCTCAGCCTGCTGGGCTGCACGGTCTGCATCGTCACTGATGACCGAGATGCCTATTGGCGCTTTGAGAATGGAATTCACGAGCGGGTGCTCTACAGCCCACGCTTTAGAGCCATGCAGGAGTGGCCGGGGATGAACGCTTCAGGTCGCTGGGCCGAGGCCATGTGTCAACGCATTGGCTACCCCGCCGAGGAGACCTTTCTCTACAAACCTCAGTTTGATCCTCAGTGGTGGGCCCGGGTGTTGTACGTCGGGAGACGAGAGAACATCCAGGTCTACCAGGCGGAGTTCCCCGGCTACGGCCTACCTTGCATTCTGGCTGCAAAGCTGCTTGGCGGCCAGAGCGCCATCGTGCAGCACAACGTAGAATGGGACCGCTTGCAAAACGTTCTGGGCTTGGGAGACGCCGAGGTCGAGCACATTCGCTCTCTGGAAATCT
>JBLHMA010000050.1:0-18880 GCA_047621545.1 Cognaticolwellia sp. | reverse complement strand
CTCTTTGTCTGCGTCCAGGATGCCCACCAAGGCGACCTCGGGGATGTCCAAGCCCTCCCTGAGCAGGTTGATGCCCACCAGAACGTCGAACTCGCCGGCCCGCAGATCCTGAAGGATATCCAGTCGATCCAGAGTGTCGATGTCCGAGTGCAGGTAGCGCACCCGTACCCCAAGCTCGCGGTAGTAGTCGGTGAGCTCTTGGGCCATGCGCTTGGTCAGGCAGGTGACCAGAACGCGCCAGCCCGCCTCTACCGTGATGCGGATCTCCTCCAGCAGGTCGTCGACCTCCGTCGTGGCGGGGCGCACTTCGATGACGGGATCCAAGAGCCCGGTGGGCCGGATGATCTGCTCGGCTACTTCGCCCTGCGCCATCTCCAGCTCCCAGGGTGCCGGGGTGGCGGAGACGTAGATGGCTTGGCCGATCTTGCCGAAGAACTCCTCGAACTTGAGGGGCCGATTGTCCAGGGCGCTGGGCAGTCTAAAGCCGTGGCGTACCAGGTTCTCTTTGCGGGACCGATCGCCCTTGTACATCCCGCGAACCTGGGGAACGGCGACGTGGCTCTCATCGACCACCAAGAGCCAGTCCTTGGGGAAGTAGGAGAGCAGGTTGGGCGGGGCAGCCCCGGGCTCGGCTCCAGTGAGGTGCCGGCTGTAGTTCTCGATGCCCGAGCAGTAGCCAAGCTCCGCGATCATCTCGAGATCGTAGAGGCAGCGCTGCTCCAGGCGCTGTGCTTCGAGCAGCTTGCCTTGGTTGTGCAGTACTTGGAGTCGCTCTTGGAGCTCCGTGCGGATGCTGTCCACGGCCTTCTCGATGCGGTCCTGCGGCGTGACGTAGTGGGAGGCCGGGAAGATGGTGGTCCACGGCAGCGCCTCGATGCGCACCCCGCGCAGGGGGTCGATGAGCGAGATGGCCTCGATCTCATCTCCCCAGAGCTCCACGCGAATGGCTTGGTCTTCGGCGTGGGCCGGGAAGATCTCAATGACATCGCCACGGGCCCGGAAGGTGCCGCGCTTAAAGTCCATCTCGTTGCGGGAGTACTGGATGTCGACCAGCTTGCGCAGGATGTCCTCCCGCGATTTCTCCATGCCCACGTCCAGGCGCAGCATCATGCCGTTGTACGCCTCTGGAGAACCCAGGCCGTAGATGCAGCTGACACTGGCCACGATGATCACGTCTTGGCGGGTGAGCAGGCTGCGGGTGGCGGCATGGCGCAGCTTGTCGATGCGCTCGTTGACCATCGAGTCTTTCTCGATGTAGGTGTCGGTGGCCGCGACGTAGGCTTCCGGCTGATAATAGTCGAAGTAACTGACAAAGTACTCAACGGCGTTGTTCGGGAAGAGCTTCTTGAACTCCCCGTACAGTTGGGCCGCCAGGGTCTTGTTGTGTGAGAGCACCAAGGTGGGGCGCTTCACTTCGTTGATGACGTTGGCGATGGTCATCGTCTTGCCTGAGCCAGTGATGCCCAGGAGCACTTGATGCGGCTTGCCGTTCTGCAGTCCTTCGACCAGGGTTGCAATGGCGGTGGGCTGGTCCCCAGCGGGCTCGAAGGGGGCGTGCAGTTCTAGCTTGGGCATGGCGACTACCTAACCTTTGTTCAGTGCTCTGGCATGGGTGTTTCCTCCGGATGCCTGCAGACGTGGCATGCTGTGCGGCCACCAGCTGGAGACACAGAGAATCATGGACTACAAGACCTTCAAAGGCACGCTGCTCAAGTCGATCATCATCGTTGGGGTCCTGGGCGCAATCGTCCTTCTCATGGGCGTTGGCACGATTCTCTACATGCTGACGAGCCCCGAGAGCAGCGTGATTGGGCTCTCGCTCTTTGGCGGCTTGTTCATCCTCCTTGGCGGCTTCTTCCTGTACAAGTCTGGGCCCGCGATCATCAGAATCCTCACGGATACGCACCCGGTCTTGAAGGGCATCAAGGACGGCGAGCGAGACGCCATCCTCTGGCTGTACCAAAAGCAGATTGAGACCACCGCTGCGGGCCAGAGCGTAGGGACCAGCAACAACATCTCCTTGTTCCTAAAGAACGGCGATTCAGTCGAGCTCATCCTGGGCAGCTCCGCGTCTCCGCAAGAGATGATGGACTACATCCAGGAGAACTTCGACATCCCCTACATTGGGTACAGCGAAGAGACCCGGGTGGCGGTCACCGAGCTCCTGGGTCGGAGCGTGAAGTGGCAAAAGATGTAGGGGGCCTGCCGAGCGAGAAATGAGCCGCGATGCTTGCTCGGCACCGACATCTGGTCCCTGCTCGGTGACCTCTCGCTCCAGGTTGGGCAGGAGAGCGGGTAGGCTTCTCCCTCACAGGAGCCCTGCATGCGCGATCCCCACTTCCGACACCTCTTGGTGCTCGCTCTCATGACCGTCGGCTGCTCAGGCAACAAGGAGCCGGTCAGCTCTGATCCTGTGGGCTCTGATCCTGTGGAAGTGACCCCGGTCGAGGTGGCTCCGAGTGTGGGCATGGCCCCCGGCAGTGGACGCTGTGACGAGGGCTTGGTCTTCAGCGGCGCCATGAATCCAGCCATCCCCGGCGCCCCCCTGGAGCTGCGTGGGATCAACAATGAGATGGGCAGTCCCAGCCAGTCCGTCTTGGCCAGCGACGGCGTGCTCTGCCAGGAGGATGCGGCGTGTGCTACCGCCGCCGAGGGGCTCTGGGACGCCGGCTTGATACGGAATGACTGCGGTCAGATTGGGTGTAGGGGGCATCAGCTGGTGACTTCCATCGGCGGCACCCCTTCCGTGCTCACCAAAGACACTCTGCTGGCCTACCTGGGAGAGATCGACACCGCCGCCGAGGCCAGGCTGCTCGCGTGGTCCAAGGGCTTTGACGTGTCCTGTTCTCCCGCCCTGGAGGGCCAAGTCTACGTGATCCAAGCCACCCAGTTCATGTCGGACTGTCCCATGCAGACCGACACGGTCAGCATCCAGATCGACGCCCAAGGCACTCTGACCGAGACGAAGCGCAGCACCGGTGAGCCTGGCCCCTGCGCGGGTCGGCTCCCTCCCGGCGTACACACCTCTGCCGCCCCAGAGTGTGCAGGTGCTTGGCTGGCCCACGCCGCCGAGATGGAGGCCAGCTCCGCCCACGCCTTCCAAGTCCTGGCCGGCGAGCTCGCTGCCCACGGCGCCCCTGAGCACTTGGTGCAGTGGGCCCTGCGTGCCGAAGAAGAGGAGCTGGGCCACGCCCGCACCATGGCCGCTCTGGCCCAGCAGCAGGGCTTTGCTCCGGCCGCGATTCCCCTGCCCCAGCTCCCCCAGCGCAGCTTGTTGGCCATCGCTTTGGACAACGCCGCGGAGGGCCTGGGCCGGGAGGTCTGGGGCGTGCTCAGCGCGCTCTGGCAGAGCCAGCATGCCCAGGACCCCGAGCTGCGCGTGGCCATGCGCCAGATCGCCTTGGATGAGTGCGGCCACGCGGAGTTCAGCCGGGAGCTGCATGGGTGGATGAAGACCCAGCTCTCCGCAGATCAGTGGGCTCAGGTTTGCGCTCGGGTGGAGAGCGTCTGGGGTGAGGCGCTGCAGCCGAGCAGCCTGACCTCGACGGCGCAGGGATGGTTGGGATTGCCCCCAGCGGCGCTGCGTGAGAGCGCACGAGATCTCCTGCTCTGAGGGGCTGGTTCGCGGAGCGTGGGTTTCCTGAAGGGTCACAGACTGGCACGCACTCCATAGACTGCGTGCACCTGACTGGAACCCCCCATGCTCTTGCTGCTCGCCTTGCTGTCTTCCGCCGCCCACGCCTCCAACTGGCAGGACACCAACGTCGGTGAATGGGCTGAGAGTGACTGGCAGCAGGCCGGGCAGGAGTACCCGGCGCAGGTGGACCAAGTGATGGCCGAGCTGCAGGCCTTGATCCCGGAAGGGCAGGCCCTCACCGCGGAGCTGGAACAGGCTCTGGGCGTCAGCGAGACCCTGGATGAGAGCTGGCGGGCTCGGGTCGATGAGCTGCTGGAGCGCGCCGAGGCGGTGAAGAATCAGATGGACGACTGGGGCTACGGCACCCAGGTCATCGGGGATCCCAAGGGGGCCGAGCACCTCGAGGCCAGCGCCTTTGAGGGGGTCAAGGCGGCTCAGGCCACACAGGCGGAGCTGGAGTCGCTCTACTACGCCCACAAGGTGGCCTTGGACTTTAGCCACCTTCGCATCTTGGTGGCCAGCCCGGACAGCACCCTTGGAGAGCGCGCGATGGCTGGTGGGGCGGCCTTGGGCGTGATCGGCTTTGACTACGATGAGGGCTTCCCCTTCAATGAGCAGGCGGTGCTTCTGGCGCTGGAGCTCAACCGTGGCAACGCGGCCTACGCCGATGCCGCGGAGCTCTGTCTGGATTTGTGTTCGGGTGAGCAGGCCTTGGCCGCCTCCCAGGAGCTGGTGGACATCGCCAACAGCCCAGACCAGGGACAGGGTGTGACGGTCTACTTCGGTGACGAGGTCAGCGAGTACGACACCCAGGATCTCGCGCAGCAGGCCAAAGAGAACAAGGGCAAGATCTTCAGCTACCAGGCAGGCGCGGTGTACCGACGCTTGATTGAGCCGGCCTCCAACCAGGTCTGGCTGGGCGGCGATGTGCGGGTTGGGCCTCGTGGTGGCCGCGTGGGGGCTTGGGGCGGCGCAAGCACCCTGTTCGGTCTGGACACCAAGGAGCGCGGCTACGCCTTTCAGGGTGGCGTGACCTTGGACGTGGTGCAGGCGCAGAAGATACTGATTTGGGTCAACCCAGGGGTGAGCTACGACCGCTACGGCCAAGCGGGATCCAGCGACTACTTCCAGCCGGCCAACCTGGGCGTGATCGCTCCGATCTACATCGGTGTTCCTGTGCTGCAGCGCGGCATGTTGATGTGGGTGACCCAGCCGCGTTGGAGCGGGGACGCTGCACGCCAGAACCCAGACCTGCCCGTGGCCCACGAGCTGCAGATGGGTGCACGCCTGGACTACCGCCTGTTTGGCGATGTGACCCTGCGCTTGGCTGGAGAGCGGCTCTGGGTGCCGGATCAGCAGATCAACGTGTTCACTGTGGGCCTAGTGACAGGGAGCTGAGATTGGGGGGCCTACCCGCTGTGCATGATCCGATACCAGAGGCCAGATCGGCGGGCTAAGCTGTCTCCGCCTGCTGCTGGCTGACCATGAACGACGCTCAGAAATCCCCCCTGTTTCGGCTCCTCGCGCTGCTGCTTTTGCTGCTGCCTGGGCTGCTGGGGGCACAGGCCTTTGCCTCTGAAGAGGGCGAAGAGCTGCGCGTTGAGCAGCTCGAGACGGACGACGCCGTCGATGGGGACTCGGACCACGATGGGGATGGCGGAGACCTCCCGGCGCTGGCTCGCGCCTCTGGTCTCTGGACTTGGGTCCATGCGGCCCAGAGCGTGGCGTCTCAGGCCGCTCCGGAAGCGCCGCAGCTGCGAGCCTGGCGCTTTGAGAATCAGAGAATCGGTGCCCGCGGACCGCCGCTGAGTTGAGCTTTTAACTGCCTTTTTTGGCAGCAATCTCGACTCAATACGCATCGGAATTTCTCAATGAACATGGATACTGCGGCCTTGGCCGCCGGCGCGCCCCTGCGCCCAAAAGAAGCACCTCAGAACGGCCTGAAGGGCCTCAAGCACTGGCGTCACGACCTCTTGGCCGGCTTTGTGGTCTCGCTGGTCTCCTTGCCCTTGTCCTCGGGCATCGCCATCGCATCGGGCGCTCCGCCCATCTACGGCATCATCTCCTCCATCATCGCCGGCTTGGTCTTCCCCTTTGTCGGCGGCTCCTTTGTGACCATCTCCGGCCCGGCCGCTGGCTTGGCTCCGGCTCTGATGGCCACGATGATCGCCTTGGGGGGAGCAGGAGACGCGGACCACGTGGGTGCGGGGTACCCAATGCTCCTGGCCGTGATCTTCATCGCGGGCCTGGGCCAGGTCATCATGGCCAAGCTCAACTTGGCCCGCTTCGCAGCCGTGTTTCCGGCCGCCGCAGTCGAGGGCATGCTGGGCGCGATCGGCGTGCTCATCTTGGTCAAAGCCCTGCCGCTCTTCTTTGGCTTTCTGGGCACCACCCACGCCCACGGCTTCTTGGAATACGTGGGGGAGATCCCCCATTGGTGGGCCGAAGGGGACCGCAGCGCGGTGTTCATCGGGGTGCTCACCCTGGGGATTATGTTGGCGGCCAACTCAAGCTTCGCTAGGCGCTGGTCCCTCTTTGCAAAGGTGCCACCGCACCTCTTTGGGGTGGCCTTTGCAGTCCCCGCAGCGATGCTGATGGGGCTCAAAGAGCAGGACGCCCGCTTCTTGATCACGGTGCCAGAGAACCCGCTCTCTGGGCTCTCGATGCCGGACTTTGGGGGCTTGATCAGCAGCCCGGATCTCTGGTGGGCCGCGGGTGTGGGTGTGATGACCTTGATGCTCATCGACGGGGTGGAGTCCCTGGCGACGGCGCAGGCCATCGACCGCATTGATCCCTTCAAGCGTCAGTCCATACCGGACCGCTTGTTGCTCTCGATGGGCCTCTCCAACATGCTGTCCTCGCTTGTGGGTGGATTGACGGTCATTCCAGGCGGCGTGAAGAGCAAGACCAACATCGAGGCTGGCGGCAGAACCCTCTGGGCGAACTTCGTAAACGCCTTTTTCTTGCTTGTCTTTCTGTTTCTGGCTCCCGGTCTGGTGGCCATGCTTCCAAAGGCGGCTCTGGGCGCCATCCTGGTCTACACAGGCTGGAAGATGATGCACCCCAACATCGTGCGCGGCCTGGCCACAGTGGGCAAGGAGCAGGTGTTGGTCTACGTCGTCACCATCACGGTGACCTTGCTCACGGACCTGTTGATCGGTGTGTTCGTAGGCACCCTGGTCAAGCTGCTCTGTGTGGCCTGGATGCGTCGTGAGGGGCTGATCACAGCCAAGACCCCCGCGGGTCCGATGCAGGTGCTCAAGGAGCTCTTCACTGACCCGGTCAGCTCTGTGGAGGAGCTGGAGGACGGCGCCCATGTGCTGCGCATCGCCCACCCCGTGGTGAGCTTCAACGCCTTCCGGCTCTTTGAGCGGGTCAGCCAGGAGCGGGCCGCCGGTCACCAGGTGCGCATCGTGATCGAGCCCAGCTCCGGTCTGGTGGATCACACGGCCATGGAGGGTCTGCACCGGGTCGAGTACGAGCTGGAGGGGGTGAGCGTGGACGGACTGCAGAATCTGCAGCCCCGTGGCAAGCATCCGGCCTCTGTGCGATCCGGCTCTGTGCGATCCGGCTCTGTGCGATCCGGCTCTGTGCGGTCCGGGGTCGAGCTGGCTGGATAGGTGCTGCGGGTCTGGCCTTCACCTGAGGGCTGGACCCGTTCTGTCCTACTTGGCGCTGAGCTCATCCCGCGGGTCAATCACCCCGCGCCAGAGCTGCTTTGCGAAGAAGAGCTCTACGGGGGCTTCCTCCACGTGGCCCTCGTCGGCCTCGCTGCGCAGGATGGTGTAGGCCCGCGAGAGCGACATGGCCGACTTGTAGGGGCGGTCGCTGGCCACCAGGGCGTCGAAGATGTCCGTGATGGTCATCAGGCGGGCGCCGTAGGGGATCTGCTGACCGCGCAGACCCAGTGGGTAGCCGGTGCCATCCAGCTTCTCGTGGTGGGCATGTGCCAGGTCCGGGACGCGCTTTAGATGGCGCGTCCAGGGAATCACCTTGAGGAAGTTGTAGGTGTGCACCACGTGCATCTCGATCGCCTTGCGCTCCTGGGGGTCCAGAGAGCCCCTAGGGATGCACAGGCGAGAGGCTTCCCGGGGGGTGAGAACCGGGGTCCTGAGAGACTCGATGACCCAGCGCTCTTGGATGGTGCCCAGTCGGGCGACATCGGCGTCCGAGAAGCGGTAGGCGGGCCGGTTCATGGTCTGGATGAAGGCCAGATCCCCGTCCAGCTCGGAGAGGTCGACCTGGATCGTGCCGTCTTCGGTCTGCATGCGCAGCACTTCCAAGCGGGACTGCATGGCCGCCAGCTTGAAGCGTCCCTCGATGCGCTCCAACTCCCAAGGGTAGAGCTTGTCGGCCTTGAGCAAGATCTGCTCGGGCACGCCTACTTTTCCAAAGTCGTGGAGTAAGCTGGCATAGTGCAGCTCTTCCAGCTCGTTCGCGGAGAAGCTGTGGTGGCGAAAGTCCGGGGTGTCTTCCTTGGAGATCTGCTCGGCTAGGCGCCGGGTGAGCTCCGCGACGCGGTTGCTGTGGCCTGCGGTGGCGGGATCACGGGCCTCGATAACGGAGACGCTGGCGCGAATGAACCCGTCGAAGAGGTTGCGAATGTCCTGGTACAGCTTGTGGTTCTGTAGCGCTACCGCTGCTTGAGAGGCGATGGATCGGGCTAGATCGGCGTCGCGCTCGGTGAACGGCAGCACGCGGTCAAAGCTGGCCAGGGGCACCCCAGGCACGGTCTTGCGATTGTAGAGCGCGAGCACACCCAAGACGTGGCCGTCGCGGTCCAGCATGGGGACCAGAAGGGCGCTCTTGGTTTGGTAGCCCAGCTTTTGGTCATTGATGTGGTTGGGCCGGTAGGGCGCGTTCAGGGGCACCGCATCCAGATCGTCTATGCGCAGCAGCTGGCCGCGGTTGGCCACAAAGCCCGCCAAGCTGGCGTCGTCGATGGGCAGGGTGTTCCGGCTGGGCTCGAAGGTGACCGTGTCGTTCTGGGCAGCGGCGAAGCTCAAGGCGTCTTCTTCCACCAGGTAGACGGAGCCACCGTCGGCGCGCAGAGCCCGCCTGGCGTGGGTCACGATCCGGTCCAACAGGTCACTGGTCTCGGTCACGGCCGAGAGCGAGGCCCCGATCTCGTTCAGGATCTGCACGGTTTCCCGCTCTTCGCGGACTTGGGAGCGCAGAGCCTCAAAGCGAACCAGGTTGCGCAGTGCGCGTGGCAGCCGCAGGTCGACATCTTCCGGGGGCACGACCTCGAAGCAGGCCAGGTCTTGGCGTGGGCTGATGGCGATCACGGTGTCGCCAAGGGCCTGCTGGACCATCATGACGCGGGTCAGGTCGACCACCAAAATACGCCCAGCCACGTCCGCCGGACTGGCCACGTCCACCGGCACGAAGTTGGCTCCGGCGCGTTCAGTCGCAGCCCGAACCACTTGCGCGTAGGGACTGCTGGCGGGAACCATGGCGACCTCTACTCGAGGACGCTCTTGCTGACCGGTGCTCATAAGACGTGGAGGGTACCATTGCAGAGGTCGTGGAGCGGTAGGGGCTGTTTGCCCATACGCAGCTGTAGACCGAAGCGAAGGAGCCTGATGTTGACCTGGATTTTAGCCCTGGCATGCCGAGGCCCCGAGACCGAGCGTTTGTACGACAGCCCCAACGTTGACAGCGAAAGCAGCGATTCGAGTTGGGATGGGGTCTACGACGATGTCTTGGTCCAGCTCGAGGCGGACCTGGCCCAGAGCACGGCGGGGGCGGCGAGCGTTGCTGTGTGGGCCGATGGAGGGGTGGCCTTTCTTGGGGCGACCGGCAAAGCGCACCCCATCGATGGTGGCGCGGTTGGTCCGCAGACGCGCTTTGGGATTGGCAGCACCTCCAAGGTGATCACCTCCACCTTGGTGCTGCGGGACGTCCAGGCCGGACGCTTCACTTTGAAGAGCACCCTGGGTGAGCTCAAGCCAGATCTGGAGTTGGCGGCCAGCCCTGGCCAAATCCAAGACGTCAGCGTGCATCAGCTGCTCACCCATCAGGGTGCCTTTTACGATTGGGTGCCTTGGGGTGGGTCCTCAGCCGATCAGGAGCTGGGCGGCACGGCACAGACCACTTTTGCCGAGCAGGTGTACTTGATGAACGCTCCTGGGGCCTTTTGGAATTACTCCAACCCCAACTTTTCCTTGGCCGGGTGGCTCGGAGAGGCCCAGGGGGAGTACTGGCCCGATCGCATCGCTGCGGAGATCTTGGAGCCCTTGGGTATGAGCGGGTGCACCGCACGCCCCAGCGATCTGGCCGGGCAGACCGACGTGGCAGTGGGCTGGGGACCGCAGCTGGCGGGTGGGGTGGGCGTGGTGGCGCCCGACTACGCCGATCCAGCCTTTGTGCGTCCAGCGGGCGCAGTGTGGTGTACCCCCCAAGACATGCTGCGCTTTGGTGTGTTCCTGATGGAGGGAGACGCCGCCGTTCTGGCCGACCCAAGCGCGCTGCACACGCCCCATGTCGACACCCGGGCGTACGGCGATCTGATCTTTTATGGCTACGGTCTCTTTCTCCAACCGGGCGTTGGTTCCGCCCAAGGTTGGCACGAGACGCCGGTCTGGCAGCACGGCGGCAACACGCTGGGGCACAGCTCGATCTTCTACGTTCTCCCAGAGCAGGGCGTGGTCGTGAGCATCCTAAGCAGTGGCTACAGCACCGACTTTTCGGGCACCTTGATCGCGGCTTTGGAGGCGGCAGGAGCGCTGCCAGAGGCTGGGAGCATTCCTGAGCTGCCCTTGGACCTGAGCGCGCTCTCTCGCCATGTGGGCGCCTACAACGACCCCTACAACGTCGGGCCGATCCAGGTCACATCGGACGGGGAGACCCTCTCGATCAGCATGCCGCTGCTGGACGAATATGAGCTCTCCTACTCCAGCACCTTGGTCCAGCGATCCACCGACGTCTTCTACGTGGAGATCGATGGAGGCACCTATGAGCTGGATTTCGTGGCTTCGCCGGGCGCCGATCAGTCTGAGTGGATCCGAAACCGGATCTTTGTGGCCACCCGAGACGAAGAAACGCGGCGCCTGGGAGCGGAGAGCCTCTCGGCTCCGCGCTTGTTCCAGACACCGCGTCTTTGGATGGGTCTGCCAGAATGATCCCCTCTTAGGGGATCAAATCGGCAAGCTCAACTCACTTGCTGGTTCCGCCGCCGAGGGTTCCGCCGCTGCTCTTGGTAGAGCCGCCGGAGGTTCCACCCTTGGAGGAGGTTCCACCCTTGGAGGAGGTTCCGCCGCTGGTACCGCCGCCGAGGGTTCCGCCGCTCTTGGTAGAGCCGCCGGTGGGACGGCTTCCGGTGGTGGGGCGGTTGGAGGCGCCGGTAGGTGCCTTCTCTTCGACCTTGTCGCCGCAGGCGTTCTCAGCCTTGTCGCCGCAGGCGTTCTTTGCATCGTCGTCGCCGCAAGCGTTCTCAGCCTTGTCGCCGCAGGCGTTGTCAGCAGGTGGCACGACGGCAACCGGAGTGACTTCGGGGACGACAACGGGGTCGGGAAGCACGACGATGTCGGGCTCAGTGGTCTCGCCGCTACAGGCCAAAGCCAAGGCAGCACCTGCGAGTACGACGAAAGAGATCAGGGAGCGCTTCATGGAATTCCTCCGGTTGGAGGCGTCTTGCCCCCTGGAATGCGACCTGTATCTACCGCGTTGGAGGCCCTTTCGGCAAGGGACTCATGTGGTGACACGATCGCAACAGGCTCGGTTTGCGTGTGCGCTCTCCTTGCCGAGATGCCTGAGCGGACTTAGAAGCGCGCCCCACTGAACACCACTCCCGGAGCGTGCCGTGATTTCCGACCTCTCTAAGATCCGCAACATCGGTATCTCGGCCCACATTGACTCGGGCAAGACCACCTTGACCGAGCGCATCCTCTTCTACACCGACCGGATCCATGCCATCCACGATGTGCGCGGAAAGGACGGCGTGGGCGCAAAGATGGACTCCATGGAGTTGGAGCGCGAGCGGGGGATCACCATCCAGTCCGCCGCGACCTTCTGCGAGTGGAAAGAGAACTTCATCAACATCATCGACACCCCCGGTCACGTTGACTTCACCATCGAGGTGGAGCGTGCGCTCCGCGTGCTCGATGGCGCTGTTTTGGTGCTCTGCTCGGTGGCCGGTGTGCAGTCCCAGTCCCTGACTGTGGACCGCCAGATGCGTCGCTACAACGTCCCTCGCTTGGCTTTCGTCAACAAGTGTGACCGTCAGGGCGCCGATCCCATCCGCGTGATGAAGCAGATCCGCGAGAAGCTCAACCAGAACGCCGTCATGATTCAGATCCCAATCGGTCTGGAAGAGAAGCACGAGGGCGTGGTCGACCTGATCACCATGCGCGCTCACCGCTTCACCGGCGAGCACGGCGAGATCATCTCCGACGAGGACATCCCCGCCGACTTGGTGGACATGGCCAACGAGTACCGCGAGTACCTGCTGGACGCTGCGTCGATGTTCGACGACAACCTGATGGAAGCGATGATGGAGGAGACCGTCACGGAGGATCTCATCATCGCCGCCGTGCGCAAGGCCACCATCGCCTTGAAGCTCTGCCCCGTTCTCTTGGGCTCCGCCTACAAGAACAAGGGCGTGCAGAAGCTGCTCGATGCAGTCTCCATCCTGCTGCCTTGTCCCACCGATGTGCCGAACATTGGCCTGGACCTGGACAACGACGAGGCTGAAGAGCTTGTACCTTCGGACGTCGAAGGTCCCTTCATCGGCTTGGCATTCAAGCTGGAAGACGGCCGCTACGGTCAGCTCACCTACCTGCGCATCTACAGCGGCACCCTGACCAAGGGCGAGTTCATCATGAACACCCGCTCGGGCAAGAAGGTCAAGTGTGGCCGTCTGGTGCGTATGCACTCGGACGAGAAGGAAGAGATCGACGACGCCGGAGCCGGCGACATCGTGGCCCTCTTCGGTGTTGACTGCTTCTCCGGTGACACCTTCACCGACGGCAAGGTCAACATCGCGATGACCTCGATCCACGTGCCCGACGCCGTGATCAGCCTGACGGTGACCCCCAAGGACAACCAGGCTCAGGCCAACATGTCCAAGGCCATTCAGCGTTTCACGAAGGAAGACCCCACCTTCCGCGTTCACGTGGACAAGGAGACCGGCGAGACCATCATCTCCGGTATGGGCGAGCTTCACCTCGAGGTCTACACCGAGCGGATGAAGCGTGAGTACGGCTGCGAGGTCGAGGTTTCTCCTCCCCGCGTTTCGTACCGCGAGACCATCACCAAGTACGCCGACTACAACTACACCCACCGGAAGCAGACCGGTGGTTCGGGTCAGTTTGGTCGTGTCATTGGACACATCGAGCCCTCCGAGACCGGCGAGTACGAGTTCGAGGACAAGATCTTTGGTGGTTCCATCCCCAAGGAGTTCATTGGTTCCGTCGACAAGGGCTTCCGCTCCATGATGGCCAAGGGCCCACTGATCGGCGCCAAGGTGGTTGGCTTTAAGTGCCAGCTCAACGACGGTAGCTTCCACGCAGTGGACTCTTCCGACAACGCCTTCCAGGCTGCTGGTCGCGGTGCATTCCGTCAGGCCTACGGCTTGGCGAACCCGGTCGTGATGGAGCCCATCATGAAGGTGACCCTCGAGGGTCCCGCCGAGTTCCACGGTCCCATGGTCACCACGCTCATGCAGCGCCGCGGCATGATCACGGGTTCCACCGAGAACGAGGGCTACTCCGAGGTCGAGGCTGAGGTGCCCCTGAGCGAGATGTTCGGCTACTCCACCGCCCTGCGCTCCTCTACTCAAGGCAAGGCCGAGTTCACCATGGAGTTTGCTCGCTACTCCAAGGTGCCGGGCAACGTTCAGGACGACCTGATCAAGGCCTACCAGGACGAGAAGAAGAACTCCTAAGGCACCGCCTTGAGAGCTTGAATAAAGACCGGTCCTTTTGGGCCGGTCTTTTTTGATTCAACTGCACTTTTTTTGATTCGACCGAGTCTTTTGATTCAACGGAGAATGCATGTTCAACGGAATGCTCGAGCGAAGCCCACTGCGGGCCTTTGAAGCCTCTACCCACGGTGGCTTGGCCACGGCAGAGATCGGCGTACTCCTTGGACCTGCTGGCGTAGGAAAGACGCAGCTTTTGGTGCACTTGGCTCTGGCCCGCGCGCTCCGCGGCAAAGCGATCCTGCACGTGAGCCTTACGGAGCCCGCCAGCGATGTGCACAGCCGCTACAGCGAGATCCTGGAAGGGGTCTGCAAGGTGGGTGGGATCTCCGGGCAGGATCGCGAGACGGCCCTGGTTCAGGCCGAGCGCCAGCGTCAGATCGTCAGTCTGATCGGCAAGCACCAGGTCAGCGAGCTTCAGGGCGCGCTGGACTTTTGTGCCCAGTACATGGATCACACAGCAACGCTGTTGTTGGTCGATGGCTTTGCGGCCGGCGACGCTGAGAAGCTCAAGGCTCTGCGTGCTTTGGCCGCGGAGCGTGAGATTGGTATCTGGTTGAGCACCGTGGGCCCTGTGGAGACCTCTGAGTTCGACACGGTTGTGGAGCTTCGTCCTGACGCTGAGCTTGTGGAGCTCCTGGTGCACAAGGTGCACGGCCGAAACCAGGAGGCACCGACTGGGTTGCACCTGGATCCTCGGAGCATGCTGGTCAGTGCCGAAGACAGCTGGGACCCGGCGTCGGCTCCTCCTTCTCCGACCACCACGGACTGCACGCTGTATTCCGGCGGCGCTCCGGGGGCCGAGGCCTGCTTTGGTGAGAACGCAGCGCGCTACGAGCTGGCTGAGATCAACTTCACCTTCGAGGGCCACAAGCAGTCGCGCACCGAGAGTGCCCAGCTGCTCTCTCCGCGGGAGCTGGCGGCCGGCGACGTGTCTTTGGTCTATGTCTCCAAGCGCCTAAAGCGCAGCTACTCCGAGGGCAGCATGATCCGCAAGGTGCTGCAGTCCCTCTGGCACCAGGTCAGCCGCGCCCAGCAGGTCTTTGTGATCGGTGCCATCCAGGCGGACGGTACCGTGACGGGCGGCACAGGCTGGTCGGTGGAGCTGGCCCGCATGTGGCACAAGAACCTCTGGGTCTTTGATCAGGACAAGAACAGTTGGTTCCGTTGGGTGAGCGAGCGCTGGGTAGAAGGCGTCCCGGTCATCGAGAACGCGCACTTCTGTGGCACGGGCACCCGGTCTCTGACAGATGGCGGCCGCAAGGCCGTTGGCGCGCTGTTTGACCGGAGCTTTGCGAACAATCGCCGGGGTTAGGTTGGTCTGAGCCAGCCGAAGAAGGCTCCCTGGGCATTTCCTGCGGAATTGCCCTAGATCCCGGCGGCCAGGGGCCGCGCGCGTTGTCCTACGGAAACGCGCTAGCCAATTTCGCGTGCCGCAGATCCCCATCCGGCCGAATGAGCCACCTTGAAGGATGCGCCCGCCCTGGATTCACACTGCCCGCATGCAGCCAAGGGGTGGTCTCGCTGCGGATCCAAGCGGAGACGGCCTGACCCACACCCACGCTGCAGCTGACCCCAAAACCGCCCAAGCCGGCGGCCCACCAGATTCCTGGGCGCTCGGGGTCTGGCCCCAAGGCAGGGCGGCGATCGGGGGCGAAGGTGCGCAGTCCGGTCCAGCCTCCAGCAGGTCGGGCCAGGGCCAGGGCCGGCAGGTAGCGCTGGAGCTTGTCGCTGAGCAGGGCACGGGTGGCCTCGGGGACGAGACCCTGGCTGCCGGGGCCAGGCGCTGGGTAGTCCGGGCGCTCGTCACAGGCGCTCATGAGCCAACCCCCGCTCTCAGGCCGGGCATAGACCCCCACATCGTCGATCCAGGTCCAGGGGTGGTCCGGGGAGTAGAGAGGATGGGGCCCGCTGTGCATGAGAGCGCGGCGTATGGGGATGAAGGGACGGCGGATCCCCATGCGGGCGCAGAGTTGCGCGCTCCAGGCCCCGGTGGCCAGCACGACATGTTCGGCACTGAGCTGCTCGCCATCGGCCAGAGTCACCACCCCAGGGGCGACATCTACGGCCTGAACCCCGGCGCGCACCTGCCCTCCCATGCGCCGAAGGCCCGCCAAGAAACCCTGGTTTAGGGCATAGGGATCCACGATTCGGGCGGAGGGTTGATACCAAGCGCGGGCCAAGGGTGCGCCCGACAAGATCGGGGCCACTTCTGAGGGCTTGGCCAGGTCTTCGAGCAGCTCGCCACGGGCACGCAGGTGGGCGACGGCGTCGCTGAGGTGGTCGGGATCGCAGGCCAGGGCCAGCACGGCGCCGGTGCGGATGGAGACGGGCTCCGGAAAGTCCTGGCTTGGAGGTCCCGCTTCCATCCAGGCCTGTGTGCGCAGGGCCAGAGCGCGCTCGGTGGGATCCTCTCCCATGGTGCGCAGCATGCCGGCGTTCTGCGCGGTGGCTTCGCCTCCCGGGTGATCCCCCTGCTCCAGCAGCAGGACGCGGTGTGTGGACGCCAGGTGCCAGGCCACGCTGCATCCAGCGAGGCCTCCTCCAATGACGATGACGTCTGGAGCGCTCACCCCTTGGGCAGCAGGGCGCCAATGCGCTGGCCGACCTGGACCGCCGCGTCCTTCTCCAGCTCCCAACTCACCGTGCCCTTCTCCATGCAGAGGATCACGGTGCTGCCCAGGTTGAAGCGGCCGGCCTCTTCCCCGCGCTGTACCGGTTGGGGCGGGGTGCAGTCGTGCTTGGACTCCACACCATCGGTGTTGGTGACCACGGGGCCGTGCTCGGTGGTCATTCGGCCCACGCCGTAGGCAGCGACCAGGACCATGGCGATGCGGCCGTGGGACTGGGTGTCGATGAACAGGGTCAGGCGCTCGTTGACCGCGAAGAGCCCGGGCACCTTTTTGGTGGCGGCTTCGAACACGGGCCAGAAGTGGCCGGGCAGGTAGTGGTAGCCGGAGACCTGGCCATCCACGGCGTGGTGCACCCGGTGATAGTCCTTGGGGGACAGGTACAGGATGGCGAAGTGGCCGTCCTTGTAGCGTTCATCGCCCCCCACAAGCTGGGTCACGTCAAAGTCCATGCCGGCAGACTCAGGCAGGTGGCCGTCTGCTTTTACGTCGCCGTAGGCGTAGACCCGGGCATCCGCGGGTGAGACGAGGGAGTCTGCCCCGTCGTGGATGGGACGCGTGCCCGGCTTGAGCGCGCGGACAAAGAACTCTTGCAAGCTCGGATAGTCCTGGATCTCTCCGACCATCTCCTGGGTGTTTACGCCATATTTTCCGGCGTACCATGCGATCATGTGGCGAGAGAGGCCCGCGCGCCCAACCAGGCCTTGGAGCTTGCTTCCAAGGCGTTTGGGGACCATCGAGAGCAGGGTAACAATCAGTGCGTCGTTCATGGGGCGCAGCTCTAACCCGGATTTGATCCGGTAGGCTTCCCTGCACCCGGAGTTCCCATTGGCCGACCGCGTCCTGTCTTCTGCGCTGCTCTCATTGGCCGGTCTGGGTGGCCTGGCCTTGGCTGTGGGAGCGCTGCTTCCGGACGTTGAGTTGACCAATGTCTCTGAGCACACGCTCCTGTTGGCTCCAGCGCCCAAGCTCATGCCCCCCCCTACCGAGCATTGGGCTGGGGAGGGCGCTGAGAGCCGGAACAAAAAGGCCCGAAAAGCCTGGATGAACGACTGGGCCCACCGCGCGCCTCCCGACGTGGACTGGAAGCAGGTTGAGCGGGGAAATGGGCTGGCTCAGGTGGTCAAGCGCAACGCTCTGGCGGGAATGGTCCGTCCTCCTGATCTGCCCGAGGGCACCTGGGAAGAGCGCGGATCGGACAACCAGGCCGGTCGCATGCACGTGGCCCAGCACTCCCCCGATGGCACGACCCTCTACGCTGGCTCCTCCAAGGGCGGGGTGTGGAAGGGATCCTTGGACGGCACGGACTGGACCCCCATCGGCGACAATCTCTACGGCGGTGCCCACTGGCTGACGGTCGCATCCGTGGGCGAGGTCACCCGGGTGCTGGCAGCAACAGACGGCAACCTGATCCACTACAGCGACGACGATGGGGTGACCTGGACCCAGCCCAGCGGGCTGATCTACACCCACAGCATCCGGCGCATCGCCCAGTCCAGCGTGGACCCCCAGGTGGTGTTCCTGATCTCCAAGGACTGGGTCTACACGACCGAGTGGCTCACCCCAAGCTCGCTCTACCGCAGTGAGGATGGGGGCAAGAGCTTTGAAGTGGTGCGTGATTTGGGCAGCCTGACAGCCGACGTCTTCTTGGCTCGAGACGGCAGCGATGACACGCTGTACCTGATGGACCAGGGCGCTCTGTGGATCAGCGAGGATCTCGGAGAGACCTGGGAGGACCGCGGGGAGCTGCCTCTGGTCAAGGGCGCACGAATCGCAGGGTCAGAGGCCGGCGCTCCCCGCCTCTATGTGATCACCGACTCCCCCAACGTGCTGTACCTGAGCGACGACTTGGGAGACTCCTGGACGGAGTTGGGCTCGGTCTCGGACTATTGGGGGACCCTGTCCGCCAGCATCGTGGATCCCGATGTCTTTGCTTGGGGCGGCGTGGAGGTACACCGCACCTTCAACGCCTACAACTTTGACATCGTCAACTCCTGGGGCTCCTACTACTACGGCGGCGAGCGAGACAATCTGCACGCCGACATCCCGGGCATGGACGTGCTGCCAGACGGCGAGGGCGGCGAGGTCTGGTACATCTCCACCGACGGCGGGCTCTACCACAGCCTGGACAGCCTGCGTACTGTCGAGAACCTGAGCTTGGAAGGGCTGCGGGTCAGCCAGTATTACGACACCCTGACCAGCTCGGCGAACCCAGACCACGTGCACGCCGGAGCGCAGGACCAGGGCTACCAGGTCACCCAGGGCGTGGACCAGGACGATGGGGTTCTGGGGTTTTACCAGTCCATCTCCGGAGATTACGCACACCTGACCTCGGGCGATGGCACCCATGCCACGGTGTTCTCGGTCTATCCAGGCTTTATGCTTGTGGCCTACGGTGAGGACAGCTCGGATCTCGGCTACTTGGACTTCCCCCCACAGGCTCAGAACATGGCGTGGCTGCCGCCCTTGGCTGCAGATCCAGAAGAGCCCACCTCCGTGCTGTTCTGCGCCGAGCAGCTCTACCGCTATGACTACAGCCAAGAGAAGGGGACCTGGGTCAGCTCTCTGCACAGTGACCAAGACTTCGCCGCTTCCAGCGATGAGTACCTCTCGGCGGTCACCTTTGCGCCGACGGACGCCTCTCGGGCGGTGGCTGCGACCAGCTACGGCCGCATCTTCGTCAGCGAAGAT
>JBLHMA010000049.1:0-18885 GCA_047621545.1 Cognaticolwellia sp. | reverse complement strand
TTTTTGCAGCCGGGGCTGGCAGGGTGGAGTCGTGGTAGGCCCGAGCGGTCTCGGGGTCCAAGCTCAGGTTGAACTGGTCATCCCAGCGGAACTCAAAGCGGGCACGGGACAGAGCGTCGTCGCGCTCCTGGGCGCCGGGGTGCTGCTTGCCCAGATCGGCTGCATGCGCGGCGATCTTGTAGGCCATCAGCCCCTGCTTGACGTCTTCCTTGTTGGGGAGACCGAGGTGCTCCTTGGGGGTGACGTAGCAGAGCATGGCGCAGCCCTGGGTTCCGATGACCGCCGCGCCAATGGCGCTGGTGATGTGGTCGTAGCCAGGTGCGATGTCGGTGGTCAGAGGGCCCAAGGTGTAGAAGGGCGCCTCGTGGCAGTGCTTGAGCTGCTCGGTCATGTTCTCCTGGATCTTGTGCATGGGCACATGACCCGGGCCTTCGACCATCACCTGCACGTCGTGCTCCCAGGCGGTCTTGGTGAGCTCACCCAGGGTGTGCAGCTCGCCGAACTGGGCGGCGTCGTTGGCGTCGGCGATGCAGCCGGGACGCAGGCCGTCTCCCAGGGAGAAGCTCACGTCGTACTTCTTCATGACTTGGCAGATCTGCTCGAAGTGCGTGTAGAGGAAGTTCTCCTTGTGGTGCATCAAGCACCAGCCGGCCATCATGGAGCCGCCGCGGGAGACAATGCCGGTCACGCGCTTGGCGGTCATGGGCACGTACTTGAGCAGCACGCCGGCGTGGATGGTGAAGTAGTCCACGCCTTGCTCGGCCTGTTCCACCAGAGTCTCGATGAACAGGTCGATGTTGAGCTTCTCAACGTCGCCGCCGACCTTTTCCAGGCACTGGTAGATCGGCACGGTGCCGATTGGCACGGGGCTGTTCCGCACGATCCACTCACGGGTCTCGTGGATGTCGTGACCAGTGCTCAGGTCCATCACGGTGTCGGCACCCCAGCGCAGACTCCACTGCAGCTTCTCGACCTCCTCGTCGATGGACGAGGACACCACGGAGTTGCCAATGTTGGCGTTGACCTTCACAAGGAAGTTCCGCCCGATGATCATCGGCTCCAGCTCGGGATGGTTGATGTTGGCCGGAATGATGGCGCGGCCCCGAGCGATCTCGGAGCGCACATAGTCAGGCTCCATCTGCTCGCGGATGGCCACGAACTGCATCTCCTCGGTGACCACACCCTTGCGTGCGTAGTGCATCTGGGACTTGTTGGGGTCCGAGGCACGCTTCTCGGTCCACGGAAGGCGCAGCTTGGGCAGCCCCTCGTGCACCGGACAGCCCTGGGTGCCGCTGGTGTCGTAGAATGTGTGTACATCGCCATTGCTCAGGGTTACCTGACGCTTTGGGACGCCTTGGTCGCTGATCTTGACCGCGCCTGTTGCGCCGTTGTCGAAGGTATTCTCATTCATCGGGGGCCGCCTTTCCTACGCCGGGTTGAGCCGGATCAGGTTCTGCGGTTTCTTCTCAGGCGCCCAGCATAGGCACCACCCGCAGCGGAGAACCAAGCCTAACCAGCTTTGAGGACACCGCTCTCAGATGGAGGCGCCCACCCGCAGACTCAGGCTCAGGCTGCCGCTCAGATCAGCGGGCCACGGCCACGGCTTGATCAAGCCGGCCAAGCAGGCCTCACGCTCGGGATCGGGGTGACGGGCTAGGGCACGGCCACCAGAGAGGTCGATATGGAGCTGGTCGACTTGGCCAAGCTCGTCAGCGCCATAGCAGACCGAGAGCTGCGGCACGTAGCGCTCGACCACGTAGGTCGCCACAGCCAAGTCGCCCAAGCCCAGAAACGCAAGTTCTTCGGCGTTTACACGCACTCTCACCGGCGGTCCGGGTAGCGCTGTGTCCTGTTCCGCGCCCGGTCTCACATCCTTGCCCACAAAGTCCGGGTCCAGCTGCTCAGCGTCCACGCCAAAGGCCAAACGCGTGACGTGGTCAGGGAGCTCCACCAAGCCCAGCTGAGCCTGCGGCTCGACCGTCCACGCGGCGATCACCAAGCCGATGCCCAGAGCGCCGGCGGTGGCCAGACAGGCTGCAAAGATCTTGGCTTGGGGCACGCCTCTCCTGGGGCTCTCTATGCGGACACGTGGTGTGCAGCGCAGGTTCCATTAAACCTCACCGTGCGCTGGGGTTGCGCGCCGGCCCCTCCCGGCGGGGCTGCAGATCATGGAGCCGCTCGATGACCACATCCGCCTGGTAGTGCTGGCCGCCCAGAGCAGCGAGTGGGAGCAGCAGCGCCCAGGAAAAGCGCTCGGGCAGGGACGCGCAGCCGAGCATGACCAATACGGCCACTGGGCCCAGGTAGTACTCGAAGTTCCCCGCCTCGAAGGCCCAGATCGCGGGAAGAGCCAGCAGGGGCCAGAGCCAGAGCAGCAGAGCGCGGCGGTGCTGGGGACGCAGGCGCCAGTGCACAGCGCTCCCCAACAGGGCGGGCAAAATCAGCAGACCGGGCACCACCCACGTCAAGATCTCTCGGACTTGTCCCTTGTCTGGGAGTTGGGTCACGGTATAGGCCAGGGCATGCCGGGCGCGCATGGCGATCTGGTCGTTGAGGGGGCGATCTGCCCCATCTCTGAGCTCCCCAAGGGCCAGCTCTCGGCCGATCTGCTCCATGCTTCTACCAGTGTCGAGTTGGCTGAATGCAGCCAGGCCATAGGCAGCCCCAAGGATGACCGTCAACACGGCCAGGGTCCGGAGCGCCGCCAACCCTGGGCGCTTCAATCCCACGAGCGAGGTCAGCATGAGGCCCGGGACCGCCAGCAGCATGGTCTTGTGGCAGAGGACGGCCACAGCCAGCAGCAGCCCGAGCTGCAAGTGGCGCTTTCCCGTCACGGCCAGAGCCGCCGCCAGCAGCGTGACCCCGACCGCCAGAATGTGGACCTCGTACGCGGTTCCATGGGTCCACCAGCCCTGTGTCAGTCCCACGATCGCTGCACCCAGAGCAGCGCCCCCCCGCCCAAGCCCCATGCCCAATCCCAGGCTGCAGAGGGCGCCTACCGCCAACCCACCGCATGCCGCCGAGAGCAGTCCGCTGAGACGCGCAGGGTCGTGCTCGGGAAACGCCACCAGCAACCCGTGCAAGGGCAGACCGGCGATGAGGTGCTGGGCATGCAGCCAGTGGCCACCCTGGGCCATCTCTAGGAAGGCCGCTCCATCCGGCGCGGGTCCGCTGGCCAGGCTCAGCGTATAGAGCACGCAGAAGACCAGGCCCACCGCGATGGGCAGGCCAACACGCCATGGGCGCGGTACCGATTGCGATCGCGAGTCTAAAAAGCCCATTGACACCTGTGGAGGGGGAGACTAAATGCCGGGGGCTCATTGAGCCACATTTGCGGAAGTGGTGGAATGGCAGACACGCTAGCCTCAGGAGCTAGTGGGATAAAACCCATGGGGGTTCGACTCCCCCCTTCCGCACCATTCAAAGGCCTCGAACTTCGGTTCGAGGCCTTTTCGGTTTCCAGGAGGGGCCCCAGCTCCCCGTTGCAGAACGCCCTTGCCGCCCACACGCTCGCACCCGCCCATTGCGCTCAGTTGCAGCCAACTTTCACCCTCTGGGCTGGCCCTATCCCCCTGGGAAGTGGTCGAGTTGGATGGCAACCGCCAGATGACGGTCACCCACGCCAAAGTCATGGACTGGGTCCAACCCGGCCCCCTTCGGTCCGGTTCTGCTCCGAAGCCATCCACCGCGGCGTTCCCAACCGGCCCTGGGATGTGGTGGCATCCAGATCCCCCTCCCACTGGGCGATGCCCCAGTTTGGCCAAGCCTGGGTGCTGGACTCTCCGGTCATGACGTTCGAAAGCTTCAGATCGCGGTGGTCTCCGCGAGCACCTCCACCGTGCGCGCCAGTGGCTGCTCGGGCCCACAATCCAACCAGGTTCTACCCGTGACTTCGGACACGGTGAACCAACGCCGCCCGTCCACGAGCTGGCCCAGGTCCTGTACGGCGGCGCAGCTGTTCAGTGAGCCGAGCCTCGGCCACGAAGCGCTTGGCCGAGACCGCGTCCAAGGACGCGGCCAGTGGTAGGATCTTAATGCCCAAATCAAGCCCCAGCCGAGCATCGTGCACACGCAGGACCTCGGCCGTTCCACCCGAGCCGATCCTGCCAAGACCGGTGTAGCGCTCAGGCAATCCGGAGTGCGGCGTTGAACTCAGGACCGTGTGTCAACCCTATAGGGTCGGCTCGATGCTTGGAATGGGTTCTCCGCAGATTCCCCCAAAGAGTAGCGCACTGACCCGAACGCACCGTCCTTGACACCCTACCTATCTACAGGTAGGCGGAGACCCATGTCTGCACCTGACCGCCGCACAGAGCTCTTAGACTTGGCCCAGACTATGATCCAAGAGCGGGGCTTTAATGCCTTCTCTTTCAAGGATTTGGCCAACCGGGTGGGCATCAAGACGGCCAGCGTGCACTACCACTTCCCCTCCAAGGGGGAGTTGGGACTACAGGTCATGGAGCGCTACCTGGGCCAGCTGGACCTGACCCTCCAGATCTGGGCGGCGCTGCCCAATGAGACGGCTCGCCTGCGCGCTTTCGTGAGCAGCTACCGCGAGACAGAAGTGAAGGGCGCGATCTGCCTGTGCGGCTCAATGGCATCCGACATTCAGACGCTCGATGCACCCATGCAGACGCCAATCTCCGCCTACCTAAAGCGCTCAGAGGCGTGGGTGACCGAGTGCGTACAAGGTGGCCTCGACAGCGGGGAGTTTCACAGCATGCTGCCCGCGCAGACCCTGGCCATGAGCCTGCTCCCCAGCCTCCAAGGCGCCCTGATCCTCTCTCGAGCCCAAAGGACCGGCACTCTACTGGCCGCGGTTGAGCAAAGCTTCTTCGCCTCCCTGGGCGTGTTAGTAGGCCCCCAATGAGCCAGCGCATCCCCATCTTTGAAGGCCAAGTCGTCGACCTCGGACTGGAGCAGGTCACCCTGCCCAACGGCACTCAGGTCACCTTGGAAGTGGTGCGTCATCCCGGCGCCAGCGCAGTCCTTCCCCTGCACGAAGACCGCACGGTGACCCTGGTCTACCAGTTCCGCCATGCGGGGGGCGGCATGCACTACGAGGTTCCAGCCGGCAAGCTGGATGGCCTGGAGTTGCCCGAGAAGTGCGCCCGACGAGAGCTGAAGGAAGAGGTGGGCCTGAGCTGCGAGAAGCTGCAGCGCCTAGGCTTTATCCACACCACGCCAGGCTTTTGCGACGAGCTCATCCACCTGTTTATGGCCACGGGCCTGGAGCAGGGAGAGGCGGCGCTGGAAGACGACGAGTACCTCAAGCCGGTGCGCATGCCCTTCAGCCAAGCCTTGGAGATGGTGCACAACGGGGACATCACAGACGCCAAGACGATGCTGGCGCTGATGTTGGCCGAGAAGCACCTGTCCTAGCGCAGGCCTTCGCGCCCTAGCCGCCGGTCACACTTGGGCCCGGCTCAGCGTACGCAAGGGCACCGGGACACGCATGTCGCGATCTCCATTCCCATGCTTCGTGAGACCCGGCGATGATCCCCATCCTTTGCGGATCGACGGGCTTGGCACGGAACCTGCTAAAAGCCTGTACAGACACTGGAAGGCTCCCTATGCGAAAGCTCCCCATCTACTCCTCCATCTCCCTCTTGATGCTCGCGACGATCGCCTGCGGTGATATGGAGTACCAAGCCAGCGACTACTCCGACTCCGGCTGGTCCGGCGCCGCAGACAGCGGTCAGTCTGAGAACGGAGACGACGACAACGACCTGGGCTCCGAGACCGAGGCCGACTTTCTCAAGCTGGCCCCCTCGGCGACCAACGTCTACGTCTTCGTAGTCAACAGCGCCCGCAACACCGTCAGCCGCATCTCCGTGCCCGAGCTGGACGTGTTGACAACGGAGGTTGGCATTGATCCCACCGTGGCCGTCACCACCCAGGACTACAGCCGCGCGGTCGTGTTCAACGCTGGCTCGGACGAGGTCAGCCTGATCGACGCCGAGACGATGGAGGTCACCAACGTAGAGGTGCGCTCCAACTTCAACAACATGGTGCTCTCCAGCGACGGCACCTGGGCCCTGGTCTACAACGACGCCGACCTGCCCCAAGGGACCAGCACCGGGAACCTGCAGTCCTTCAACGAGATCTCCCTGGTGAACACCCTCACCGGCGAGCACACCTCCATGGCGGTAGGCTTCCATCCCCGCCAGGTGGCCTTCACCCCCGACTCCAGCCAAGTGTTGGTGGTCGCCGAGGGCACCATGGCCATCCTGGACCTGGACGCCGAGACCATCAAGCCCAGACTGGTCGAGCTGGACGAAGACTCTCTGGACCCCGCCCAGGCCGAAGAGGTGGTCATCGAGCCCACCGGACAGTTCGCCTTTGTCCGCCAGTTTGGCGAAGATGACCTGGTCGTGGTCGAGCTGGCCAGCGAGACCCTCTCTCGGGTCAACATCGGGTTTAACCCGACCGATCTGGACCTGAGTCCCGACGGCACACTGGCCGTCGTCGTAAGCCGCGGCTCCAATGAGCTGCACATCCTGGATGCCCAAGACCCCTTGGGCGCCAAGCGCGTGGTCGCCCTTCCCGAGGGGGAAATCCTGGGCAGTCTGCAGTTCAGCCCCGATGGCACCAAGGGAATCCTCTACACAACCGCCAGCCCCGTGGCCCACTACACCACTTGGGATGTGGACACGGACCAGGTCAAGGTGCGGGACTTAGAAAAGCCCGTAGAGTCGGTCTCCGTCTCACCAACAGGCGGCACCCTGTTGGTCCTCCATTCGCTCGAAGACGACCCGGAGACCCCCACCTCCAGTCCCTTCTACGGCCAACACGCCCTGACGATGATCGACCTGGACAGCTTCCTGGCCAATCCTCTCTTGCTGCCCGCCAAACCCAGCGCCACAGCCAACAGCGCTGACGGGCTCTACGGCTACTTCATCATGGACGGCGTGTCCTCGTTGGCGGTGCTTCGCTACGAGCAGCTGCTCTTTGACGAGGTGCCCCTGCGCTCGGATCCCGTTCACCTGGGGGTGCTCCCCGAGTCCTCCTTGGCATTCGTGAACCAAGAGCATCCCCTGGGACGCCTGAGCTTCTACGAGCCCAGCACCCAAGAGCTGCAGACCATCACCGGCTTTGAGCTGAACGCAGAGATCGAGCACTGAAATGAGCACACTCCTCCTCCTCCTCTCCGCGTGCACGGTCAACAACCCTGGCCTGGACACCCTCTGGAACCCCGTACCGGTCGCCGCCAACGACGGCCTGTACTTCACACTGCCCCAAGCCGGCGCCCTGGTGCGCGTGCAGCAGGACGGCACCTACGTTGACGTCGACCTGGCCGGCGCACGGGCCAAGAGCGTGGAGCTTGCCCCCGACGGCGAGACCCTGGTTGTCTTTGCCCAGACCACCTCCTGCGAGGACGGCGAGGACCGCGACGTCACCCACGCCGACTGCTTGGACAGCGGCGGCGACCTGGTCCTGCACCAAGAACTACAGGTCGTGCGGGATGGCGTCTCCCAAGGACAGCCCATCGAGATCCCCCGGCACTTCAACCGCCTGACCTTTACCTCCGACGGCACCCAAGCGGTGGCCTGGCTGGAGTACACCGCGGAGACCGAGCTGGACATCTCGGCGGTGGACAACCTGACCGAAGTGGTCTTTGTGGACCTGGCGTCGGTCGTGGCCACCCCCGTGGCCATTGGGGATGTGGCCGACCGCATCCTGTTTGACCAAGACGACTCCAAGGCCCTGATCCTCTCCCGCTCCCAGGTGGCCGTGGTTGAGCTCTCCAGCGGCGACTACAACCGCGAGGTCACTTTCCCCTTGGCCTTGGACGTAGACGACCAGGTCCTGCCCACCGACTTGGTGCTCACCGCAGACGGCCGCTACGCCCTGCTGACCATCCAAGGCAGCGGCGATCTCTACGTGCTGGACTTGGTGGCTGAGTCCATCAACATCGTCAGCTTGGACGCAGTACCCACCGATCTGGTGGTCGAGCCGACGATGGACACGAGCGTTTTGGTCTACGACAGTCAGGCCCGCCTGGACCTACTGGACCACAAGTTCTTCGAGCTGACCCCCATCGACCTGGAGGAGCCGGTCACGACCATCCACATGCTGGAGGGCCAGGCCTTTGTGCTCAACACCGTAAACGCCGGGGCCAAGGACGCCTACCGCGTTGACCTGGAGACAGGCGAGCTCACCGAGTACCGACTGGAGAACCCCGCTTTCGCCAGTCAGGTGCACCCCGATGGCAACTATGCCGTGGCGTTCACCAACCCCGAGGGTGGCTTTGGCAGCGGCGTAGAGGCGCTCTTCGACCAAAACTACGGTGTCGAGCTCCTGGATATGAACTCCGACGAATCCGTGCCTCTTGTGGCGGCCGGCGAGCCCATCGGCTTGGCCTTTCGCGGCACCGGCGCAGACAGCGAGGCTCTGGTCTTGGTGCGCGGCTTTGACGACCTGATGCAGGTGGACCTGGACCGGGCCACCTCCACCGCCTTGGCCTTGGACGACACCCCTCTGGGCATCGGCGCCATTGGCGATTCCTTCTACATCACCCTGGACAGTCCACTGGGCATGGTGAGCTTCTTGGGGACGGACGGAGAGTTGACCACTGCCAGCAACTTTGCCGAGATTGGGCTGCTGCCCACCGAGAGCCTGCTCATCGATCGATCCGCCAGCGAGGACAACTAAAATGACCCTACTACTCGCACTGCTCAGCTCCCCCGCCGCCGCACAGAGCCCAAGCATGAGCCTGCACATCCAAGGCGGCGGACTGCCCATCGCAGACGATGGTCTTGGAGCGCTCTACGACTACACCGAGTGGCCCAAGGAGCCGGGCCTACGCTTTGGCTACGCCTTCTCCGAGCGCGCCGAGCTGCTGGTCACGGCGACCGGAAGCACCCGCTACCGCAACATGGCCACCAGCGGAGGCAACTTCGAGAGCCGCCTAAACACCTTCTCCTACGGCGCCGGTGCCCGGATGGTCGGGGACTCCACCTTCCATCCCTACGCTGGCGCTCAGGTGCGCCTCTTCCAGGCTGGCCTGCGCCTGGATGGGGACCAGGCCGAGGACGACAACCTGGACAGCTCCGTGACTCGGGTCTTCACGCCGGGCCTGACCGGCGCTTTAGGGTTGGAGCTGCGGCCTCAGCCAGACTGGGTCATTCAGCCCAGCATCTTTGTCGAAGCGAACTACACCTGGAGTCTTGTGTCTCAGGTCGGTCAGCTCGGTCCGGCGCAGTTCAAGGGCCTGACCGCCCAGGCGGGCATTGGCCTACGGTTCTGACCCAGATCTGGAAAAGTGACATCGCTCAAACACGAGCTTTTCAGTACCTACCCAGAGGGAGAAAGCACCGGCGGTCAGGTGTGCATCGGCGGCCTGCCAAGTGGCAAGAAGTTCGGCCTGGAACCAGCCCAGCATGAGCCGCCATTATGCCTTGGCTTGCTCGGGGGTTGTCGCAACAGGCTCGACCACAGATGCATTGCGCCGCAGGTACAGCACAGCCACACCGACGGCGAAGATGCCGATGGCCCAGAACTGGGCGGCGGTCAGGCCAAAGTGGCGAATGTCGATGGCGCGGAGAAAGTCGCTGAAGAAGCGGAAGGGGCCGTAGAGCGCCGCAATCATGCCCACGTAAAAGCCCGCGCGACGCCGTTTCTGGTCCAGGAACTTGAAGAGAACAGAGCCACCAATGGCCCACAGCATCTCGTAGAAACCCAGGTCGTGACAGGCAAAAGAGCTGACTCCCCAGTAGAGCTCCGCGGGGTCGCAGATGCCGTCCACGGCCAGAGGAAACTTGGACTGGATGCCCGGGTGGTCATGCACCGAGAAGCAGCCCATTCGGCCAAAGATCCAGCCCCACATCAGGCCGTAGCAGGCCGTGTCGGCGTAGGGCCAAAAGGAAACTTTCTCCACGTATTTGATGCGCCAGATCACCAAGCAAATGGCGACGGTCAGGCCGCCGACGGAGCTCAGACCACCAAAGGGCGTGAAGACCTGGGTCGGAACCGAAGCGATCCGGGTCGCAAAGTCCTCGTAGAAGAGCTCATGACTGATGCGCCCGCCAAGCCAAGCCCCCCCGATGACCCAGCCAATCAGGTTGCGCGGCACATCGGGGTTCAGACCATCCCGTCCAGCCTTCTTCGCGGCGATCTCCGTGCCCAGATAAAAACCAATGGCACAGAGCACCCCAAAGGAATGCAGCTCGATCGGGGTGTTCCCCCAGTCAAAGAGGTGCACCGTGAACGGGAACTGGTCGGGGCTCCAGAAGGGAATGGTGGCGAGCATAGGCCCTCCTAACCTGCCAGACTAAGTTTCAAGTTCCACCCTCCGATGTGTCCCACTGATGTCTCCCACCGGGCGAGGTCACCCTGCTGCTGCTCCTGCTCGCTTGCTCCAGTCTCGGCGAACCCTGTCAGGGGGAGGTGCCCGGCCACGGCCACATCACCCAGGCTGGCTGCGCAGTGCTGCCCACCTGGAACCACGGCGAAGTGGATCCGGCGTGGGCCACAGAGATCCAGGTCAGCCTAGACTCCCCGCTGGACTGGAATGCCATCAATGTCGCCCTATCCCAGGGGCCCGTGCGCGTGGTCTTCGCGCCCCAGGTCTACGATGCGCGCATCGACATCCAACGGACGGACACCAGCGAGAACCGGCTGCTCCTGGACGGTGGCGCCCAGGGGGCACGGGCGAGCGTTCCGGGGATCCTGACGGCGTACGACGGGGATCCCCAGTCCCACATCACCCTGCGGGGATTCGAGGTGACCGGTAGCCGCGACAAGGGGGTGTACTGGCCTGGTCTTTGACACCGAGGACTGCTACACGGCCAACGAGACCTCGGTGGACCGGGCTGCCGCAGATCTGCAGTGCGAGCGCATCTCCGTGACCGTGCCCACCGAGCTGGCGGGTCCAGACGGGCTCTACTTCACCCAAGATGACCCTTGGGTGCTGGAGCAAGGCGCCCAGCTTCCGCAGGGAGGCTAGCGCTCTACGTACCTTCTGCAAAGGTGCTCTATTATTCTGATACGCAATAACGCCGATCTTGAGGGCTCAACTCCAGGCGGACCTTGAAGCCCTCAAACAGGGTGGCGGTCCGCACGGGGTCAGCGTCGTAGCGATCGCAGAGGTGACGCAGGCTAGACGCGAGGCCGTTGCAGTGTTCATAGGCTGCATGAAGCGCAGCCGCCTGTTCTCCGACCCCTTCCTCAGCGTCGCAGTCTCGGGCGAGCTTCACAGCCGAGGCCACCTCGTCCAAGCGGAAGCCTTCGTCCATCAAGCCGGCGGAGAGCTCCTGCTCGACCTGGCTCAGCTCGTCGTAGTTCCGAAACGGCAGGGGGAAGGCCGGTGTCAGGCGCTCCCAGACCTTTCTATAGACCTTGTCTTCCACACCTACACCGGCCAGGTGCATGTCTGAGAGCAGCCAGCCCTCGCCTCCCTGAACCAAGCTCAAGCGGGTGCGTGTCATGACCTGACCCGTGTCGGTTCGGCCCACGACGGTGCCAATGGCTTTCCCCTCGCCGATCTCCTCCACGGAGATCTCGACCCGGCTGACACCGTAGGCCAAGCCCAACAGATGGCGCAGGTACTGAGTACCAAACAGGTCCAAAGCCACATCGGCTCGGGAGTGCGGTGCCACCATCTCATCCAGCAGGCGCTCGTCTTTGTTCATCAGCACGCGGGCCATGCGGTCTACAAGGATGCGGGCGTCACTCTCACCGACCACAAAGCCGCCGTGGCCTTCTGCGCTGGTGTTGAACAGGCGCTCTTCGATCAGGTGGCCCAGGGCCATCCACGCCTGTGAGGCCGGTTGGTCCACCAAGCGGGCGATGCACGCCGCGATCTCTGTGCGGCACTCCTCCAGGCTGCGGTGATCCCGGGTGCCCGCTTCGCTCTGGCTGAGCAGGCGCCGCAGGCTGGCCTCTCCTTGTGCTGGGCGCACGATGACTTCTTCGACGCCCACGCCGAGCTGCATGGCGAAGATGGTGAACACACCGGGGTACTCCCGGTAGATCATCACCAAGGTGTCGCCTTGCAGGTACCCCTCATGAAAGGCGGAATCTTGGCGGTTCAACAGGAAACCAGGTTCCCCGTGCAGGCCCCCTCGCTCCAGGCGAAGCAGGTGCCCTTCCAGCGCCCGTCGCTGCGGACCGGCGTGGGCCACAGCGTGCATCGCAGCGACGAGAGCCGCTGAGCTTGGCTGGTGGCAGAGGGCCATGACGGATGGTGGCAAGCCCTCGCAGTCGCCGATGAGCAGCGTGGCGGCAAGGCGAAGGCGTTCCGCGGGCTCCACCACATTCTCGTCCAGCTGGGTGATCCGCTCCACCACATCGGCCCATGGGTTCTGGGCCAGGCCCAGGCGCTCACGCAGTCTAGCCACGCCAGTTGGGTCCTTGATACGCAGGTCTTCGAGAATGGCGTCCACCAGTGCCGGATGACGAGATAAGACTGGGGCCAGGATACACTTGGCATCCCCGCCCTCAAGCGCCTTCCGCACCGCTAGCCGCACGCTCAGCCGAGGGTCCACCGAAGCCTTGGGCTTGTCAGGGACAGCTACTTGGGGCACTAGACAAATCACGATTAAAAAACTCCGCTCCCCCTCCACTACGGCAGGACTTTGACCGACATAAAGGGAAAGACACGAGACGCCCTCTCGCTATCTGGCGCTGCGTGGACTCTAAAACCCACTGATCCGGCCCTGCTCGAAGCGCTACAAAGCGCCGGACATGGACGTGTTCTCTCCATTTGCCTGTCCCACCGAGGAGCGGAATCACCGGCTCTGGCAGAGCGTCTGCTGCACCCAGACATGGACGCACTGCACGATCCCCACGCTATGCTGGGCATGGATGTGGCGGTTGAGCGCCTGCACCGTGCCATACGGGACCAAGAACGCATCCGCGTGGTCACCGACTACGACGTGGACGGCACAACCAGCAGCCTGATCCTCCAGGCCACCCTCAAGATCCTGGGGGGACAAGGGGTCAGCTACCACATCCCTGACCGCATGAAAGAGGGCTACGGCTTCTCCGTCCTTGCAGCAGAGACTGCCGCAAAAGACGGTATCCAGCTGATCGTAACAGCGGACATCGGGGTCAAGGATCACGCATCAGTGACCCGAGCCCGCGAGCTGGGCATAGACGTTTTGGTGCTGGATCACCACCTGCCCCCGGGTGAAGACGTGCCCAGCAACGCAACCGCCGTGCTCTGCCCGCCCCAGATCAGCTGCGAGTACCCAAACACCTCCCTGGCCGCCTGTGGGGTGAGCTTTAAGGTGGCACAGGCCATGCTGGCCTCGCACGTGAGCCGCGAGCGCATCCTGCGCAGCATGCTGAAGTTGGCAGCGATCGGGACCGTGGCCGACGTGGTGGACCTGCTCACTCAAGAGAACCGCGCCATCGTCGCACTGGGACTGCAAGCCCTCAACGAGGACAGGCACTCCCCGGGGCTGGCGTCCCTGCTGCGGGTGGCTGGCGTGACCCAAGGCAGCATCACCTCCCGAGAGCTAGGATTTCGCATCGGGCCGCGCATCAACGCCGCCGGCCGCATGGAGAACGCGACCCGCGTGGTGGAGCTGCTGACCACCGCAGACCCAGAGTCGGCCAAGGCCCAAGCGGAGCAGCTCGACGAGCTGAACACCCAGCGCCGCAGCGTGCAAGAAGCCATGCTGAACCATGCGCTGCGCCAGGTGCCAGAGCCGCCGCCATCCTTCATCGTGGTCGCGGAGATCGAAGGCCCCAACTGGCACCGCGGGGTCTCCGGCATCGTCGCAGCCCGCCTGCGCGACACCCACAACCGTCCGGCCGCAGTCATCGCGATCAGCCCTGGCGGCGCCACTGGCTCGGCCCGCTCCGTCCCCGAAGTGCACGCTGTGCGCTGCTTGGAGGCCGCTGAGGACCTGCTGGACCGCTTTGGCGGACACCCTGCAGCAGCGGGCTTCTCTCTGCAGCCGGAGAAGGTGGCGGCCCTAAGGGAGCGCCTAGAAGCTGCAGCGACCGAGCAGCTCAACGGACATGCCCCCGCTCTGATTCATCGGGCGGACGCCGCCGTAATGGTCCAAGAGGCGGACTTTGCCTTGCTACGCGCACTGGAAGGACTGGCACCCCACGGCAAAGGCAATCCCGAGCCCCTGCTCTTGCTCAAGGGCGGGACCGTTCGAAACACCCGCCTGATAAAGGAAAAGCACCTGAAAGGCAGCTTGTTTGCCGGCGGGCAAAAGGTGGACTTTATCTGGTGGGGCGGTGGCCAACACCGCGCAGCAATCGATGGCCAAGAGGTCGAGGTCCTCGCCAAGCTGGGCGTGAACGCCTGGCAAGGAGTCGAGCGCCTGCAGCTCACTGTAGAGGACGCCCGCCTGCTCTGAGCGGCTCGGCTTTTTGAGCGGCTCGGCTACTCTTTGATGTCGTCGCCCATCAGCTCATCCAGGCTGGCAGGCTGAATGCCGGCTTCCCGGGCCTCGCGCGCTTTCTGCAGCAAGATGAGCAGGTCGATCTGCTTGGACCTTGGGGGCGCCGGGACATCGAAGCTGTCGGGTATAATTCCAAGCTCATCCCAAGTATCGAAGCTCATCTCCAAGCTCAGGTTGATCCCGGGGATGGTCATCACCACCTCCTCCGGCAGCCGATTCTTGCCCACCCTCATGTAGTCGTTGTAGTCGGCGGTCAGCACCTGCTTGCCGGCTTCGTCGTAGGCGTTCAGGCTCTGAGTCGTCAGGTCCTTCTCGCGCAGTGAGACCTCGGCCCGCCCGCCCTGAGGGGTGCCAAAGACATACTGCAGATCCCCACTCTCGGTGCGCTCAGCGCCAAGAATGTCAGCGTCGGCGAAAGGCAGCTGGCCAACCATCACCGAGATCAGGTCTTCCAAGCCGGCAGCGCCACCGGTGAGCTCCCGCAGCGTCTCCTCGGCCTTCTTTGTTCCCATCCAGGTGTTCTGGGAGAACAGATACAGGCTCGCCGCTTTGCCGTCGCTGGCGATGTAGACCAGCGGGCTGCCGAGGGGAGAGAAGATCTCCAACCGGAAACGACCGGGGCGATGCACGAGGAGTGCACCACGGGTGCTGCCGCTCACACCCAGAGTTGGAGCGTCTACCGAGATGGTGTAGCCGGCCTTTAGGGCGAAAGGCACCTCCCTCTCCCAGGCGGCCTGGGCAACCGAGGTGGCATCCCAGCTGGCGGTGGGCGCGCGCTTGCCTCCGCAAGAAGCCATGAGCAGGAGGAGCAAAGCAGTCAAAGGGTCTCCGGGACAACGATCGGGTGGCTCATTGGGGTACAGCGTTCAACGCAGCGCTCGCAGCCCAGGCATCAGCCTGCTCCACGTCCCCCTGCTGATAATGGGCCTGTGCAAGGGCGGCCATTAGCGCCCGGTCCCCAGGCAATCGCTCATGACCCCGTGCAAGGGCATCCCGCGCGTCCAAGCCCACGGCAAGCAGGGCCAGCCCTTCCAGCTTTGGGTGGTAGGGGTCCTGGTCTGAGAGGGACTGGAGCTGGGCCAGTGCGGCCTTGGGCTCTCCGGCATCCAGCGCCAAGCGCACCCCAGCGCGCTTTACCGCAGGCGAGGTCACACTGCCCCGAAGCACCCGCCAGAGCGCTGGATTCCAAGCCAGGGCTTGTTCGTATCGGCGCTCCTCTGACATGTCCGTACAGCTCAAGACCTTCTCCGCGGCGGCCACATTCTCCCCATTGGACACCAGGCAGCGGGCTTGCAGTCCACACGAAGGAGAAGGAACCCCACATTCAGGGGGCCGAGCCAAGTCCCGAGCCAAGCTCTCCGCCAGCGCATCGCCCACAGGCTCTCCCAGAGAAGCGAGCTGCCGCAAGGCCGAGGTCCGTGCTGGGAGATGGCGATCCCGGCCCACCAAGTCCTGGGTCAGAGCCAGCTTCTGCTCGAGCAGCTGCGCGTCCCAGGGGTTGGGCGCCAAGGCACGCTCCACCCAGCCCAAGCCGGTGGCGTAGCGCTGGTGGGCGTGCACCAGCTCGGCGCCCGTCTCCCAGGCTGAGGCGCTGTAGGCGTTGAGCGCCAGGGCACCGTCCACCGCGTCCAACAGGTCCTGCGGGTCGCGCTCTGGAAAGGCCCGGTGAACGCAGCGGGCCCAGATCCAACCCTGCGCCGGCTCTGGAGACCAACCGCTCAGGACGCTGACCGGCTCGCCCAGGGCCATCTGTGCAGCGCAGAGGCTGCCCCGAGCGCTGTCCCCGCCCCCAAGCTCAATGGCACGCTCCAGAAGTGCTGCAGCAGCCTCCTGCTTGCCCTGCTCCGCCCGAAGCTCCCCCAGCTCCTGAACCAACACCGCCGAGCTTGGATCAAAGACCATCGCGCGCTGGTAGGCATGAGCGGCCTGCTCCAGCTCTCCCTGGGACCGGTAGAGGTGCGCGCGCACGTAAGCGTTTCGCGCCCGGTGGTGCAGCTTTGGCACCGCAGCCTCCTGCCCCGGGCGGACCGTTGGGTTGGCGCTGGCGGGTGGCGCAGGCTTGGGACATGCCAGAAAAACCCACAGCCCGATCACAGGTCGCGGCCCCAAAGCCCAGGAGCTGCCTTTCGAACGGGCAAGACGGTTGCCACCGCACAGAGCACCGTCGCGAGCAGAACAAAGCACAGCGCCAAAGCCCACTCTGTGGGCTCCAAGGGCAGACCGTCCCGGTCGTGTCGCAGGATGAAGAACACCGGCACAGCGAGGCTGGCCACCACCGAGAACACCAGGGCCAGGGCGGCCACCATGAACACGATGGCTCCGGGGCCGCTGGCCGCTCGGGCCACGTTGTCCGCCTTGAAGTCCGGGGTCAGAGCGCCCATACCGACAGCGATTCCGCTCAGGCCAAAGGCAAATCCGATCCCCGTAAATGCGCTGATTGCAAAGAGCAGCGGCGGGCTGTTCAAGATGGCGTTGGTGGCCACGGTGATGGCTCCCCCGACGATGAGCATCGGGACCAGACCGGGCAGCGCCTTGGCCCAGAGGTAGTGCTCCGGGTCAATAGGCGCGGTGCGCATCATCCAGAAGGCCCGCCCCTCGCCGGAGATCTGAGCGTACTGGAAGCGCACGGCGATGGCCGCCATCACAAAGCCCGCCATGCCCAGGTTCAAGTAGGCCAGTGCGTTCTTGGCATCCTGCATGTAGCCGGCGCCCACAACGTCCACCGGCAGCGCCTGTACCGAGAACAGGTAGATGGCGATCAAGGACAGCAGCAGAAAGATCTGAGACCACTGGCTGGGGTCTCGGAAGAATGTCTTGGCGTCCTTGATGATCACCGCGGACATGGGCCCAGAGAGCGGCCGGGTGAACACCGCCAGCATGCCATCCAGGATGCTGTTCTCACTCAGACGGGCCCGGTTGGCTTCTTGGGCGCGGGTCCAGCCATCCGGGAACAGCCAGGTGGTGAGCCAGCGGGAGATGCCCGCAAAGCCTGCAGATCCGCACACCAGAAGCGCCAGCTCCATCCACGGGTAGGGCCGCCCCTGAAGGGAAGCCCCCAGCACTGACGATGCCCAACGGGGGGGAAAGAGCAGCGGCATGGGGTTCTGGAGGGTGGCCACGTAGGCGGCCAGGCTCTCAAAATCCTGTGCGTTCATCAGCCGCTCGGGCTGCATCAGGCGCAGCAGCAGAAAGACCGCGATGAGGAAGAGCACGCCTACCACTGCCAAGGCCTCCCGAGCGCGGCGGGCGCTGACCCCAGTGACCAGGATGCTGGCCATGATGGCGCCAAAGGAGGACGGGATGAGCAGGAACGCAGGCACCACCACCAGCAAGCTGGCGTAGTAGGCCCAGCCCGCGCTGGCGGCCAAACCAAAGGCCAAGAAGACCGGCAGGCCGAACATCATCATCATCCAGCTGGACTGGGCCAGGGTGTCGATGAGGCGGGTGTTGAAGAAGGTGCGGGGGCTGATGGGCAAGGAGCGCAGCAGCTCCAGGTCTTCGCTCAGATAGAAGGAGCTCAGACTGGTGACCACATTGGAGAAGGTCAGCATACCGAAGAGGCTGAGCAGCAGCAGCTCCAAGAGCTTGCGCGTGATCAGCGGCCCAAAGACCTCGACTTGGTAAAACTGGTCGACCACGACGACCAGACCGAAGAAGAGAAAGCACCAGAACGCCAGGGCAAAGCCACTGAACAGCCCATACCCAAGCTTCTCCTTCCCACTGGCATGTGTCCAGCGATTGCCCAGGCTGCGCACACGGGGTGCCAGCAGCTGAAAAGGGGTGACCCTCGGTCGAGGACGCACGGGCCCGGGACTACTGTGTTGGGGACTACTGGGTCGGGGACTACTGGGTCGGGGAAGGTCCAGGGCTCTACTCCTCAGTGTATGGGGAGGCCTGCTCGTCCTCTGCGTTCTCGACGGTCTTGCGCACGTAGTAGCGGAGCAGCTTGTTGCGCTGGGCGCCGCCGACCAGGGCCTGGAGGTCGTAGTAGAGTTCGGGGTCCTGGATCAGGGCGCCCACGGTGCCGTCTCCAGCCTCGATGCCGTCGGAGACTGCGCGCAGGTTTCCGGCCGTGACGCTGAGATCAGCGACCAGCTGCGCCTTGTCAGCGTCGTAGAGCAGCGCGTGCACCACGCTGTCCTGGTTCTTGATGTCCCCGACCAAGGTCTCCAGAGCCAGGGCGGTCTCTGATAGTTGGGTGGCCAGCTCCTCGCCGCCATCTCCCATCAAGAGCTCGTGGGCGACCGAGTCCCCCTCGCGTACTTCGCGGGTCAGCACGGCCACATCGTCGGAGCCGCTCTCCAGGTTGGTGGCGATGCGGTTGAGCTTGTTGGTCAGCTTCTTGTCGTAGACCAGGGCGTGGATCAGGCCATCACCCTCTTCGGCCTCGGCCGTGATCTGCTCCACATTTGCGATGATGTTCGCCACCGATGCCGCGCGAGCCTCATCGTTATCTCCCAGGGTCAGGTTGACCTTTTGGGAAATCTCTTCGAGCTGGGCCAAGATCTCGTTGGCTTGC
>JBLHMA010000048.1:0-18889 GCA_047621545.1 Cognaticolwellia sp. | reverse complement strand
AACATAGCCGCCGCCATGCACCACGTTGCCGACAAACACACCGTCCATGAAGGGGGCGGCGTACTGCGTGGCCATCACCTGTGGTGGGACCACCAAGACGGTGCCCAGCTCCATCGGCAGCTCGCGATCCATGGCCACCGTCGTGTCCGGTAGCTCCTTGTAGATGCAGCCGCTTAAGAGAAGGGCGCCGACCAGGGCGGACATTAGGTCTGGGCTCCAGCGGGCGCCATGGTGGTCTGCACTTCAACGTTGCCTTCCAAGAGCCGGGTCTGGCGCTTGAGAACACGGGTGCGCACTGGGTCCAAGTCCAGCATCTTGACAATGTCGCGAGGGCGCGCCATTCGGCCTTCCAAGCAGACCGTGTCGAGATCGATGATGGCGGAGTCTCCGCTGTCACCAGGGCGCACGCTCAAGTCGTTGATGTATGGCTTCATGTCCAGCTCGCGGAACTCACGGGGCGCACGGCCACGGCTGCGGCCCTTGCGACGCTTGCCCTTCATCTTGACCATTACTGGGGCCGTCTCCCCTTCCATGATGGTGCCAATGCGCTCAGCGAGCTCCTTTGGATCCGCGATGGTGATCAGGGAGTACTCGCAGCCAGCCACAGCGGCTTGCAGCGAGCTGGACTTGATGGCCACCTCGGATATGCCCAGGGCCATAAAGCCCTTTGGCATGGTGGCCCGCAGACGGGCCAAGAGCAGATCGGGGTCCACCTTCTCGGCCAGCATGATGTCCATGTAGTCGCCAGTGCTCTCCTCCCCGGTGGGCAGAGCCGCGGAGAACTGCACCCGGGGATGGGCGTGGAAACCTTGGGTGTAGCTGAGAGGGGCACGGGCCCGACGCAGGGAGCGCAGCCAAGCGTTCATGAACTCCAAGTGGGAGAGGAACCTGGCCTCGTCCACGCGACCGATGCGCAGACGAACGCGCTGGGCGGCGGGAGGCTCGATAGTCGGCTCAATATCTCCGGGGCGCTCATAGATCTCTTCTTCCTTCCGACCGTCGATGCTGTTCCGCAGCATGTGGGCGCACAGGTCGCGCTCAACGTCGATGACACCGCACTTGTGGCACTTCTTGTGACGGCAGTCCTCGGCGTGCTTGAGCTCCATGGCGCGGGCGTAGTCCTCCTGGAACCAGCTCTTGGGCATCAGGATGTCGATGTGGTCCCAGGGCAGGCGCTCGTTCAGATCGCGCTCACGCAAGGCAAAGGCCACGTCAAAGCCGGTCTCTTCGATGGCGCGCTCCCAGGCGCCGAAGTCCAGATGCTCGCTCCAAGCGTCGAAGCGGGCGCCCTGCTTAAAGGCGGCCTCGATCAAGTCTGCAGTGCTGCGGTCACCACGGGTCACCAGGCCCTCGAGGAAGGTCTCCTTGGCGTTGTGACGGCCGAACTTCAGGCCGTTCTTGTAGCGGAAGCGATCGTCGAGGATGCCCTGCTTGCGCTCGGTCTCCTCGATGTCGATCTGGGCGGCCCACTGGAAGGGGGTGAAGGGCTTGGGCACAAAGGTGCTCACGCCGGTGTTCACCCGGGCACGGCTGTTGATGCCGCGGCCGATCTTGAGGGTCTTCAGGGTCAGGTCGGCGATGGCTTCGATGTCATCGTCCCGCTCTGTGGGCAGACCGATCATGAAGTAGAGCTTGATGTGGCCCCAGCCCAGACCATAGGCCTTGGCGCTCATCTCCAGCAGCTCCTCATCCGGGATCCACTTGTTGATGATGGCGCGTAGGCGCGGGCTTGCAGCCTCTGGGGCAAAGGTCAGACCGGTGCGCCGCATATCGGAGACCCGGTCAGCTAAGCCCACCGAAAACGAATCCAGGCGAAGGCTGGGCAGAGAGATCGAGACCCGTTCTTTCTTGGCCAAGTCTGCGACACGGTCCACCATCGAGCGCACCTTGGAGTAGTCGCAGGTACTCAGGGAGACCAGGGACACCTCTTCGTAGCCGGTGCGCTCCAGGGTGCGCTCCATCAGCTTCTCGATGTTGTCGATGGTGCGCTCGCGCACTGGTCGGGTGGTCATGCCGGCTTGGCAGAAGCGACAGCCCTGGGTACAGCCGCGAAGGACCTCGAGAGAGACCCGGTCGTGCACTTGCTGGGTGAAGGGCACGATGTAGTCCACCGGGAAGGTGGCCCCATCCAGGTCGCGGGTGATGCGCTTGCGGATCATGGGTGCGTCTAGCGGCGGCAGAACCTGTCCGTCCGGCATGAGCTCCATGGGGTAGAGCGCCGGTACGTAGACGCCCTCGAGTTGGGCGAGAGCCTGCAGCCGAGCGGAGCGGGACTGTCCCTTTGTCTCCAGCATCACGCGGGCGAGGTCGCGCACGGCATCCTCTCCGTCGCCGATGACGAAGAAGTCCATGAAGGGCGCGATGGGCTCCGGGTTGAACACCGCAGGGCCGCCAGCAAAGGTCAGAGGATCGCTCTCCTTGCGGTCCTTGGTGCGCATCGAGATGCCGGCCATCTGGATGAGATTTAGGATGTTGGTGTAGGTCAGCTCGGACTGGAGCGTGAAGCCCAGACCGTCGAACTGGTCCAGAGTGTCGTGGGACTCGTTGGCGAACATCAACAGGTCACGGTCCCGCAGCTCTTTCTCCAGGTCCAGGCCCGGGGCATAGGCACGCTCGCACCAAACCCGTGGATCTTCGTTCAAGATCGCGTAGAGAATGTGCAGGCCCAGGTTGCCAAGGCCCAAGTCATAGAGGTCGGGAAAAGCCAGGGCCAAGCGTAGCTCGACTTTGTTCTTGTCCTTGTGCACGGCGTTCAGCTCGGTTCCCAGGTAGCGGGACGGCTTTTCGACCACGGGAAAAATCTCCCCCTTCAACACTTCGCTCAAGTTCATGACACACCCTTGTTTTGGCGTTGAGGGCGCTGCCCGCTCCGCCAGAGGCTGCGCTATAGGGCGAGCGCGGGGCCCAGGCAAGCCGCCTTGCGTCCACCAGGAGAGTCGCGTGTCCCAGCAGCGCAAGCGAACGGCACCCCGCTTCGGTGTCTACCGGCCAACCGCCAGCGACGCCTTTGCGCTCAAAGGGAAGGAGTCCCCCTTGCTCGGTGGTTCTCTGCGCTTCGCTTCTTGGAATATTCACTGGGGTGCCGGAGCCGAACTCCAGGATGCGCGGCGCTTCTCTCGATTGGAGGTCCAGGCGCATCTAGAGCAGATCGTCGTCTTGGTACAAGAGCAAGGCGTGGACGTGTTGGCGTTGCAGGAGGTGGATCGGGACTGCCTCCGTTCGGCAGAGATCGACCAACTGACGTGGCTGAGAGAGATGACCGGCCTGGAGCACGCAAGCTTTGCCACCACATGGGACGCCGCCTGGGTCCCCCACCCCATCACCGCGCCGCCCTCCCAGCAGTACGGCCGCATGTGGGCCGGGCAAGCGGTGCTCTCTCGCTTCCCCATCCGCAGTCAGCGTCGCCACGCGCTGCCCCAGCCTGCGCGGAACGGGCGCTTGTACAACCGCTTCTATCTGCACCGCTGCATTCAAGAGCTGGTGCTCGACTTGGGAGGCGGACGGTATCTGCGGGTCTTCAACGTGCACCTGGAGGCTTTCGACAACGCCAACCGGAGAGCTCAGGCTCGCATCCTCTCCCGCTTGCTGCGCCAGTGCGATGGCGATGGGATCTGTCTTGGGGACTTCAATGCGTTGCCCCCGCAGGCGGGCCAGCTCAGCGGCTTTGTGGACGAGCCCGGGACCGACTTTCATGGCGACGACACGATGGCCTCGCTTGTGAGTGGGGGGTGGCGGCCCTTGGGCCAGGGGCACACTTTCCCAGCGCATGCGCCGAGTCGCAGGCTGGATCACGTGCTGCTCTCCCCCGGGCTAAAGGGCACCCTCGCTGAGCCCCTGCCGAGCTTGGCCTCGGACCACCTGCCCCTCTTTGGTGCGCTGGAGATCGACGATGCTACGCCTAAGATCTGAGTCCACCAGCGCCTGGCTTGAGCGCGCTATGTCCGACATGGACACGATCCTGCTCGACCACGCCCACTGTGAGAAGAAGGCAGCGAGCACCGCCTTGAGTCTGATCTTTCGGTATCAGGACGAAGCCGAGCTGATGCTTCCCCTCTCGGCCCTGGCGCGGGAGGAGCTGGAGCACTTCGAGAGGGTCATTGGCCTGATTCGCAGTCGAGGTCAGGAGTTCCGTCGCTTGGAGCCCAGCCCCTACGCAGGCGAGCTCATCAAGATCTGTCGCACGCCACGGATGGAGCGTCTCATCGACACTCTGATCTGCTGCGCTCTCATCGAGGCCCGCTCCTGTGAGCGTATGAAGCTGCTTGCGGAGAACCTGGAAGACCCCACTCTGGCCCGGCTCTACCGCTCTCTCTTGGCGTCAGAGGCCAGACACCACCAGTGCTACCTGGACTTGGCGGCCCCGTATACCGACCGAGATTCCTTGCGGGAACGCATTGAGATCATCTCCGCCCACGAGGCCAAGGTCATCGCCTCGGCACCCCCGATGGTGCGCTTGCACACATGAGCTTTCTCGCCAAGTACGGCCACTGGGTGCTGTTTCTCGTGACGGCGATGGTCTTCGCGCCGGCGCTGGCTGGAGATTTTTGTTGGGACGACCGGGCCCTGATTCTGGGGAACGCGGTCACCGACGACCTGTGGGGCAACCTGGGCACCTTCTTCACCGCTGACCTATGGCAGACCCTGGAGATGGCGGGCACGGACAGCGGCTACTATCGGCCTTTAATGCTGGTCTCCTTGGCAATGGATCGCAGTATCGCTGGGCTGAGTCCAGTGTGGGCGCATGCCCACAGCCTCGCTTGGCACGTTGGAGCGGTTGCGGCGCTCTGGTGGGTGCTACGCAAGCTCTGCCCGCCCCTACCAGCGCTGCTCGGGGCGCTGATCTTCGCCCTGCACCCTCTGCAGATCGAGACGGTGGCCCTGATTGCGGCCCGCAACGACGCCATGGCAGCGGCGATGGGATTGAGCGCTCTGGGGCTGGTGTTGGACAAGGACACCAACACCCCTGCCCTGCTCGGTGCAGGTCTGCTGACCTGGGCGGCGATGCTCTCCAAGGAATCGGCGGTTCTGCTGCCCTTGCTCTTGGGCGCGCTGGATTGGGCTCGGGCCGGCAAGCCGCAGGGCTGGGCCCGCTACGGTGCTCTGAGCGCAGGCGTGGCCTTGTACCTGTTGATGCGCACCATGGCCGGAATCAGTGGCGGCGCCCCAGAGCTCAGCGTCTGGCTCCGCCTGGCTGAGAGCCTGCCGGATCTGTCGGCCATCTACATCAGCCTGCTGGCGCTGCCTTGGCCCCTGACCCCTGCCCGGCACATCCTATACTTGCCTGAGTCCATGGGCAGCTACTACGCGGTGGCCGCGCTCGTGCTCGTGGGCATTGGGGTTGCGATCTGGAAAGCCAAGGACCGGCGACTGGTCTTGGCTGGACTGATCTGGGCCCTGCTGGCTTGGCTTCCCACGCTGGTGGCCACTGCCGACAAGGGCTTGATGGGCGAGCGCTACCTGTACCTGCCGCTGGCGGGTCTGGGCATGGCGCTGGCTGCAGCGCTGCCGGAGAGGCCCAAGTTGCTCGTGGGCGTTGGGGCGGTGTTCGCGCTGGCCTCGACGGCAGTCATCGAGCTTCGCTTGCCCGCATGGAAAGACTCCCGCTCGCTCTGGGAGGCCGCTCACCGGGTGGAGCCGAGTCCTTTCACCCACGGAGGGCTCGCTTGGTACGTCTATCAGGACCGAGACTGGGGCCAGGCCCGGATGCACTTCCTCGCTGCGGTACAGGGAACCCCGCCCTACCGCGACGCTTGCACACACCTGGTGATGGTGAACCTGCAGATGAAGGACCCGGCCCGCGCGGTGGAGGAAGGCGCCTGGGGGATGCGCGACCGGGGCTGTCCCCGCATTCCGGAGACCATGGGTTACTGGGCGGTGGCCTTGGCGACGGTGGGCCGCTGGGACGACGCCATCGACGTGATCTCCGGGATGACAGCAGATCCCTTTGGACACCGCATCATCGTCGCGAGCGCCCACGCGGCTCTGCGTCAGGACTTTGCCCGATATGACGCCATCGAGGCCAACTGGAAAGCGACGGCGCCCCTGGCCCCTCATGTGATCCGCCTGCTTCAAGGAGCTGGCGAGAACCAAGCCGCCGAGCTGCTCGAAGCCTGGAAGGATGGGCGTCTAAAGAAGGTGGATCCGAACACCGTGGACCGTCAGGCAATAGAGGCTTCTGGGGGGCAGGTCATCCAGGTTCCGCCAAGCCGGCAGTAGCCAATGTCCTCCTAATGGAGGCAAAAGAGCCTAGCCTAGAGCTTTAGATCGCCGCTATACAAGGGCACCCAGTACTTCCCACCATCCACCAGTATCGGCGCGTGGGTGAGGTCTACGGAGTCTCCCTGCTTTAGCACGCAGGTGACCGGCTCCCGGGCGTCCCAACCGTTCTCCCGTCGCGGGTAGTCCGCGCGCACGTTCTTGGAGTTCTTGAGTGCATAGCGCTCACCCTGACCTGGCTCGAAGGGCGCTCCGGCATACCAATATCCGACCAGTCGTCCGGCCGGCCCTCCGCAGCGGCCCTCGATCCACTCCCCGTCTGTCTCAGGTGGGGTGTCGTCGATCGGGACGATGGCAGGTGGGTCAACGAGTTCAACGGGTCCAACAAGGGCAACTGCAGGATCTGGAATGGGCTGCGCAGGCAGCTCAGGAATGACTGCCGGGTTGCTCAGAGGGCGAGGAAGCAATGGCTTCTCGGGCTTGAGGTCCACCGTGCTGGGCGTAGCAGGTACCCGCTGGTTGATGTGCTTCTCGGAGGTGGCAAACCAACCCCAAGCACCCAGCCCGAGCGCAAACAGTACGACCAGGCTGATCAGGGCCTTGCCGATGGGGAGCTTCTTTTGTGCCGAGAAAGCCTCGGCCACGTCGCTCAGGCTGTCGTCTTCGGGTCGAAGTCCGGCAGCGGCTTGGATCAGGACCCCCATTCGATCCGACTGCTGTGCGGTGGCCAGCAGGACCAGCCACGCGGGCAAGGGCTCGGACGGAAGGACGGTGTCCAGGCCCGTGCTGCGTACGAGGGCCTCTCGATCGGCGGGGCTCGGGAAGCGCTTGGCGAAGAAGTCGGCCAGCTCTTCCAGGTCTTCGGGCTGTAGCTGCATAGTGGCCTGTATAGCCCATTGTAGGACCAGCGGGTGCCGCGCTCACCCTGGGGGTTTAGTCTAAGGATAGTAGGAGAGTGGATGACCGCGCTATTGGTACTGATGGTGAGCGCCTGCGGGCCCAAGGCAACGGGCACCGCTGCCCCAGTACAGGCCCTTGGCATGGGCTTGGACCACGTAGAGGTGGACTTGATCCGCCCCTACCCTGGGGCCACAAAAATTTACGTTCAGGCCACCCTTCCTGACGGTGAGTCGGGTCTGTTTCTGGTGGACACCGGGGCAGGCATCACCGCTCTGAGCACCTCCACCGCGGAGCGCTTGGGGATCCAGGGCGAGGACCGCGGAGGTCGGGTGCAGGGTCTGTCGGGCGAGGCCGTCTGGCTACAGGCCCAGCTGCCCAGTCTCGACATTGGTGGGCTCATCGTTCGCGACATCGACATTGCCGTAGGCATCCCCGGCATGCCCGAGCAAACCGGTGCCATGCCGGTCGACGGCATCCTCGGGAACAACGTCTGGGGGGACTACATTCTGGCGGTGGACTATCCGGCGGACACGCTGGAGCTGGGGCTTCCCGGCACAGTCGAGGTGCCACGCCACGCCCAGCCCATGCAGTTTGATGGAAACCACATCCGAGTGGAGGTGGACTTGCTCGCTGGGGAGTCTGGATCCCGTGACACCGTAGAACAGCTCCTCGTGCTCGAGGTCGACACAGGCGCGCGCATGCTCCTGCTCAGTGGACCGATCTCGGGGGGGTTGGCTGAAGTAGCCACCGAGGGCGAGGAGCCGATCTTTGGGCTGGGGGCCTCGGATCGGGTTCCGGTCAGCGCCTTCTACCGGCGCACCCGCAGGGTCCCGATCCAGCAGGCCTCACTCGGCGGGGTGACCCTGAAAGAGGTCAATCCGGCCACTTGGCTGAACTACGACGGCGGACAGCGGATTGGCCCGAGCAAGATGACCGGTCTGGCAGGCCATGAGCTGCTCTCGGAGTACCGCGCCGTCTTTGACTACCCTGGCGGGCGATTCGCTCTGGAGCCCTCAAAGGGCCAGGCCCGGGAGCTTGATGGACACGCTATCTTCCTGGCTCAAGACATCGAAAAGTACGGTGAGGTGGCTCCAGGGCGCGGCTTGGTCCGCGCTCGCTACCGTTTGTATTTGGATCAGGACGGCGAAGCGGAAGCCGATCTGCTGGCCTACATCGACAGCGTGGAGTTGGACCCAGCTGCTCAAGTGCTCTTGGCCCGGATGCGCCGCTACGAGGGGGATCAAGCCGGCTACGAGGCTGCTCTGGCGCCTCTGAACGCAGGAGATCTCTTCGATGAGGGTGAGCTCAATGGGCGTATCAACGGCCTGATTCTTGCCGGCCGCTTGGACGAGGCCTGGGACTTGGCCGAGCAGGCGTTGGCGGAGCGGGCCGAGGAAGCCGGACCTCGGGTGGCACTTGCGGATGCCCACATGGCCAAGGGAGAGCTGCCCCAAGCGCGGGCTGCCTTGGCCGAGGGGGCTCGGATCGCTGGAAACCCGGATGCATATCTGAAGCGAAGAGCCCGGGTGGCCCTCAAGGATGGCGACCGAATCGCTGCACTCGCCTACCTGCGCCAGCAACTCAGCTACTATCCCTCCGATGGCGAGGCCCTCTGGTTCTACGCCACGCTGGTCAGCGATCTCAGTGACTTTGAGCCCACCTTTCGAGCGGACCTGGAGCGTGCCATGGGCCGTTTGCATCCAGAAGGGCGCCCGGTGGATTTTCTTGCTGCTGCATGGGGCTTGCTCGGAGAGCCCGAGAAGGCGGAAGACCTGTTGCTTGGCCGGGTCGAGAGTGACTGCTTGGTTCTAAAGCAGGAGTCCAGCCAACAGAACTGCAAGGCTTGGTACATGGCCATGGCTGGCCAAGGAAGCGATGAAGCCTTGGAGTTGGTCCAGGAGGCACTGGCAGCGGAAGGGCCCCGGGCGGACTTCTTGGACACCTTGGCGGTCGTGCACTTGGTTCGGAAGGAGTACGCGCAGGCCGCGCAGGCTGCCCAGCAGGCCGCGGAGCTGGCCCCGGAGCGCTTTTATCATCTCTGGCAAGCGGAGCGCATGGCCGAGATGGCGGAGCTCCATGCTGCCAGTCCGCTGGACGCTGAGGGTTGAGCTTGTTGCTCCGTCGGGGCATGATTCCCACCCTTGGCGGGTTTAGCCCGCAGCCGGAGACCTGACATGCGCGCCAACCCTCTGCTCACATCCTTCCTGTTTTTGGGCCTCTGGGGGATGTCAGCCGTCTCCCTGGCCACCGAGGATCTTGAGCCTCCCCCTGCCAAGGGGAGCGTAAAGTCGGTCTACGACGGTGACACCTTCACTCTGGCCAGCGGCGACAAGGTTCGCGTCAGCGGGATAAACACACCAGAGCTAAAGCCTGTTGAAGAGTACGGGGTCGAGGCCCGTAATGCCGCAGAGGCCTTCCTCGCGGGCAAGGAAGTCACGCTGACTTATGGGGGGAGCTCTCGGGATGGCTACGGCCGGCTCATCGCCTGGGTAGAGGTCGACGGACGCTCCCTGGAGGAAGACCTGGTGGAGAAGGGCTTTGCCCATGTGTTCCTGATTCCGCCTGTGGACGTGGGCGATACCGACGCTCTGCTGGCTGCGCAGACCCGGGCCCAGGCCGCCAACCGAGGCATCTGGAGCACCCAGACCTACCAGGGTGGGCTGCACATGACGTCCTTCCACGCCAACGCGCCCGGTGATGATCGGGACAATGTGAACGGCGAGTACATCCGGGCCTGCAATGTCACGGACAAGCCCCTGAACGTCTCCGGCTACCGAATTGCCGATCTGAGCGGCAACAGCTTTGCCTTTCCGGCGATGACCATTCCGCCTGGCCACACGGTCAAGATCACGAGCGGCAAGGGCGAACACCAGACCAGCCCAGGCGAGCAGATGGTGCTGTACCTGGGGAGTGAAGGCCCGATCTGGAACAACAAGCAGGACCGCGCTACCATCTACGACAAGTTCGGAAAGGTGGTGGATGTGAAGCACCACGAGGTCAAGAAGGCGACTTACTAGGGGGGACCCTCGGTTCCCCTTGTTCGGCCTTTGGCCTCACACCCCCCCGGGTTCTTCAGGGGGCTGTTGGACGGGACGCGTTTCTCGAGTCGTCGCCTCGCTGCGCTCATCTCCTTGGTCTCTAAACGCGTCCCCGGCACCCTCATCAAGGAGTTGGCGTGCAGTTGCCCGCCGGACTCCCCGTTGAGACGGAGAGTTGGATTGGTGGCGTCGGCCTAAGGTCCGCTCGGCTGCCTGTTTGAAGACTGCTTCGGCACGCAGGGACCCGGTTGCTGTCTGAGCTTGCAGGGCGCCGTCCAATGGATTCGAAGAGTCCCTCTTCTCAGAAACGCTCCAAGCTACACCCTCGGTCAGGCAAGATGATCCGTGGGAGGCGCCAGCGGAGTGCGACTCAACAAGGCGTGAGAGCGCAAGCCTCGCATGTGGTCAGTCTGCCTGATCGAGGGTGTACCCCAACAATACGGGGAGGGCCGCTAGCCACTAACCTGCTCTACCGGAGCGGAGCAAGTCGCCCTACGGGCTGTACTGACGACTTCGAAACGCAGCGCGAAGCGTAAGGCTTCGAAGAGTCCGTGCAGGTTCGCGGTTTCCGTATCACAGGGGGGCAGTTCGGCCGGCAGGCTGCCTTGCAAGGGGGGAGCGCAGCCCCCCTCCAAAAAGAACAGGCAAACGCTCTTCCTCGCCACTCACGTCCGCCCGGACCACCACGACCTCGTCTCCAGATCGCCCACAGCATCTCGAGCCTCAACGCCGGCGCTTCCGGCCCGCCAGAGAGTTTCGCCCGGGGTATGTGCTGAGGTGGGTGATTGAGAAGCTCTTGGTTCTCCTAGCCATCGTGGCCGAGAGCAGCACGGACGAACTTTCCTAAATCACTCCCCCCCGAACAAGTGCCGCAGCTCCTCCATCAACGGCCGTAAGCTGGTGTGGGTCACCCGCTCGTAGGCCTCCTGGATGGAGAACCAGCGCACCTCGGAGATGCCCTCGTTTGTGGCCGGGACGAAGCGATCAGGTGGGTCTTCCACGTCCATTAGGAAGACGTGCAGGCTCTTGAGTCGGGGCTCGCCTTCCGGGGTCTGAAAACCGTAGCGCACCATGCCCAGGTTGCCGCTGACGGTGACGCGGCCCTCAAAGCCCATCTCTTCTTGCAGTTCACGAACGGCAGCAGCGTGTGGAGTCTCGCCGGGCTCCAACTTGCCCTTGGCGATTTCCCAGGTCGTACCGGAGCGGCGCTCGCAGCTGACCAGGGCCATCTCGACTTGGCCGCGGTCTCGGCGCAGCAGAAATCCACCTGCGCTGATTTGCTCCCGGAAGCCCCGCCGCAGGTTCAAGACGTGGCGGGTTGGGATGCGCTGGGCGACGTACAAGCCGCTGCGGGTGCGGTGAAAACGAACCCCATCTCTACGGGCACGGCCAGCATCTACAAAGAGCACGACAGGCTCGTCTGGGAATCGGTGAGCGATGCGCCACGCGTCGTCTTCCTCACAGGAGAGAAAGACTTGCCGACCGCCTCCACTGTCCACAAACCCCGTACGCAGATGCCGCATGGCGCGGGAGCGTGTGGTGCCGTGATAGACGATGTCGGGCACGTCGCATCCTCGCCCGCGCTTTCGGGGACGCCTGGGCCGCGGTTCGCTGCGGCTCTTTCGTTGTCCGCGGGACTCCAAGGGGTGCTCCGGGGGAGAGGCGCTGAAGGCCTGAATGCACTTATGCTAACCCGGAAACGAAGCCCTCGTAGGCGCGCAGGGTGCCGCTGACCATGGCAGCGACCGAGAAGTGCTGGTCGGCGTAGGCTTGGGCAAGCGCAGGATCTGGCCCCTCTCCGGCCAACACCCGGGCAATGCCGCCAGCCAGGGCCGCTGGATCTTGAATGTGGACCAAGACGCCGCGCTCCCCCACTGACTCGGGCACTCCCCCGGCGCGCGTGGCGACCACGGGCACCCCGGCCCGCATGGCCTCGAGAACGGATTGGCCCAGGCCCTCCTCTTTGCTGCAGTGCACGAAGACCTGGGCGCGGGCCAACAAGGCCGGCACGTCCGGCCGCTGACCGAGCAGCTCCAGTCCGCCCAAGCCTTCAAGCTCTCCCCGCAACTCTCCTTCGCCGGCGACCAAAAATCGGCACTGCGGTAGGAGTTTTGCAGCGGCAGCCAAGGTGCGGTGGTCCTTGTGGTCTACCAGGGCGCCGACGGCGAGTGCGATGGTCCCTGTACCCACATCGGCCGGCTCTACAAGGGGCGGGCGATCTACTCCGTCGTAGACCACGCGAATCCGTTTCGGCGCCACGCCGCCAGCTTGTAAAACAAGAGAGACCGCGTTGGAGACCGCGACAAAGCCCATGGCTCGCCTGGTCTTCAGGGCAGCGGGGCGGATGAAAAAGTCCACGCGCCGGTGCACAATCGGGCGTTGCCCTAAGCTGGCACTCATGGACGCAGCGCCGCTGGTGTGTGCGCAGATCACCCCGTCTTGGCCAGCCAGCTTCAGTAGATTGGCCGGGTGCTTCCCAGCCCGCAGGGCGACTTGTTCCCACTGCGAGAGGGCCGCCGACAAGGGACTCCCGGGAACACAGGCGATGCGCTGCTCTATGCCCAGCTCGGCCAAGCCAGCGACGAGCAGTGCGAGCTGTTGCTGGCCCCCGCGCCACGCTGTGCTCGTGTCGATGTGGAGCAGCTTCACCGATGCCGCTTGGGTTTGGCGGGCTGGGGCAGCTTGGCCTCGTTGACGAGCAGGGGCACACCCTTCTCAACCGGCCAGCTGCGCTTGCAAGGGCGGCAAGTCAGGGCAGCGGGGCGCTCCTCTAAAGCTCCCCCACACTTTGGACAGCAGATCAGGGCCAGGAGAACTGCTTCCACACCGCTGGGGCCCTTCATGGCTTTCTCCAGCGGTCATGCAGCCAGAGCCAGGTCTCAGGTTCACGCCTCACGTTGGCCTCCATCCAGTCAGACATGCGCTGTGTATCCCGCTCGATGTCTCCCTCCAGCTCAATGCGCTCGACGTGGGCATGTAGCACTCCGGGTGCCGAGCGACTGATCCAGCCGCCATAGACCGGTAAGCCGGTGCGTATGGCTGCAACGGCCACCGCCGGCGAGGTCCATGCAGGCCGTCCGAAGAACGCCACAGGGATGCCCTCGGCACGGCGTTGGTCCAAGGCGAACATCAGGGTCTTGCCTTGAGAGAGCACGGCGTAGCCCTGGGCCATCGAGCCGTGTGGTGCCAAGGTCTGGAGCGCGCCCCGGAGCTGCTCCATCAAGACTCTGGCGCTCTCTTGTCGCGGCGGGCGCACGAATGCTGCGGTCGGGACACGCTGGGCGAAGAGGTGGGTGGCTGCCTCGAAACCAGCGGAGTGGCAGCCGATGAAGAGGTTGGCCTGGCCCGCCACGCCCCGCTCCAGGAGATCGGGGTCTCCATGGAATGCCAGGGTGACGCGGCCTCGACGCACCTGGAGGAGCTCAACAAAGCCGAGTGCCAAGCTGGCGAAAGCTGCGCGCAAGGTGGGCCCGGGGGGACACTCGGGCAGAGCGTGGATCAGGTTGTCGACCGCGACGGACTTGCGCACTGGAAGTACCAGCCACCAGATCCAGGACAAGCCATTGCACAGGCCGGATGCCAGCCACAATGGGGTCCAAGTCAGAAGCCAAGCGAGGAGTCTCAAGTGGCCTCCAAGACGCGGTCCAGGAGGCTGTCTAAGGTGGAATTATCGATGCGCAGGCGCACACAGAGCGCCCAGGCTTGCGGGATCTTGCTCCGCGCCCAGTCCTTCTCGGTGCAGACCCAGGTCCCAGGTCCCAAGCGTGGCAAGGCCGCGTGATCAGCCAAGGGGTGCCAAGCGCGCACATCCAACCCCAAGTCCAGGAGGCTCTGGAGAAAGCGCTCCGGGTGCGCGATGCCTGCTACGGCCTGCACGGGTCCCTGTGGACCTTCAGAGAGGCTGAAGCGCTCGCTCCCCAAGCGCCAGTGCGTGGGCTCCAAATGGGCCACAGCTTGTGGGCACTCGGTCTGGAGCTTTCCCTCTCCGCCGGTCCAGACCACCAGGTCGGCGCGCTCCACGGCACTCAGGTCCTCCCGGGCCATCCCTACTGGAATCACACCGCCATCCAATGGGTCGTCTGCGTTGAGCACCAGCACCCGAGCCATGGCAGCCACTTGATGGTTCTGAAAGGCGTCATCGAGCACCACCACCTGGGCGCCCAGCTCTTGTGCCCGTCGCACCCCCAACATGCGGTCCGGGCTGCTCACACAGAGGGTCCCTTGGGCCCGCAGCATGTTGAGCTCGTCCCCCAAGTCCCCGGTCTCGCGAAGGCCTTGGCTGTGTCCACTTCTGCCGTAGCCCCGAGAGACCACAGCGCACTTCAGGCCCCGGGCCTGCAGCTTGGCCACCAAGAGCTGCACGACGGGTGTTTTTCCACTTCCTCCAGCGCTCAGGCCGCCGACACAGATGCAGGGAATGGGCGGGCTCTGACCAGGCTTGATCCGGGCTCTTGCGATGGCCGCCCACAGTCGGTCCAGTGGTCTAAGCCAGGGCCGCTTGGGCCCGGGTGGCGCCGGCGAGGTCAGGCTGTCTTGGATGGCCCGCAGGGTAGGTTCGAGTGCGGCAGGCGGGGATTCGGAGGGGGCGATTCGACCCAGGACTATGGCTTGGCTCAGGCTGATTTTGAGGGATTCAATAGTTAATGCTTGAATGCACCTATTGGGGTCGAAGCCCTCGGAATTACTGGCTGTATAAGGGCCATGAATAACAGCGGCCCCGGCCTGAAGTGCAGCATGAGGGGCGTGGCCGCCGATGTCTTTGTCGAAGGTGCCGCCGATGAATACCACGTCCGCCAGCGGCATCAGGCTGTCGAGTTCGCCCAGGGTGTCCCAGAGCAGCATTGGGCCAGTTTGACCTTGGCTGCGGCAGGGTGTACCGACGGGGAGCAGACGGGAGACCGCCTCAAAGCGTTCTGGGTGTCTGGGGGCCAAGATCAGGCTTCCGGGTCGACCCAAGGCCTCCCATGCGGCGAGCAGTGCGGTCTCATCCCCTTCACGGGTGCTGGCTCCGATTAGGATGGGGCGGGCCAGTTCAAGGGTCAATGGGGTCTTGGATGCGCCCTTTAGGGAGCCGATTCCCGCCGCCCAGGGCAGGTCCTCCGCGGGCAGCCATGTGGTTACGCACGACCTAATCAATGACATCATATAAGTTGTCTCAAGTCCCTGAAGTCCATCCGAATTTCTTGTTCCGATAACCAGGACTGGGATGTGCCGTTCAGCACAGGATGCGAGCAGGTTTGGCCACAGCTCCGTCTCCACCAACACCAGCACTCCAGGTCGCACTTGGTCGAGCCAGGGGCCCACAATTCCCCACAGATCTACCGGAAGAGGCAAGGCGGCGTGGTGGCCTTGGGCGGTCTGCAGGCCTGTGTTTGTCCAGGCGCTTCGGATCAGGGGGACACCGGGCAGACACTCTCGCAAGGCCTCAAAGAGTGTCGCTGCGATCTGCCCTTCACCCACCGATGCGGCATGAATCACCACCCCGCCAGGGGGCACCTGAGCGAGCCTCCAGCCCCAGCGCTGGCTCCAGGTCTCCCGTGTGCGCGGGTGGACCGCCATGACCAGCGCGGCCCACGGAGCCAAGAGCACCGTCAGCGCGCGCCAGATCCAGTGGGCGGGTCCCCTCACCCCTCCAGATCCTCGACGCTTGGCTGCCAGCGAAAGCGCTTCATATCGGCGCAGTCTTGTTCAAAGACGATGCCTTCCCCTTCGAGCAGGCGCTGCTGGAGTGGTCCGCGGATGGGGTCGCCGGCAAAAGCGATGTGCCCAGTGGTGCGTAGGACGCGCTGCCAAGGAACCGCGCGCCCGTTTGGGTCCGCCGCCACCCCGTGGGCCACATCCACGGACTGGAGAGCGGCCAAGGCGTAGCCCACCTGTCGGGCCGCCCGTGGAGAGCCGCACAGGGCCGCGACATCGCCATAGCCGCAGACCCGGCCAGCGGGGATCTGGCAGACCATGTCGTAGACCTTGGCTCTAAAGCTCATCGTCGTCCTTGTGCTTGGGGCCGTACAGGCGGGCGTATTCGCCCTGAAGCGCCAGCAGCTCGTGGTGGCTGCCCTGCTCTACGATACGCCCCTGGGCCAGCACCAGGATCCGGTCGGCTTGCTCCAGTAGGGCACCACGGTGTGCGATGGCCAGCACTGCCCGGCCCTTGAGTAGGCTCTGCAAGGCACCCTGCACTGCCAGCTCATTGTCTCGGTCCAGTGCGCTTGTTGGCTCGTCGAGTAGCAAGATGGGCCGGTCGGCCAACAGAGCACGCGCGATGCACAGCCTCTGACGCTCGCCGCCGCTCAAGCGCAGACCGGACTCCTGAACCAGAGTCTGGTAGCCCTGGGGCAGACCTTGAATAAAGTCATGGGCTTGTGCTGCACGGCAGGCGTTCTCCAGCTCCTCCTGACTCGCGGAGGCTTTGCCCAGACGCAGGTTGTCAGCGACGCTGGCGTGGAAGAGGAAGGCGTCTTGGGTGACCAATGCGATGGCCCCTCGCAGGCTGCTCAGGCGCAGGTCACGCAGGTCCCGCCCACCGATGCGTACCGACCCTGCAGAGGGGTCGCTAAAGCGGGGCACCAGGTTGAGCAGAGTGCTCTTGCCTGCACCGCTCGCGCCGACCAACAGGACCAGCTCTCCTGGAGCCACCTTTAAGTGGATGTCGCGTAGGACATGCCCCTCTCCGTAGTCAAAGGCCACCCCGTCCAACTCCAGGGAGCAAGGTCCCTGTGGCAGCTCCCCTTCCCCGTCCTCCAAGCCGCTGGGCGTGTCCAAGATCTCAAAAGCCCGCTCTCCGCCGGCTAGAGCCCGGTGGGTCAGGGACACCACCTCGCTCAAGCTCTTCAACGGCAGGTTCATCAAGCCCAAGGCCAACAGAAAAGCCATCAACTCGCCGGGCTGCAAGCTCTCCTCGAAGACCAGGCGCCCCCCCACAGCGATGACCCCGGCCACGGCCAAGGCCGCCACCATCTCCACCATTGGGCCGGGTAGAAGCTGGGCCAGGGTGGCCTGGAGGCTCAGCCGAAGCTGCTCCTTGTTCTGCACGTCAAAGGCTTCTTGGCGCTGGCCTTCTGCCCCAAAGGCTTGGATGGAGCGCACACCCTGCAGGCTCTCCTGAGCGGAGGCGTTCAGGTCCCCCAGCTTGTCCAAGCGCTGCCGAGCGGCTTGGCGTAGGCGGCGCCCAAAGATACGAATGGGAATCACGATCAGCGGGAGCACCAGGACGGACACGATTGCCAGACGCCAGTCCATCCAGAAGGCCGAGGCGATGAGGCCCAGCAAGGTCAGCGGCCGCTGAACGACGGTGCAGTAGGCGCTGACCAGGTACTGTACTTGGCCCACGTCCTCGGAGAGCCAGGTCAACCGCCTGCCCAGGGGCCGCTGCTGGTGCCATTGGGGTGGAAGGCTAAGCATGCGCCCAAAGACCCTGGCCCGTAGGTCGGTGACCACCTCAAAGGCGACCGTGCGGGTCATCATCGCCCGGCCAATCGCGATGGCCCCGTTCAGTGCGTAGAGCAGGACCACAGCGACGGGCAGCATGGCCAAGGCGGTGGCGTCCCGGGCGATGAGCACCTGGTCCAAGACCTTTTCGACCAGGAGCACCAGGGTGGCTGGAATGGCTGCTGCGATGGCCATCATCACGGTGGACAGGGCGAGCTTGGGCCAGTGCGGTCTGTGCAGGGCAATGAGACGTTTCAGGGCAGGGCTCATGGCGTCTCCAAATGCAGCTCATGAACCTGCCAGCTCCAGACCCGACGGTCGCCGTCCATCAGGTGCACCGCGCCAGTCTGGCCTGGTCGATAAGGCAGGTCATCGGTGGCCAACTGAGTGGAGCCCCGGGCTGGGCGCACGAAGAGCGTGTGTGTGGGCAAGGAGGACTCACGCCATAGGTCGAACTGATCTTTGCGCCCGGTGTTGGGGACCGTGCTCGCCGAGATCCCTCCGTAGAAGCGGATCAGGGCGGCCTCTTGGTAGCGCGAGGTCAGCACGGGCTCCACTCCCCAGGCCTGGACCGACTGTCCCAGGATAGGTCCCTCCATAAAGCGGTGGCGGGGGTCGTTTTCCAGGGTCCAGAGGGGGCTCACGCAGAGATGGAGCAGGGCCCCCAGAGAGAGAAAACCGCCCAGGATTCCGCCGATCTCTACAGCACGCCCAAGACGCCCCCGGGCGGAAGCCAAGCCTCCCAACGCAAAGGTCCACACGGGCAACCCCCAGTTGAGCTCGGCATGGGAGCGGAAGCTGGCGGCAGCGAAGACCAGTCCAGGAATCACGGCCGCCCACCACCAGACGCTCTGAGTTTTTGGCCTGACCAGCCAGATGAACCCAGCCACTCCGGCGATGGGCCCTAGCCAGAGAAGCTGTCCGGTGATGAAGCCCAGGCCATCCAAAGGCCCGCCTCCCCCGCCCAAACCGTGTTCGGCCTGAAAGCCCAAGGTCACCCACCCGTTCTTGGCGTTCCAAAGCCACATGGGTGCGCTGATGGCCAGCGCCAGCGCCGGCCCGGCCCAGTCTCGCCAGCTCTCTCTGCGGGTGAGCAAGAAGGCCGCCAACAAGGCCAAGGCGGGCAGCTTGAAGAGCAGAGCCAGCCCCGCGAGGGCCCCCGCGCCCAACGACCAGCCCCGCTCATGGGCGATCAGCGCGAGCAATCCAAGGCTCAGGTAGCCAGCGTCGGGGGTGGCCAGGATCGGGACCAGCAAGACTCCTGGCGTGAGCAGTAAGAGGAGCAGCGGCCTGCGCGGGCCCAGGTG
>JBLHMA010000047.1:0-19193 GCA_047621545.1 Cognaticolwellia sp. | reverse complement strand
CTCCCTGAGCTCGGAACTCTGTCGAGAAAGCAGATCACGGCCTTAGCCGGGCTGGCCCCCATGAATCGGGACTCAGGTCAGTTCCGCGGCCAGCGCTTCATCCACGGCGGCCGGGTCCGGGTACGCAACGCACTCTATATGGCTGCCCTGGTAGCCACCCGATTCAACGACCACATCAAAGCCCTCTATGCCCGCCTCAACGCCCGTGGAAAACCCAACAAGGTGGCCCTTGTAGCCTGCATGCGCAAGCTGCTGAAACACCTCAACGCCTTGGCCAGGAAGGGGCTCGAGACCGAAGGTTCAGGCGACTCAATCGCCGCCTGATTCGTGGACATGCTCTGAATGGAGAAAGACGGTTGCTCGATCAGGCAGACTGTCCACATGCGAGGCTTGCGCTCGCACGCCTCCTCCGCATTCTTCGCCTTCGAAATGCTTGCGCATTCCTTCGTTCTCACGCCTTGCGGAGTCGCACTCCGCTGGCGCCTCCCATGGATCATCTTGCCTGTTCGCGGTCGTATCCGCCGCCGGAGAAGCTCCCTGGGCCCAGGCAGATGTGTTCGCCCGGCCAGCATTGTCCATGACATCGTCCAGGTCTGCGTAGTCTCCAGGCAGCCAGGAATCAAAGTCCACCGCCCCATCACAGTCGTTGTCCAACGCGTCACAGATCTCATCGTGATTCGGATGAACGGAGTCGTTGGCGTCGTTGCAGTCGGTGGAGCTGGCAGCCTAGCCGTCGATGGGACTGCAGTGCAGCGCCGGGATCTCGGCATTCCCAAAGCCATCGCCGTCGCTGTCTGCGAACCAGGTCAAGGCATCTAGGGCGCTGGCGTCGTCCAGGTTGCCATCGCAGTTGTCGTCGATGCCATTGCAGACCTCGGTCGCGGAGGGATTCACCGCGCTGTTGGTGTCATCGCAGTCCAGAGCGTCGGCGACGTAGTTTGCAGGCGCCGAGCAGGCTGAGAAGCTGTGAGCGCTGTCCCCAAAGCCGTCTCCGTCAAAGTCGGGGTACCACTGGCTGGGATCGCAGTCGGCAGTCTCCTGGGCGCCGCCAAGCAGCGCAAGTACAACGACAAACATCCCGCCCTCCTGATCTCGTGGAGGAAGCGTACACCGACCGTGATCTGTGCCCAAGGTCGCCGGGTCGTCTGCACCCCAACCCACAGCCCGGATCCCTCGGTTACAGCCCCCGGGCAACCGACGCAGTGGCTTGCCCGCGCTGCGTCCTACATCTGGAGCTTACCGATGCTCGCACTGGCGATGATGCTGGCCATGCCCGCGGCTCAGGCCCAAGACCTGAGTATTCCTTATGAAACCTACACCCTGGATAATGGCCTGAAGGTCATCTTCTCCGAGGACCACAGCGTCCCGGTGGTCCAGGTAAACGTCTGGTACCACGTCGGTTCCAAGGACGAAGTGGAAGGCCGCACGGGCTTTGCCCACCTCTTTGAGCACCTGATGTTCCAGGGCTCGGAGAACAACGACCAAGACTACTTTGGCAACCTGCAGGAAGTGGGCGCACGGGTGAATGGCACGACCAACACCGACCGCACCAACTACTTCGAGGGTGTGCCCAGCGCGTACCTGCCCCTGGCACTCTGGGGCGAGGCGGACCGCATGGGCTTTTTGGTCATTGACCAAGAGCGCCTGGACAACCAAAAGGAAGTGGTTCGCAACGAGCGCCGTCAGCGCTACGAGAATCGGCCCTTCGGCACCAGCTGGGTGACCCTCCAGGCCAACCTCTTCCCGGTCGGTCACCCGTACCACCACACCACCATCGGCTCTCACGAGGACCTGGACGCGGCCACATTGGACGACGTTCAAGGCTTCTACGACCAGTGGTACGTGCCCAACAACGCCGTGCTGGTCGTGACCGGTGACTTTGATCCGGCCACCGCAAAGGGCCTGATTGAGCAGTACTTTGCCACCATCCCGGCCGGCGAGACCCCACTGCCTGAGCGCGTGGTCCCCGACACCAACAACTTCGAGATGACCGAAGAGGTGGTGGTTCGCCAGGAAGAGCAGGGCGTGCCCTACGCCCAGGTGTGGATGGCTTGGCCCAGTCCCGCCATCTATGAGTCGGGCGACGCCGAGCTGGACCTGCTCTCCAGCCTGCTCACCGACGGCAAGGACTCCCGCTTGTACGGCAAGCTGGTCATCGAAGACCAGATCGCCAAGAGCATCAGCGCCTACCAAGTCTCTCGCTACCTGGACGGCATGTACATCATCCAGGCGGTTCCTGCGGAGGGTCACACCACCGATGAGATCGTTGCCGCCACCGACGCTCTGCTCGCGGAGTTCATGGAAGAAGGCCCTACCGAGACCGAGGTCAGCGTGGGCAAGGTTCAGTACGAGGCACAGTTCATCTACGGACTGAGCACCGTCTCGGCCAAGGCCGACCGGCTGAACTCCTACAACTTCCTGGCCGGTGACCCCGGCAACCTGCAGAACGACCTGCAGCGCTACTTGGACTGCACCCCCGAGGGCGTACTCCAGGCCGCCAAGGACACCTTGTCGTCCCCCGGTCGCGTGGTCCTTCACATCTCGCCCCCCGCCGAGGCAGCACAATGATTTTCCTCAGCTTGATGCTCGCCTGCCCCAAGCAGGTTGAGCCTGTAGTCGACATGGTCCCCCCAGTTCCCACTGTGGACCGCTCCAAGCCCGGCCCTTTGGAGGGCGGTAACTTCACCTTGCCCGCCATTCAGACGGGCACCCTGTCCAACGGCATGAAGGTGGTCGTGGTCGAGAACCACGAGCTCCCTGTGGTGCAGGTTCGTGCCGTGTTCAACACCGGCTCCTGGACCGACAAAGCCAAGCACGAAGGCCTGGCCGGCGTGAGCATGGACATGCTCAACGAAGGAGCTGGCGACCGCGACGGAAAGCAGATCTCTGCCGACCTAAAGGCCCTGGCCAGCTCCGTGAGCAGCTACGCCAACTCCGACATGGCCACGGTTCGCGCCGACAGCCTGAAGAAGAACCTGGAGCCCACTCTCGACATCTGGGCCGATGTGCTGCTGGAGCCCACCTTCCCCAAGAGTGAGTGGTCGCGCATCCAAAAGCAGAACATCCTGGACCTGGAGGCGGCCCGCACGGACCCCGACTCCATGGCTTGGATTGTGACCGACCGGCTGATCTACGGGAACGCCTACGAGGGCCGGACGACCACCGAGACCACCCTCAAGGCCATCAGCACCAAGGATATGAAGGTCTGGTACCAGGCCAACCTGGTGCCCTCCAACGGCACGCTCCTGGTCGGCGGTGACATCACCCTGGAGGAGATCCAGCCCATGTTGGAGGCGCGCCTTGGCAGCGTCGCGCCCGGCAAGGCTGCAGTGCTCCCCGAGATCGTGAACATCCAGCCCACCGAGACCACCATCTACCTGGTGGACAAGCCCGGCGCGGCTCAGTCCATGGTCAAGGCCGTGCGTTTTGTTCCTGCACGGGACCAGCCCGAGTACTGGGACCTGATGGTCGGAAACTCCGCTTGGGGTGGCATGTTCATGGCCCGCCTGAACATGAATCTGCGCGAAGACAAGGGCTACACCTACGGCGCCCGCAGCAGCATCTACAACAACCAGGCCGGTGCCCTGTGGGTGGCCTCCTCCTCGGTTCAGTCCGAGGTGACCGCCCCCGCCATGTCCGAGCTCTTCGCTGAGCTGGCCCAGGTGCAGGCCGACCGTCCCCTGACGGCCGAGGAGATCGAGTACGCTAAGTCCAACCGCGTCCTGGGCTACCCCGGCTCTTTCGAGACTGTGGACTACCTGGTGGGCAGCCGCTCCACCGTGTGGCGCTACGGTCTGCCTGACAACTGGGAGGAGATGTACATCCCCGGTGTGCAGGGCGTGACCCCCGAGAAGGCCCAGTCCACTTTTGTGGAGCAGGTGGCCAGTCAGCCCCTGGTGGTGACCGTCGTGGGCGACCTGGCCTCGATCAAGGCTCCGATTGTCGCGCTTGGCTACCCGGTGGTTGTGTTGGATCTGGACGGAAACGTCGTGGAGGACAACTAATGTCCGTCAAGTCCGAAGTCATCTGGATGGATGGCAAGATGGTTCCCTTCGACCAAGCCAATGTGCACGTGCTCTCGCACACTCTGCACTACGGCTTGGGCGTGTTCGAGGGCATTCGTGCCTATGCGCAGCCCGACGGAAGTGGCGGCATCTTTAAGCTGGATCAGCACATCAGCCGCCTGTTCGACAGCGCCAAGATGTGCCGCATTCCGATGCCCTTTACCTACGAGCAGATCCGCGAGGCCTGCTTGCAGACCCTCAAGGCCAACAAGCTCAACGCCGGCTACATCCGTCCTCTTGTCTACTTGGGCCACGGACAGATGGGACTGGGCGCCCAGGGAAACCAGGTACACGTGGCTGTCGCCGTGTGGCCTTGGGGCGCCTATTTGGGTGAAGAGGGCATGAACAAGGGCATCCGCGCAGGAACGAGCAGCTTTACCCGTCACGCGGTGAACTCGAATCTGCAGCGCGCCAAGGTCGTTGGTCACTACGTGAACAGCATCCTGGCCCGCTACGAGGCCATTGATCATGGCTACGAAGAGGCCATCATGCTGGACCAGAACGGCTACGTGGCCGAGGGTACCGGTGAGAACCTCTTCGCCATTCGCTACGGCAAGGTCAAGACCCCACCGATCACCAACATCCTGGGTGGCATCACCCGGGAGACAGCGATCGATATCATGCGCAGGCATGGCCACGAAGTCATCGAGACCACCTTCGGACGCGACGCTTTGTACGTGGCCGACGAGGTCTTCATGACCGGTACCGCCGCCGAGGTCACGCCCATCCGCGAGATCGACCACCGCACGGTGGGCAACGGCAGCCCTGGCGCCATCTGCAAGCAGGTTCAGAAGACCTACTTGGACGGCGTTGCTGGCAAGGTGGACTGGATGTTGCCCAGCATCACGACCTACTCCGTTTAATGTCGTGCCTCCGGCACCGACGAGCGGCCTCCGGATTCGTTCGAAGCGCTTTCGTCTCGTCGGCGTGACCTTCGGTCCCACTTTTGGCTCCCGAAAGCGCTCCGACTCCGGCTGCTAGGTCTGAGGCTTGGCGCCTGGGGACTTCCCCCTCGCAGAAGAATGGAGGTAGGGTCAGGGCATGTTGCTTCTGACCCTGCCTCTTTTTGCGTGCACCGAGCCTCTGCCAACCAACGGCAGCTTCTCGGTCCTCTCCTACAACGTGCACGGCTTGCCCAGCGCCATCACCGGGGATGACACACCGGACCGCATGCTGCAGATCGCGCCCCTGCTGGTCGAGCACGACCTGATCGGCCTGCAGGAGGACTTTGACGACGCCAACCACCAGGCCTTGGTTGCGGATGCGCCCCATGCGTTCCAGGAGCGCTTTTCGGCGGAGGTAGAGGACTCGCGGGCCTATGGCTCGGGCCTTGGGGTGCTCTCGGTGATGGAGATCCTGCAGGCCGAAGGCATTCACTACACCCAGTGCTATGGGGGGGTGAGTACGGGATCTGGAGACTGCTTGGCCAGCAAGGGTTTTCAGTGGGTGCGCCTCTCCCTTGGGGAGGGAGAGATCGATGTGCTCAACACGCACATGGAGGCGGGTGGCGGTCCCGAGGACAACGCAGCCCGCCTGAGCAACGCACAGGAGCTCACCGAGTACGCCTTGGCCCAGGCTGGGGAGCGCACCATCGTGGTCATCGGCGACACCAATCTGCACGGGGACGACCCCGATGACCTGGAGCCGTTGCAGGTCTTTTGGGACGCTGGGTTTGAGGATGTCTGCGACATCTTGGGTTGCGCGGAGCCAGGTCGAATCGACCGCATCTTTCTGCGCCCGGGGGACGTGGACCTGACGGCCAGCAACTGGCGGGTGGAGCCGGGTTGGGAGGACGCCGAGGGCGTTCCGCTGAGCGACCACGACCCCATCGCGGTGGATCTGGAGTGGTCTACGGAGTGAGCAGGCGGGTCTGGTGACGGCGGAACCCTAAGCGGACCCTTAGCGGGCCCGGGACCACAGCCAGCGAAGCGGGCGCTCCAAGGCCGCTTGGTAGGCTGCACCAAACCGCTCGGGGTCTCTCTGAGCGAGCACGGCACCGCGGCCTTTGGGCACGCCGTTGACCTCGATGACGTAGACGCTGGAGAACCTGGCCTTGGTTGCGGGATCGATCAGCAAGTCTACGCCGAGCTCACAGGTCCAGTCGTCGGCCAAGGCGTGTGCAGCGCCAATCGCGACCTGCTCCACCTGCCGCAGTTGGGAAGGGGAGAGCAGGTCCTGGGCGGGCAGGGCTTGGGCGCCGCGGTCGACGTTGGAGACGGGCTCCTGGCTGACCCGGGCGACGATGGGCGCGCAGATCCAGCCTGAGCTGTTTTTTTGAAGCGGGGATCTCTGAAGCGGGGCCCTCTGAAGCGGGTCTCTCTGAACGAGGGCGCGTAGGGAGATGAACGGGCCTTGGACCGGCAGAATCGGCGCCTGAAGAATCGCGGGCTCCAGCTCACCGGTGGCGCCGGGCAGGTGGCTGGGAATGGGGTCCCCGGGACGCAGGTAGACCACTCCCCGTCCCAGTCCGCCGAACTGGGGTTTGAGAAATCCGCCGCCCCACTTCTTGAGCAGATCCTGGTTTGGGTGGGCGCTCACCTGTGGCATGGGGATGCCGGCCGACTCCAGCGCTTCCTGGGTCGCCAGCTTGTCGCGGCAGAGGGCCTGAACCTTGGCTGGGTTGCTGATGGGGACCTGTAGTTCTCGGGTCAGCTCGGCATACTCCTGGGGAAAGCTCCAGGACGGGAAGCGGTCGTAGACGATGGAGGGCGCTTGGTCGCAGGCCATCCATCCCCCTGGCTTGGGCATCAGCCCGCCGAAAGACACTGGAATCCCTTCCGCCACCAAGGCCAGAGCGGCCCGACCCACCGGCCAGGACTCCGGAGGTGGGGGCGCGCCCGGGCGGGGGCGGATCAGGACGAGCAGACTCATTGGCCGGCTCTAACGGCGGACGGTGCTCTCGGCGCGGACGGTGCTCTCGGCGCGGTGCAGACTCTCGGCGCGGTACATGCTCTCGGCGTACTCCGCCACCATGCGGTGGGTGTTGAACACCGGCACGCCTGTGGCCATCGAGTGCTTGACCCGGCGCAGCCAGTCGCTGCTCTTCTGGAAAGACGGCAGGATCTCGGTCTCCAGCAAGGTGTAGAGAGCCTCGGCGTCGTGGACGTCCTGTGCTTGGGTGTCAGCCCAGTCCCGGGTGTCTCCAATGGCAAAGCCGTTGTCGCCGTCAAAGGCCTCTGGCCACCAGCCGTCTAGGATGGAGCAGTTCAAGCCGCCGTTGAGCACCACCTTCTGGCCGCTGGTGCCGCTGGCCTCGCGTGGACGGCGGGGATTGTTGAGCCACAGGTCCGAGCCGGAGGTCATCCAGCGCCCATGCTGCATCTCGTAGCCCGGCAAAAAGGCCACCTGGCCCTTGAAGAGTGGGTCTCTGGACCAGCGCACGACGCGGGCCAAGAGCTCCTGGCCCAGGGTGTCGCGTGGGTGGGCCTTGCCAGCAAAGACCAGGCTGGCGCCGCTCTCCAGGATGGCCTGGAGGCGCTCGGCGTCGGAGAAGATCAAGTCTGCGCGCTTGTAGGGCGCAAAGCGGCGAGCAAAGCCGATGAGCAGGGCTTGGGGGTCCAGGCGCTGGCCGGTGTGGGCGTGGACCTTTCCGAGCAGGTTTTCCTTGAGCGTCTGGCGGGTCTGCCACAGCACGCCGTCGTCCAGGGAGTCCATCCCTTCGGTCCAAAAAGCCAGGTCTCCCCAGTGGCTGCGCCACGTGGGCAGGTGGGTGTCCAGCATGTTCTGCATGGCAGGGGCCATCCAGTAGGTGGGGTGCACGCCGTTGGTGATGTGGCCGATGGGCCGCTCCAGCGCCACCTTGGACCACATCTCTCGCGAGACCTGGCCGTGCAGCTTGCTCACCCCGTTGCTGGCGCGTGCCATGCGCAGCGCCAAGACGGTCATGCAGAGGGGCTCGTCCAGGTCGGTGGGGTCCACCCGGCCCAGATCCATCAACGCGCCTGGGGTCCAGCCGGCGCGCTTGCGCCACGGCCCCAGGTGGGCGTTGACCATCTCCCATCCAAAGCGGTCGTGGCCGGCGGGAACTGGTGTGTGTGTGGTGAAGACCACCTGCTCGCGGATCTGAGCGTGCGTGACGCTGGGATCCTCTTGTTGGGCTTGGCGCAGCATCTCCATGGGAGCAAAGGCGCAGTGGCCCTCGTTGAGATGCACCACGTCAACCTGCTCACCGAGAGCCTTGAGCAGGCGCACGCCGCCGATGCCCAGCAGGATCTCCTGTCGTAGGCGCATGCGGGTGTCGCCGCCGTAGAGGGAACGGGTGACCTCACGCAGGTCATCTGGAACTGGGATTTGGATGGGGGTGCCGTCGGCGCCCAAGACTGGGGTGATGGGCAGACGGGAGCGATCCACATTGGGATACGCGGCCAGCTGTTTTCCATCGTCTAGGATCTGGCGGAAGTAGCCGCTGCTGTAGAGCAGTCCCACTCCTCGGAAGTCCAGGCCCAAGTCGGAGGCGGAGCGCACGTGGTCACCGGCCAAGACACCCAAACCGCCGGAGTAGATGCGCAGGGATTCGTGTAGGCCGAACTCCATGGAGAGGTACAGCACCCGGGGTAGATCGCGGCCCGCTGCCCAGGTGTCCAACAGGTCCATCCAGGCCTGAAAGCGTGCATACACGCCATCCACGTTGGCCTGTATTCCGGGATCCGAGGCGAGCTTTTCACGCTCCGCCTGGGTCAGGTCTGCGAGCAGGGCGACCGGGTTGTGCAGGACCTGTGGCCAACGTTCTGGGGCCAGGCCCTCGAACAAGGCAGTGGCCTGGGTATCCCAGGACCACCAAAGGTTCCCAGCCAATACATCGAGTTTGTCCATCGTCTGGGACATTCGGCCTCCGTTGCTTCTCCGGACCGGTGACCCACAGGACGAGCACAGCTGGGGTAGTCTTGACCCCTTGAACAAGAGGATCAACGTGCAAGCAGAACGCGGGGTGACCGCGCCCATCGATGCGCGTGACAAGGTCCTGGGCAAAGCGGCCTATGTGGACGATGTCGCCGTGCAGGGGCTGCAGCACGCCGTGCTCCTGCGCTCGCCTTACGCGCGCGCCAAAATCCTTGGTGTGACCTTGGATTTGGAGGCAGACTGGGAAGGGATCACCGTAGTCACGGCCGCGGACATTCCTGGCGAGAACGTGGTCTGCATCGGCGAGAGTCGTGACTGGCCCCTGTTGGCTGCCGATAGCGTGCTCCACGAGGGGGAGGTGGTGGCCGCCGTCTGTGCGCCCAGCCTACGGGCTGCTCGCGCAGCGGTGAAGCGCATCCAGGTTCGCTACGAGCCCTTGGAGCCCCTGCTGGATCCCCGCCGATCCGAGGACAACGCTGTTCGGATCTTCGGTCAGGACAATGTCTTTGCACGCACCACAGTCGAGCGCGGTGGAACCCGCGGATCCGGCCGATGGATCGAGTGCGATTGGCAGGTGGGCGCTCAGGATCCGGTGCCTTTGGAGACCCACGGGGTCATCGCCAAGCCGGAACAAGACGGGAGCTTGACCCTGTTTGGCACCATGTCGCGGCCGGAGTGGGTTCAGCAGACCCTGCTGGAGGCCCTGAAGCTGAGCTCTGTCACCATCATCCAGTCGGTGATCGGCGGTGGGCGCTCCTGCCGCGCTGAGGTGCCCGTTCAGCTGGCGGCCCATGCGGCTCTGCTCTCGACGTGCGTAGGCAAGCCGGTCAAGCTGCAGCTCTCCCGCACCGAGCAGCTCCGGTACACCGCCAAGCGCCATCCGCTCCAGGTCACTCTGCGAACCCAGGTGGACGAGGTGGGCCGACTGCACCGGGTGGAGGCCCGCCTGCTCTTGGACGGCGGGGCCTATGCCACGTCCTCGGCCAAGGCTTTGGAGACGGTGCTGCTGCATGCCTTGGGTCCCTACCACTGCGACTCCGTCCATGTTCATGGGGTGGTGGTGGCCACGAATCGACCGCCAAATTCTGCTCTGGCCGAGTTCGACATCGCCGCGATCCACTTTTGCATCGAGCGCCAGATGGATCGGATCGCCAACTCCCGTACCTTGGATCCCGTCGCGGTCCGCAAGATGAACGTGCTCCGAGGCGGGGACTCCCTGCACACTGGAGACGTTCTCCGCTGGGCCGTTGGTGTGGAGGTGGTGGAGACCGCCGAGCGATTGGCCAAGGCGCCCTTGATCGCGATTCGCCGGCCCGCACCAGCAAAGTCCCTCCCAGGCCGAGGCGTAGGCTTGTCCCTTTGTTGCCTGCAGCCTCAAGGTGGCGGCACTGTCGCGGTCGAGTTGCGTGGGGCCAAGGTGCGTGTGCTCGTTCCTTATGTGGATGCAGGCGAAGGCCATCCGACCCGCTTTGCGGTCCTGGTCAGCCGGGCCCTCAAGCTACCCATCTCCGCCATTGTCGTGCGGCCAATGGACACCTCGCGCATTCAGCCTTCCCTGGCCTCGCCCCCGGAGATCCAGGTGGCACTGGGTCGCGTGGTGCAGCGCCTAGTCAAGATCGTCGCCCAAGAAGTGGGCATTCGCAGCGCAGACTTCGCTCGAATTCTCGCCAAGCGCACCTCGACAAAGCGCATTCGGGTGGAAGAGCCGATCCTTCCCCGCGAGGGGCTCTCCGTCGCTTTTCATGCGGCCATCGTTGACCTGCTCGTGGATCCCGACACAGGCGAGGTCACCCTGCGCCGCATCGTCACCACGTCTGCCGGTCGGCGCCCAGTGCATGCGCGCATGTCCCAGATCGAGCTGGAGGGAGCGGTAGCGCGCGCGATTGGCTCCGCGCTCTCCGAGAAGCTGGAGGTTGGTCCTCAAGGCGCTTGGCGGGTCAGCGGGATGGCAGGTATTCCCAAGGCGGATGCCATCCCCGAGCTGATCACCGAGTTCATCTTGGCGCCGGATACCCTGGGCCCCGCAGAGCCCGAAGACGGCGTAGGTGGCGCGGTCCTTGGGGCCATCGCCCAGGCCATCGAACAAGCCACTGGTGCAGTAATACGCGCCGTGCCCATGCACCCCGAGCAGGTGCTGGAGGCCATGCCATGAAACTGACCTGCCGCGTGAACGCCAAGACCGAGGTCTTGGACGTCGAACCCTTGACTCCGCTCATCGAGGTGTTGCGGGAACGCTTGGCCCTGATCGGTGCCCATCAAGGCTGCACCGGCGACAACTGCGGGGCTTGCACAGTGCTGGTCAACGACGTGCCGGTCTATTCCTGCCAGGTTCCGGTCTGTCAGGTAGAGGGCGCTGAGGTGCGAACGGTGGAGGGACTGACCTCGGATCCGGAGCGCTTGGCTCCTTTGCAGGCAGCGCTCGCCAAGGCTGGAGCGACCGCCTGCGGCTTCTGCACGCCGGGAATGCTCATGACGGGCTTGGCCCTCCGTCAGCGTCAGCCCCGACCAGGCCCCGAGGAGCTGCGCAGTCTGCTGAGCGGGAATCTCTGCCGCTGCACTGGCTACGAGGCCATCGTCCAGGCGATGCTCCAGGTCATACAGTGACCTTTCTACACCGGCCCAACTCCGTCGAGGAGCTGCTCAAGACCCGCCACGACCTTCCGGATGCGCTGATCTTGGCGGGTGGTGCTGGCGTGATGAAGGCGCTGCACAAGCGCGCCGAACCGGCCCACGATGTGATCGACCTCTCCGGCGTCGAGGAACTCGTTGGGATTCAGGTGGGCCGATTTGGCACGTGGCTGGGCTCCATGACGAGCCTGCTTGAGCTGAGCCGTGACCCGCTGATCCGCAAGCACCACCCCTGCTTGGCCGATGCTTGCTCCCATGGGCCGCCTCAGGTTCGGGCCCGGGTCTCCATTGGTGGCGTTGTCGCCTGGCACCGCTACGAGGTGCTGCCTGCACTGATGGTCTTGGGTGCGCGGAGCGAGTTTCGGGGCCATGAGACTCTGCAGCGCAGGGCTCGTGTCCAGGAGACCGTGACCCAGGTTCCAGGGCGCAGCGAGGTCATCGTGGCACTGCACCTTCCGGCCCAAGCAGAGGGTGAGCGCCTGCTGTATCGCCGCATCGAGGGTGGGTCGGGAGACGTGGTGATCGCCGGTCGCCTCCAGGTCAGCGATGGCCGGGTCAAGCAGGCGGCTCTGGTCATCGGCACCCCGGACCAGCCGGGTCTGCACCTTGCTGCGGTGGAGGAGGCGCTGGTAGCCGAGCCTATTGGTACTCGGCCCATTGCGCTGATGGAGCAGGCCTATATGGAGCTGGATCCTGAAGGGACCGTCTCGGGCTATGCCCGTGCTTCCAGCGCCCGAGTGCTGCGTAGCTGGCTGGAGCACCTGTCGTAGCCGCTATGGGCGGGGGTGTTAGGATTGCGGGGTCCCTGTGGAGAAATGCCCCTATGTTCGGTCTGACCGCTTGCCTGCTGCTTGCCTCCGCGCCCGCAGCCCAAGCTCAAGAATTACCGGAAGGGGACACCGACCGCCTTCGCTACAACAGCCTCTCTGAGCGCATGTGGCGCAGCGCAGATGCCCAATGGGTGCGTGGTTCCGGCTATTCCCTGAGCGCCCTGGGTCAGGTGGTGGATCAACCCGGTGTCACCATCGACCCCGTGACCGGTGAGTCCACGGTCTTTCTGGAGCGCGCGGCTGGGCCCATTTTGGCGGCTTCGGTCTATCACGAGCGCCTGCGGGTGGGCTTGGCCTTGCCGCTCTACACCAGCAGCAGCGCCTCCGGTGTCTCCCAGGGCTTTGTTCCCGGCGAAGCGGCCTTGGATTTTCGGGCAATACTGCTTCCGGGAAGCTCAGGCACTCTTGGGCTCGCGGTGGTCGGTGGCTTTGTCTGGCCCTTGGGAGAGAGCAGCGCATTGCTCTCCCCAGCCGGAATGGGCGCGAGCGGCGGTGTGATCGTCGACTACAGCCTGGGACGGACTCTCTGGGTGCTCAACTCCCGTCTACACTGGGCGGAGGAGAGCCAACTCAGCGTGGCCATGGGGCCCTTCGCCAGCTTCGATGCGGGTGTTGCTGTTGGGGTAAGTGAGCGGATCGACCTGAGCGCAGAGGTGGCGACCGACACCCAATTGGACCGCTTCTTAGGGCTCGGCCAGGGCACCGCGGTCGAGGCCACAGCGGGCTTGCGCTTCGCTGCCAGCGAGAGGCTTTTCGTGCGTACGGGCCTGGGCCGTGGGCTCAGCGATGGCATCGGCGCCCCGAACTGGCGGGTCCTCGCTGGAGTGACCTGGGCGCCGCCGGCTCAAATTCAAGACCTGGATGCCGATGGCTTGTCTGATGTCCGCGACAAGTGCCCGGAGGTAGCGGAGGATTTGGATGGATACCAGGACCACGATGGTTGCCCAGACTCGGACAATGATTCCGATGGAATCGTGGATGTCGCGGACTCCTGCCCACTGGATGCCGAGGATGTGGATGGTTGGCGGGATGGCGATGGCTGTCCGGAGGATGAGCGAGAGCTCACGTTGGTCTTTCTGGACTGGGGCGGCCGGCCGGTAGACGTTGACCAGCTGGATTTGCGGCCCCTGGGCCGTGGAGACCCCGTGGGGGCCAGCGATGTCGGGCACCTGGATATCCGGCTTGACCGAGGGAACTGGGAGCTGCGGGCGATTGACCAAGACTTTGAGACCTTGATCCAAGGCTTTGAAGTGCCGGCTGGAGACGAGCCTTTAGAGATTGTGGTGCAGCTGACCCTCGGGGGTCCGGTCGGACAGGCGCGTGTGGTGGTCACCGACTCGGATGGCCGCCCCATCCCGGAGTACACCGTGCTCATGGACGACAACACGAACCCCATCCAGGGCCAAGATGGCGACCCCTTGCTTCAGCTCCGGCCGGGTTCGCACTCCTTGGTCGTTCAGGTGGAGGGCTTCGCAGACCAGCGGGTGGACCTGGAGATGCAGGCGGGCCAGCTGGCGGCTGTCTACGCCAAGATGCAGCCTATATTGGTCACATTGGGTGCCGACTACATCGAGCTCACCGAGCCTTTGGGTTTTGCGCCAGGAAGTCCGCAGCTGACCCCGCAGTCCGAGCTGGCACTGCAGCAGATTGCTGAGCTGCTCCTGGCCCATCCCGAACTTCAAAAGGTGCGGATAGAGGTGCACACGGCTGCGGGCACGCCGGACATTTTGAGCCAGCGCCGTGCCAACGCCCTGGTCAGCTACTTGGTCAGCTTGGGTGTGCCGCGTGGGCGTCTGGCGGGCGTGGGCTTTGGCAGTGCTTTCCCGGTATCGGAGCTGCCCGCGGAGAACGAGCGGGTGAGCTTCTTCGTCGAGGCCGCCAAGCCTTGAGCGCTTAGCTTCGGGCTCAGCTCATTCGGGCTCAGCTCATTCGGGCTCAGCTCATTCGGGCTCAGCTCATTCGGGCTCAGCTCATTCGGGCTCAGCTCATTCGGGCTCAGCTCATTCGGGCTCAGGGTGCTCTTCGCGCTGCTTTTTGCGCCGGGCGATGCGGCCCAGAGCCTCTCGGGCGCGTGCTCCGTCAGGGTGTACCTCATCGTCGGCGGCCTGCTCAAAGCAGGTCACAGCTTCCTGCTGGCGGCCAGTGACCCGCAGCAGCACAGCCAGATTGTACAGGGCAGGGGTGTCCCCGGGTTTCATCTCCAGGGCCTCGCGGTACAGAGTCTCAGCCTCGTCGACCTCGCCGTCGAGAAACAGGTCCACACCCTGCTGCACTTTGGCGCCAGCCTCGTGCACCATCTCGATCTCCAGAACGGATCGCACACCCAGTGTGAACACCAAGGCCCGCAGGGGGCCGGCCCACCAGGCGGCGGCCACCTCGGCTGTCAGGAAGACCGCCATGGGGATCTCGGGCCCGATCTGCTTGCCCTTGTACTTGATGCGGATGCGCGTGTACCGTGCCTGGCTGGCCACGGTCTTGAGCTTCAGGCCCAGTTCACGCAGGGAGTCATCGACGTTCTCCGGGTCGACGGTCCACTCGAAGGTCTCGACCCATTCCTTGGTCTTCTGACTCGCCTCTTTGGCGTTGTCCGCAGTGTTTTGACCCCAGCTGCGGAGGCCCTCGCCAGCGGAGTCGCTCCACTGCTTCATGTTGCGGGTCCACTTGAACCATTCGGGGTCGGCCATCGGAGCTCCTTTGCATCACCACTATGCACTTCGTACCGGGAGACCAGGAGATTTCAGAGCAAGCTCATCCCGCCGTCGACCACCAGGATCTGTCCGGTGATCCAGCCGGCCTGCGGCATGGTCAACAGTTCGACTGCGCCGGCCATGTCTTGGGGAGTGCCCAAGCGGCCCTCCAGCGGAGTGAGCTCCTTGGCGACGGCGATCACCTTTTCGCCCTCGTGGAAGTGCTGCAGAGCGTCGGTGTCGATCAGGCCGCCACAGACGGTGTTTACCCGGATGCCTCTGGGCGCGAGCTCTACGGCGAGTTGGCGCGTGAGGGCTTCCAGGCCGCCCTTTGCGGCGCCCATCGCGGCGTAGCCGGGCACGTAGCTCCGGCTGCCCAGGGACGAGAGACCGATGATGCTGCTGCCCTTGGGCATTTTGTCCATGCAGAGCTTGGTGAGCAGCCAGAAGGGGCGCAGGCTGGACTCCAGGGTCAGGTCCCAGTGGGCTGTGCGCAGCTTCTCCATGGGCTTGAGCGCGCCGATGGCGGCGTTGTGTACCAGCACATCCACTCGGTCAAAGACCGCGGCCATGCGCTTTAGATCGGACTCCGAGCGCACGTTGCCTTGGACCACCACGGCCTGGGCACCCTTTGCGCGTACCTCCTCGGCCACAGCCTCTGCCTTCTCCTGATTCTGGAGGTAGTTGATCAGGACTTTGCCCCCTGGCCGTGCGAGCTGGAGGGCGATGGCGCGGCCAATGCCGCGAGAGGAACCGGTGACGATGACATTCATGCCCTGGTCGATAACCGCTCAGGCGGGCAGCTTGCCGCGCACTTTGCCCCAGACCTTGGTGGTGATCTCGCTGACCTCGGGCACGCCGAAGATGCGCGCAAGAATCAGGGTGAGCCCAAGGGCCAGAGAGCCGGTCAGGGCGCCCTGGAGGAGCGCTGGCAACCCCCCCTGCTGATCGATGAATTGGTCTAGCCCCCATCCGGAGGCGGTGGCGAGGGCTACAGCCGGGAGCATGCGGATCAGGAGGGTCCAGAGGGTGTCGGCGTTGGGGCTGGCCATGGAGCGGCGTAGGCCGATGGCCAGGACGATGGCGTAGATCACGATGGCGCTGGAGCTGGCGATGGCCAGGCCGGTGCCGCCCAGTTGCTCGCCCAGGAGCCCGTAGATCGGGAACATGAGCACCGCGATGACGCTGCCCACCAGGCTAGGAACCCAGGTCTTCTGCTGCGCGTAAAAGCCGCGGGCCAGCATGGTAGTCGCGGACCAACCGCCCAGTCCCAGACAGAACAGACCGGTGAACAGGCCGATCTGGTTGAGCTCCGCTTGGCTGAAGCGGGCGGTTCCCCAGATGACCTCGGCCACGTCTGCGCCCGCTACGGTGAAAGCGGCTTGGCTGGCAAAGGCCAGGACCAGCATCTGGCGGCAGCTTCGCATCAGGGTGTCGTAGGCCTTGCCGGGGACCCCCTCGGAGACCTGGCGGGAGAGGGTGGGGAAGGCTGCGCTGGCCACCGCCATGCCGAAGATGCCCATCGGCACTTTCATCAAGGTCTTGCCGTAGGTGAGCCGCGCGATGACGCCCTCGCCGGCCAAGCTCCCGAAGTGGGCCAGGAACCAGTCGTCCACGATCACGACTGAGAACGCCAGCATGATGGGCAGGGTGAGCCAGAGGTAGCGGCGCAGGTCCGGGTGGTTGAACTGCCAGGAGGGCCGAAACTGCATGCCGTGCTTGATGCAGCCCAGCAATGGCAGACCAAAGGGGCCGATGATCGAGCCGAGCAGCACACCCCAAGCAAAGGCCTCGGGCCCGAGGGTGTCCCCCAAGACCAGGCCGAGCAAGATCATGCCTCCGGAGTAGCCCAGGTTGGCAAAGGCCGGCAGCGTGTGGCGGTCCTTGGCCATGAGCACGGCGCTCATGAGGCCGCCTAAGACATGGAAAATCTGAGCCGGCAGCATGATGCGCGTCAGACGAACCCAGAGCGCTTGCTGAGTGGGGTCAAAGCCTGGGACCAAGCGGCTGGCCACGAATGGCGCTGCGAGCATGGCCAGGGGAACCAGCACGATGAGCGCGGTGGCCATGGTGGTGAAGAGAATGCTGAAGATTCGCCAGCCGCCAGCTTCGTCCTTTTTTTCCAGGTACGCGGAGAACATCGGGATGAAGACCAAGCTCAGCCCACCACCGGCCAGCAGGTAGTTCAAGAAGTTGGGGACCTGGAAGGCCGCCCAGTAGGCATCGGCGTCTGCACCCCCGCCGATGACTCGGCCGATGACGCCTTCGCGGATCACCCCAATGGCCCGGGACAACACCATGCTCGCGCCCCAGATCAGGGCGGCGATTCCAATGCGTTTTTGTGCGTTCACGGCTGGCACCCTATTCCCCCGACTCTGGCCTACAGAAGGTGTTGGAGTCTACGCAGCCAAGCTTGGGCTTGTTGCAGGGGCTGAGAGGGTTGCAGCGGATGGGTAGAAGGAGCACCGAGGGATCCTATCCCTCGCCTGGGCTCCGTGCCGTGCATACTCCCCTCCAATGAGCCCTGGTTTTCCCTTTGCGGTGTTGTCCTTCGCCGGCCTGTTCGGTGTCATGGTCCGTGGCTTTTTGGCCGGTGGGCCCAGAATCGCTATCGGACTTGGCGTCGCTATCGGCGTCCCCGTGTGCACCTCGGTGATTCTCTTTGAGACCCTGGGGTGGTTCTCCTGGGTACTGCCGCTGCTGCTCTTCGCTGGCCTTGCCTTTGGCCTGGGTGTGGCGCGTGCTCAGATGCGCTCCCCAGCCTACCGATGGCTGGTCACCTTGCCGGGCTCCGCCTTTGGGGCTGCCGGCTGGCTGGCCATTCCATGGGCCATATTGGCGCTCTTGGGCTTTGACCCCTGGCTGCCTTGGCTGCCGTTCGCCATGGCCGCGGTAGGCACCGTGCGCTCTCTTCAGGTCCGTGTTGAAGAGGTGGACATTGTCTTAGATCAGCGGCCTGTGGATGGCCTGCGTCCAGTTGGGCACGGCGCGGCGCGCACCTCGCGGCCCTTGCGAATCGTGCAGCTCACCGACCCCCATCTGGGTCCGTTCATGTCCGTGGCCCGGCTGCGGGCCGCCTGTCAGCGGGCAGTGGAGCAGGACCCGGACTTGATTCTGCTCACCGGCGACTACCTGACCTACGAGAGCAACAACGAGAAGAAGGTGCTGGAGGAGGCGCTGGAGCCCCTACAAGCACTGCCGGGACGTGTCTTTGCCATCCGCGGCAACCACGATCTGGAGGTGCCCGAGCAGGTGGCCGTGGCGATGGCGCACAACGGCATCCCCCTGCTCATTGACGAGGTGGTGATGGTGGATACGGCCGCGGGTCCCATTCAAATCGTTGGCTTGGACTTTCGTTACCAGCAGCGCAAGCAGAGCATGGAGGCCGTGCTCGAGGCCAACCCGCGGGTGGGGGACGCTCTACGCTTGGTCCTGCTGCACGATCCGGGCGCTTTTGAGGACCTGCCTTTTGGGGAAGCTGACCTGACCTTGTCTGGGCACACCCATGGCGGACAGGTCGGTTTGGTGAATTTTGGGCACCCGTGGACCGTTGTTCGTGCGCTGGGGACCCCCGATCATGGCCTGTGGGGGCGGGGACCAGACCGCCTCTACGTGCACCGTGGCACCGGACATTATGGCTTTCCCATACGGATGGGTGTGCCGGCCGAAGAATCTCTACTCAGAGTGCATCTGCCCACCGCCCTGCGCAGGGCGAGATAGGCTCTTGGATACGGAGGATTTTGGATGGAGCGTGATCTCAACAAAGACCTGAAGGTAGGGATCTTTGTCTTCCTGTCGATCTTTCTGCTCGGCCTGATCATGTTCGTGCTGGGAGAAGGTAGCGAACTGCTTGAAGAGCGCTACAAGCTCAACGCCTCCTTTGACGATGTGGGCGGTCTGCGAGACGGCGCCGCTGTCCGTCTGGCTGGCATTGATGTGGGCGAGGTCAGCCTGGTCCGCATGTCCGACGACGAGGGCATCAAGCCCGTGTTCGTGGAGCTGACCCTCAAGGCCCAGTACCAATCCCGGATCCGAGACGACTCGGTCGCACGCATCGACACCGAGGGTGTGCTTGGCGACAAATACGTGGCCATCTCCGTGGGCTCCAACAACGTCGACCCCCTTGATGATGGCGGTTGGCTGAC
>JBLHMA010000046.1:0-19524 GCA_047621545.1 Cognaticolwellia sp. | reverse complement strand
CACCCTGGCCGCATTGGTTTTGGACATTCAGAGAAAGGAGCGCCGTCGTGAACGCTCTCAGCTTGCTTAGTATGCTCAGCTTGGCCCAAGCACAGGAGCCACCGGAGGAGGCTCCGCCCGCCAGTGGGGACACCGGTGGGCGTGCTCAGGCAGTCCAAGAACAAGTGGAATCAGAGGGCGTCAGTCTGGTCTTCCGTGGTTTGGGAGAGTCCTGGGACGACCCCTACCTTGAGGTCTGCTACAAGGCTCAGATGCTAATGGGTGGGGTGGGTATTTTGGTCCCACTGCACCCGCGTCTGATGCTTGACCTTGAGGTGGGCTACAGCCGTCAGAGCGGCACGAGTTGGCTGCTCGAGTCCAACAAGCCGGGGCCAGATGTCACGGTCTTTCAGATGATCCCGGTCTCCATTGTGGGCGAGTTTCGCCAGCCCATCCCTTCGGGGGAGCTCTTCTTCGGTGCGGGGCCTAGCTTTGCCACTTTTCAAGAGGACCATCCAAGCTTCATCGACGCCAATGATGTCCAGCGCAGCCAGACCAGCGGGGTGAAAGTGGGGGGGGAGTTGCGGTTGGGCCTGCGCCTAAAGACCCGGTACCAACCTCAGGTTCTGTTGCCGCCTGCGCCTCAGCCCTTGGTGCAGGGAATCGCCTTGGAGATCTACGCTGGTCGCCGGTTGCAGCGAGCCACTACGGGATTTGATCTGGGTGCCAACCGCGTCAGCGTCGGCATACAGGTGATGTTTTGATGTTGCTGTTGGCCAGTCTGAGTTGGGCACAGAGTGTCGCCACAGGCGGACTCGCGCTTCAGGCCGGCCCCGTTGCCCGGGTTCAGACACTGCCTCAGGTGAATCCCCTTCGGCAGCAGTGGGTCATTCACGCCAGTGACGCGCCGCTCTCCGATCAAGTTCCGCGAAATCTCTTCGTTCCTGGTCTTCGCTCCGTAGACATCTACGGTGTTGGAGGCGGGAGTTGGATGGTCGGTGTGGAACTGGAAGAGGCTGGACTTGTGGGTGCTTGGAGGAGCGGTTCGGATGGGGAACTTGTTCTTGAGTTTCGTGTTGGAAACCCAGTTCTTGTGGCCGTACCTTCCGCGTTGAGCTTGGAGGAGTTGTTGGCCTCGCCGCCGAAGCGGGTCACCCAAGCTGTGAGCAGCTCCTCCCTTCAGCCACTCTCGGGACTGGCGAGCACGCTGGCACTTCAAGGCGGAGAGATCGATCCTGCTTTCCCAGTCTGGACACCGAATCTTCCTGCAGAGGTTCGCGATGTGTTGCGTCTGGAGCCCGCTCCGACGGCCGAGACCCTGGATCGTTATCGTGAGGCCCTGCATCACACGGACCCCTACATTCGTGCTGTGAGCGCCTATCGGCTTGCTCAAGCTCACGAGGCGATGGGCATGCACCGGGAAGCGGCCCACTATTACAGGCGAGTTATGGAGAGCGACGGTGCTTGGCCCAGGAACATCTTGCCCCTGGCCTTGGCAAGGGCTGAGCTGGCTACAGAACGGGTCGATGCCGCGCGCGAGGCCTGCTTGTCAGCTTGGGGGGTCTCAAGATCCCGGGACGAGCAGGTGGCCGTGTGTCTTGGGCTGGTGTCGCTGCAGTCCGCCGACCCCGCACCTGCGCCTCTTGGACGTGTCCTGGCCAGCGTCAGTGGTCACCCGCTGCACCTACTGCTAGCCGCTCAGCTTCTCCAGGCCGACGGTTACCACCGGGAGGCCACGCCCCTGTTAGAGACGGCTCTGGGCGCTCTGGGAGCCGAGGACGAGCACCTGGAGCGACGCATCCGGGCCAGCTTGGGAGACGCCTATCTGCATCAGGGCCGTTTGGACGAGGCGCGCGACCAGTGGCGTGACGTAGGCCACAAGGGTCCTCTTGGGGAAGTGATTTGGCTGCGACAACGCACACTAGTCATGGTCCAGAGCGGCCCCGGTGAGTGGGCAAAGCACCTGCCAGACTTGGACGCCTTTGTGTTTCGTGGCGGGGAAGGAGCTGCCGAAGCCTTGTTCCTTCAGGCCCAGGTTGCCATCACGCTTGGGGACGATGAGGCGGCAGCAGACGCTCTGGTCCAGATCCTTGACCACCACCGCCGGGTCGCCAACGCCAACGCCATTCCTCTGCTTCTGTGGGAGGTGCTCGTGCGTCGCTTGAACTCCTTGGAACGCCAGGACCGTAAGTTGGACATTATCGGCCTGCACCGGCGCTACTGGCGTGGGGGCTTGGAGGAGGTGGTTCAGGATACCGCGCCCCTGGAGCTGGTGGTGGATGCCTATACCCAGACTGGTCTGGCTGATCAGGCGATGCGAATCCAGCGCCAGATCTTCGCTATCCAGACGCGTTTGGGTAGTTCTTCGCCGCGGGATCTACTCCGTCTTGCGGAGCTCTATCAGGCCGCCGGACGCCACGACGACGCCTTGCGCACCTTGGACTTTTTGGCGGGTCAGGGAGTCCCCAAGGGCCTGCTGGGTCGCAGGCAGATGGCACTGGGCGAGGTCCTGCTCTCCCTGGACCAGGAGCCTGAGGCGCGGGAGGCATGGACGCGCGCGGAGAAGCTACCGGGGAGCCAGGTCAAAGCGCGCCTGGCCTTGGCCATGCTCGATGCCAGATTGGGGGACTGCAGCGCAGCTCTTCCGCGTTTGCAAGCCTTGGACAGGTTGGAGCCGGAGCCGGATCAGGCACGCATCCGATCTGGTGAGATGCACTTGGTCATGGCCCGCTGTCTGCTTCAGGGGGGCGACCCTTCCGGCGCCGCTGACGCTGCAACAGAAGCCGCTGGCCGCAGCCCCGATGAGCACACCCAACGCTATGCGACTTTCCTCGCAGCCGAGGCCATGCGTGGCGCAGGCCAAGATCCGGGCATGCTCCAGGAGGCCCTGGAGTCCGGGGACGACCTGTGGTCCGACGTGGCCCAGGGTCTGAGCCGAGATGATGCCTTTAGGGCGGACCTGCAGCGGCGCAGAAAGGGCCCCATTGACTGAGTGTTTTGAAGTTTGACGAGAAAGTCCTAAACATGTCTGTAGCGGGTCCGATGGCGGGGACATAGACCCGGAGAAAGACATGTCAGGACTGCTCTTCGATAGCCTTCATCAAGGCTTGGGCAAGGTCATCGACCTGCGCGTCCAGAAGCACGAGGTGGTGGCCTCCAATCTGGCCAACATCGACACTCCCAACTTCCGCGGGGTGAGCATGGACTTTGATGACGCCTTGCGCTCCGCCGTCGGAACAGCCGGCGCCAGGGGCGGCCAGGGGGTCGTCGGGGGGGACACCGATGTGGAAGGGGAGCTCATTGAACAAGACTCATTGAGCTGGGCTGGTGACCACTCCAGCATCTATCTGGAGCGGGAGAACGCCGCTCTGTTGAGCAACAGCTTGCAGCTGAATGCGCTGTCCGACGGAATGAGCCGTCGCCTCGCAATGCTGCGTTTTGCCGCCACTGATGGTGGCGGTCGTTAAGGAGTCTGAGAATGAGCCTCATTGATACACTGAGTGTCGCATCTTCTGGACTCTCTGCGCAGCGTGTTCGCTTGCAGACCGTCTCCAGCAACATCGCCAACGCGGAGTCTGTGGACGCCCAGGGAAATCCTTACCAGCGCAAGGTGGTGAACCTGAGCTCCCAGTCCGCCGACCCCTTTGGGGACGCCCTGAGTCAGGCGATTCAGCATGTCTCCATCGACGGAGTGGAGAGTCGAGAGGACTTTATCGAGGTCTTGGACTGGAACAGTCCCTTCCGTGATGAGAATGGGATGGTGCGAAAGCCCAACATCAACCCCATGACGGAGATGGTGGACATGATGAGCGCCTCCCGCTCATACGAGGCCAACTCTACCGTTATTGACGCCACAAGGGACCTCGTAAACCGTGCGATCTCCCTGGGACGTAGCTAATGTCTATATCGGCCATTGTCGGCGGCTTGCCCCCGATCAGTGGGGTTGGGCAGTCCGCGTCGATCTCGGGCGCGTCGGCTCAGATCTCTGGGCCGAAGAACGCCTTCGAGGACCAGCTCTCCTCGATGCTTCAGGGGGTAGACCAGGCGCAGCACGGCGGCGATGTGGCTCTGCAGGACCTTGCGGCCGGAGATGCTGGGATCCATGAAACGATGATTGCCTTGACCCAGGCGGACATCACCTTGCAAGCAGCGAGCACGGCAAGAAACAAGGTCGTCTCCGCCTATGAGACCATCATGAATATGGCGATTTAGAACGGGACAGGTACCGGGGGCTTTGGAAGGGAGATCACTTTTGGGTGGTCTCCCTTTTTGCTGCGTGGGTCGATTTTTTGACGTCCAGATTTGGCCGCTAACCTGGGGAAAGCCGTCTCAATTCAAGAAAACACCCTGCAACCCTAAAGCGCGGGCCCCGCGTACCGATGGAGTCTCACCGTGCTCACTCGAGTGCGGCTCCAGAGAGTGATCGATGCCCTTCGACATACAGCCCCTGATCGATCAGCTCAAGACCTTCTGGGAGTCCCTGGAGGCCAACCGGCGCGTTGCCTTGGTCGCGACTGTGCTGGTGTCGGTGGTGCTGGTCATCAGCACGGGTATCTGGGCCTCGCAGGCCTCGACCTACACCATCATGAAGGGCAGCTCACAGGACATTGAGGGAGGAGCGGGGGCGTTGAGCAAGGATGGGATCTGGTACGACATCGAGGACAACGGCTCCAGGCTGGTCGTCTACGAGACCGATGTCGGTGCTGCCCGGGTGGCTATTGCCGCAGATGGGCTTCAGGCCGGTCTGGAGATCATCGAGAAGCTTCCCGTCGGCTCTACGGCCCGTCAGCTGGATATCGCCGAGAAGGCGCAGTTGGAGCGCGACCTGTCGATGACGCTCACCCAGCTTCGGCCGGTCAAGAGCGCGTCGGTGCACTTGGTCTTGCCCGAAGACAACAGCTTCCTGGTGTCCGAGAAGCGCGAGGCGACCGCCAGTGTGGTCATGGCGCTCTCTTCGGGCAGCGGGCTCTCCGAGCAGCAGCTCAAAGGGGTTGTGAACCTGGTTGCCGCGGCGGTTCCGGAGTTGACACCCAAGGGTGTCAACGTCATCAACCAGAACGGTGAGCTGCTCTGGGACGGGAAGGGCGTCGGCGGCATGGACGGCGCCGAAGGCGACGAGATGACCCGCAAGCGCCGCATCTTGGAGCAGGACCTGGAGCAGAAGATTGCGCGAAACCTGCGCAGCGTGTTGCCCGACCCCGCGTCCTTCTCGGTGTCCGTTCGGGCGGAGCTCTCCCACACCGCTTCGGTTGGAGAGCGCATGCAGCTCCTGGAGGGCGTGGCCCTGGAAGAGCGCATTGAAGAGTCCAAGTCCTTTGATGGGGCTGGAGGCGTCGGAGGGGCGGCCGGCGCCGAAGCCAACACGGGCACTCCAGAGGGGGGAGCGGGTGGTGGGGGCAACGAGAAGTCCAAGATCCTGACGACCACCACGCCTGGCCATGACCTCCTCAAGAGCACCACGGACCGCGGCCAGCTGGAGCGCATCTCGGTGGCCGTGACGGTTGACAGCGCCAAGGTGGAAGAGATCGCCATCGCCTTGGCTGGAGAGGGCGCCGAGCCTGACCTCGAAGAGGTACGTAAGCAGCTGCACACCCTGGCCATGAACTCTGCCGGAGCTGCCGGAGAGCAAGACAGTGTGGAGGTGATCGTCCTCCCCTTTGGTGTTGTGACGGTGGAGATGACTACCGGGGCTCTGGTGGGCGCCAGTGCACTGCCCTACCTTCCATACGCCATCGCAGTACTGGCCTTGGCCTTGGTCTTTGGCATGGTGGTTCGCCCAGTGATGAAGCTGGTGATGACGCAGCCCAAGGCCGAGCCCACCCCCGAAGAAGTGGCTGCGGCGGAGGCCGAGGCGGAGGGTGGGGATGACCTGGCTGCGCGCTTGCGCGAGATGGTCGACAACTACGAGAGCGTGGATCGCGAAGATCTGAACCTGTTGGCCCAGCGAGAGGCCGAGGCGGCCGCGCAGGTCATCCGATTGTGGTCCCGCGGGGCCTGAGGAGAGAGCATGGGTCAACCCGCAGCAAAGGCGCTTCCCGCCGAACTTAGCGGTACACAGCGCTCAGCCGTGTTGCTGATGTTCCTCAACCGCGAGGTCGCCACGGTCATCCTGGAGAACCTCAAGGCCGATGAGATTCGGGACATCGGCTTGGCCATGGCCGAGATGGACGATGTGCCCAGCGAAGTTGTTGAGCGGGTGGTCGCCGATTTTGTGCGGGACCTGCACCGGACGACGCTCTTCCCACGCACCGGCCGTGCCTTTGCCCTGGGCGTGCTGCCCACCCTGGTCCATGAAGACCGACGGAGCCGGGTAGAGGCTTCGCTTCGCCGCAGCCTGTCCAAGGACTTTGAGGACTACATTGGGACCCGCGCACCACAGGCTGTGGCGGCCATCCTGAGCGACGAGCACCCTCAGACCCGGGCGGTCGGGCTGCTGCTGATGGGCACGGACAACGCCGCGGCGGTGCTCAAGTGCTTGGACGCTGAGGATCGCTACGATGCGACGGTTCGCATGGCCCAGCTCCGCGGTGTGCCGGGTGAGCTTGCCGATGATGTAGAACGTGCCCTGCGGGTGGCCCTGGAAGACGATGGAGCCGACCGCTGGACTATAGAGGGGATCGATCGCACGGCTCAGGTCTTGGGCCGCATGGGCACTGAGCTTAACGAAGGGGTGCTGGAGCGCTTGGCTGACGAGGACGGTGAGCTGGCAGACACCCTGCGCCGCCGAATGGTGGTCTTCGACGACCTGAGCGATCTAGACAGGCGGGGGGTGCAGGCCATCCTCAAGGAGATCGAGAAGCAGGACCTGTTGCTTGCCCTTGCAGGTGCCAACCCCGAGATGCGTGATCTCTTTCTGCGCAACCTGTCCAGCCGGGCGGCCGCGGATCTGGAAGAGGAGCTCGAGATCATGGGGCCCACCCCGAAGAAGGCTCTGCAGACCGCGCAGGAGAACATCGTCGAGGTGGCGATGCGTCTGGCGGAAGAAGGCACCATCTACCTGTCGATTCTCGGGGAAGGATAGCCCATGTCTTTTCAGCCACTTTGGGAGATTGCGGCCTTGCAAGCCGACGCGCCGGCTGGGGAGGTTCTTGGCTTTCCCGAGAGCGAAGAGCTTGCCCAGGTTGCCCCACTGGAGCTGGTCCCTCAGGCGGAGCCGGAGCCGGAGCCCGACTCCGACGAACTGCTCGCACGCTTGGAGGAGGCACAGGAGGCGGGCCGCACAGAAGGTCAGGCCCAAGCGCGTGAAGAGCTGGCCGAAGAGGCCCAGGTCTTGCGCACGCGGCTGAGTGAGCTGGAGCAGTGCCTGGCCGGGCTGGAGTTGGTCCGAGCTGAGCAGGCTGAGCAGAGCGCGGAGCAGGCAGTGTCCATCGCGGTCGCACTGAGCCGGCGCGTGCTGGGCGACACGTTGATCCATACGCCTCGGGCCCTGGAGAGCCTCGTCTTGAGCACCCTCTCTCGCTTCCCCAGCGGAGGCCGTGTGCGTGTGCGTGTACCCCAGGACCGTGTGGAGGGCCTCCAAGAGCTGCTCGCGGCACAGGAGGTGGAGGTGCTCGGCGACTCCGAGATGGAGGGTGGCTGTCGGGTGGAGCGAGACGGCTGTGAAGTCGACGCGTCGCTCCAGAGTCTGCTCTCGGAGTTGGATGCCGCGTTGGAGGCGCCGTGAACCAGACCCAGGGCCCCTCGCCCGCTCTGGACGCACTGGACGCGCTGGCGGCCCGCTTGGACGCAGTCTCCCTCGCGCGGGTCTCGGGTCGGGTCGTTCGGATCGTGGGAACCCTCATCGAGGCCGAACTGCCCGGTGTGCCCGTGGGTACAGCGTGCACCTTGGGAGGCACCCTTGCCGAGGTGGTGGGGTTCCGAGATGGTCGCGCTCTGTTGGTGCCCTTGGAGGCGCCGGAGGGTGTGGCCTATGGCAGCCCTGTTCACTCCCTGGAGGCTCCTCTGCGCTGCGGGGTGGGCAACAGCATGATTGGCCGGGTCGTTGACGGCCTGGGTCGGGCGGCCGATGGCGGTCCTCCGATCGAGGTCGAGCAGTGGCTGCCGGTGGATCGCGACCCCCCCGACGCTATGAAACGCAGCATCGTTGACAGCCCCCTGGAGACCGGGGTTCGCGTGATCGACGGCCTGCTCACACTGGGACGGGGTCAGCGGGTCGGAATCATGGCGGGCTCCGGGGTGGGCAAGTCCACCTTGATGGGGATGCTTGCGCGCTCCAGTCAGGCCCAAGTAAACGTGATCTGCCTGCTCGGAGAGCGCGGCCGAGAGGTACGCGAGTTCATCGAGCGGGAGCTGGGTCCCGAGGGGTTAGCCCGCTCGGTGGTCGTAGTGGTGACTTCCGATAAGAGCCCGGTTCTGCAGGTAAAAGGGGCTCTCTGTGCGCTGACTATCGCCGAATTTTTCCGCGACCAAGGCCAGGATGTGCTCCTGATGATGGACTCGGTCACCCGTTTTGCGATGGCGCAGCGGCAGATCGGCTTGGCCGCTGGAGAGCCACCCACACGCGGTGGCTACACGCCTTCAGTCTTTGCAATGTTGCCGCGCTTGCTGGAGCGGGCTGGCCCCGGTGATGAGGAGGTCGGGGGCAGCATCACCGCGATCTGCACGGTCTTGGTCGAAGGGGATGACGTGCATGACCCCATCGGGGATGCGGTGCGCGGCATTGTGGATGGGCACATTGTCCTGTCCCGAAAACTTGCTAGCAAGGGGCACTACCCGGCGGTGGATGTGTTGGGGTCGGTCTCCCGCGTTCAGCCTGCGGTTGTGGACGCCGAGCACCTGGCGTGTGCCCAGGGCATGCGTCGCCTGCTCTCCGACTACGAGGACAACGAAGAGCTCCGCCGCTTGGGGGCCTACGTCAAAGGCAGCGATGCGGCAGTGGATCAAGCCTTTGAGAAAAAGCCTCACCTGGACCTTTTCTTGAGACAGCAGGTCGGAGAGCTGACCGAATGCAGCAAGTCCGTCGCCTTCATGCAAGCGCTGCTCCGCTCATAGAGGCATGGGTTAGTCAGGGCGCCGTGAGATCTTCCCCCCTGACTCTGCCCCGCCCGATGGCCTTCTCTATCGGCCTGGTCCTGCCCGTTCTGGGTGCCTTGAGCGCTTGCGCGCCGCCTTTCGATGTCGCGCGCAAGGACCTGGGTCCCTTCCGCATCGCAGCGATGGGCGTTCACGATGGCCAAGCCCATGCGGCCGTGTGGTCCGGACAAGGCATGGCGCACGCTGAAGCGCCCGTCCTAGAGTGGTCGGTGGATGGACAGGTCATCGGCCAAGGCAACGGCTTGATTCTCGCGGAAGATGTCCAGGACGGGGCGGTGCTGGAGCTGGTGGCGACGTCTGCGATCGGAGAGCAGGCCCAGGGTCAGCTCTCCGTGATTCGCGGGGCCCAGGACCTGGTGGCGCAGCGCGCTGCCGTCGCCGTTGGAGAGGATCTGAGCCTCGCGGTGCGGCGGGAGCTGCCGGAGTTGGATGCCCAGCATGGGGCCCAGGGACAAGGGGTGCGTGTGAGCCTGGCTGGCGCGCGCGGGACTCTGCGCTGGATGTCGGCGCTGGGGGTAGGCACGGTCCTGGAGCTCTCGGATACCCAGGCGGATGTGCTCGCAGACGAGGTGGTCTTCGAGAACGAAGAGGGCGCTTGGGTCGTGGCGGAGCGGGAGCCGGGGGAGCCGGGCATCTACCACCAGCTGGTCTTGGATCTGGATGCAGACTCGGGCAACCGCTGGGTCTGGGTCGATGTGGCTATTGGCGTAGATGACCCCTTGATTCAGCACTATGGACGCTTAATTCCCGGTGAGGTGACCTTGGGGGCGGGGTTAATGCAGAGCACGCTGGAAGTAGTCGACGGTGAACTGGTCTTGGGGTCGCTGTTGGCGGTGGAGGATCTGAGTACCCAGAGCCCCCTGGACTGTGCGCCGATCGACCAAGCCTTTCGTCTGGACTGGGTCTCCGAGGGGCGCTGCGGCTTGGGTGAGCTGCACGGGGCGACGCTCGTCCTGGAGATCCAATGAGCTGGTTGCTGCTGTGTGGGCTCTCTCTGGCCGCCACTCTGAGCGGCACAGTCAAGGAGCGTGGGACCGGAGATCCCTTGCCGGGAGCGCTTGTCGCAGTGGGCGATCTGGAGACCCGAAGCAATGCAAAAGGAACCTTTGAGCTGGAGGTTCCCGGCGGTACTGTCCAGGTGATGGTGCTCGCTGGGGAACATGAGCCGGTCTTTTTGAACGTGACCACTCCGGCGCCCGCTCTGGAGATCTACATGCTCCGGGCCGAGGCAGTAGGAGAGATTGTCGTCGAGGCCAGGCGGGAGCTGCCCCATCCCTCCGCCCAGGTCTTGGACCGCGAGCGCGTGCAAAAGGCCCCTGGCACCTTCGAGGACCCCGTGCGCCTGCTCCAGTCTCTGCCCGGTGTGGCGGTGACCCCGGAGTATGGGCCGGCGTCGGGTGTGCTGGCAGTGCGCGGCAGCGCCCCAGAAGAGACCCGCTACTACCTGGACGGGGTGGAGATCCCCTACCTCTTCCACTTCAACAACTACAGCTCGGTGTTCCACAGCCGCCTGCTCGAAGACCTGTCGTTCTACCCCTCCACTTTCGGCGCCACATACGGCAATGCAACCGGAGCGGTTGTGGAAGCGCGCAGTCGGGAGCCTGACGCTACCCGTCTTCACGCGGGCGCGAACATCAACCTCATCATGCTGGGCGGCTATCTGACCACGCCGGTGGGCAAGAGCGGCGGTCTGTCGGTCTCGGCACGGCGCTCCTACCAAGATGGGCGTCAGAACGACCAGTTCTCGGTCTGGCCGCGCTTCTATGACTACCTGGCCCGCTACGACACGGACCTGCGCAGCCCGGACCACCACTTAGCGGTGACCTTTGTGGGCGCGGGTGACACCTACTCCCGCTATGTCTTTGATGCCCAGGAGTTTGACGCACTGGAGGTTGAAACCTCGCCATCCCTGGTCTTTGACCGGGACTTTCACACCGCGGCCATCCGCCTGCACAACACCTTTGGTGGGGTCAGCTCGCGCACATCTGTGGCGGTGGTCTGGGACCGCTGGGCCGGCACCTTGCCTACAGACCAGCAGCTCCGCGTCAACCGCTATGCCTGGCTGCGCAACGACAGCATCTGGACCCAGTCCTCGGCCCTGGACCTGGCCTTTGGCGTGGAGGTCAAGCCCGAGACGGTTCGGCGTCAGGCCACCGCAACGCGTGCTTGGCCGGAGCTTCGCGACGAGGCGCCTCTGCTCTCTCGAGGCGAGAGCGTGGATGAGACGCTGAGCCGGGTGCTCTGGGGTGGCTACATCGAGCCGCGTCTGCGCGTGGCTGGCGTACGGGTGCAGCCAGGACTGCGTGTTCAGGGCGACGCCGACGGCCGCCTGGGTGTGGATCCGCGCCTTTCCGTGTGGTGGACGCCCAAGACGGATGTACGCATCTGGGGTGCAGCTGGGCGCTACAGCCAGCTGCCGTCCCTGGACGTGCTCTCGCCCACCAGTGGGGATCCCACTCTGGGTGTCTCGCAGAGCGACCAGGCCTCGCTCGGGGTCGACTTCGCTCTGGCGGGCCGGTGGGAGCTGGGTCTGAGCGCATGGGGCAAGCGCTTCGACGGGGTGATCCTTCAAGTTCCTGGGGAAGGGCCCCGTGCAGTCGATGGCTCTGCGATGGGCTTGGAGTTCTCCAGCCGCTACCGAATGCGGGAGCACTTCTTTGCCTGGACCAGCTTGACCCTGGGGCACTCGGAGCGTGACGGCGCCGCTTTTGACTACGACCAGCCCTGGAGCGTGGATCTCGTTGCCAGCTGGGACTTCCGGCCGACCTGGAATGTGGGGCTGCGCTACCGCCTCTCCGCCGGCCTGCCCTACACCCCGGCGGTGGGCGGGCGCTATGATGGCGACAAGGATCTGTACACGCCCATTCTGGGGGAGACCAACAGCGCGCGCTTGGTGAACTACCAGAAGGTGGACCTGCACATCGAGAAGAGCTGGACCATGCGCAACTGGATCCTGGTCGCATACGGCGAAGGCTGGCTTGTGCCCCCGCGAAACAACGGGATGTACGTGGTCTATTCCTATGACTTCTCTAAGAGTGCCACCGTGTCCGGTCCGGTGTTTTTGCCCCTGGTTGGCCTGCGAGCTGAGTTTTAGTCGCGTATGACTGCCCCCACACCAGAGCTGATTGCGGATGTGACGCACCTGCGAGGCCAGCTTGGCGGTATCGCGACCCGCGCCCGCACCTTGGCTTGGAATGATGAGCGGCCCTGGCGGCCAGACACCCACGTTTGGGGAGAGAGCGGCACCCCGACCGTGGACCTGCACGACCTCTCAGTGCGCATCGCTGTCGAGTGTGTTCAAGCCACTGTCGACCAAGTGGGTATTTTGGAGTCAGGGGCTGTGGTGTTCGTGACAGGGCGGGGCAGCCACAGCATTGGCGGCCAGTCTCCTCTGAAAGAGGCGGTCACTCAGACCTTGTTGGATGCAGCACAGGACAACGACTGGCGACTCCGGTCTGGCGCCCCTGGGCGCTTGGTGCTCGTCGTGGACGAGACGGCTGCGAATGCACAGGCCAGCGGCAGACTTGGACCGGTGGCTTGGGCTGCGATCCTGCTCTTTGCTCTGTCCCTGATCTACGTGTTGGTCTCGGGTGTGCTGGGCTGAGCGGGCAGCGGGTCGGGGGCCTTGGGCAGGTGACGTAGGCCCATCCAGCCCAAGGCGGCGACGTGTGCTGCGACCTCGTCCACCGGGTAGTTGCTGCTCTGATCCAGCCACCACTGGCCGGTGCTGGTGACCATGCCAATCAAGGCATGGGCGTAGATCGGCGCGACACGGGGTTCCATGCCGGCCTTTTCGAACTCAGCCTCGAAGATCACGCCGATGCGCTCTCCAAGGTCCGAGATGACCGAGTTCATGCCGGGTCCAACCGTAGAGGGTGCATCTCGGGTCAACACCACAAAGCCGTCAGGGTGGGCTTTGACGTAGTTGAGGAATGCCAGGACCGCGCCTTGGAATCGCTCGCGTGGGGTGCCGATGGCGATGGCTTCGGCCACTCGCTGCACCACGTACTCCATCTCTCGGTCCACGATGACGGCGTGCAGGCCAACCTTTCCACCGAAGTGTTGGTACACGATGGGCTTGGAGACGCCTGCGGCGCGGGCGATCTCCTCCACCGATGTGCCCTCGTAGCCGTTGCGGGCGAATACGCTGCGGCCCACATCGATCAGCTGGGCGCGGCGCTGGCTTGCGGACAGGCGTTTGCTCATCTCTCACTCCCTCGTGTCTCGTCAGGCTACCTGAGGACGGTGACTTGGTAGGCACCGCGGATGCTGCCATCTTCGTCGGCGATGGGGTGCTCGACCACGGCGATGCGCCCATCTTGGGTAGCAGCTTGTCGGAAGAATATGGGGGATTCTGTAGCGCAGAAGGCCTGTAGGCGCTGTTCTCCTGTGGCGCTCTCGGCCTCCAGATCGAAGACCAGAGCGCCGTACAGGTCACGCCGGGTGTCGCTGCTGCGTGGGCCAGCGCCGACCACCATGAAACGGCCATCAGGGGAGGGGGTCATGCCCTCTAAGATCTGCTCTCCGCTCCAGGTCCAGTTCAGCTCGCCCTGCATGTCGTAGGACCAGATGGCGTTTGCCCGGGGGTGTGCGGAGGGCGGGCGCAATTCGGGCGCAGCGGCGCCCCAAGGGATGGACGTCTCCGAGCTCAAGATAAGCGCTTGATCCTTGTAGAACATCCCGGTGGAGATGGTGGACGCGATGGGCACTTCGCCGCTCAACACGGGTGTCCCCAGCTCGATGGTCGTGGACTTGTCTGTGGAGAGATCCAGCAGGACAACCCGGCCATCGGATGGACCTAGAAGGACGCGGTCTCCCTGAATGTCCAAGGCCTCCCAGAGGAAGACCTTGCTGAAGTGAGGCAGCAAAGGCTCCAGGGTGTGGGACGCGGTGGGAAGAAGGTCCGGGAGGCTGAGTACCTGGACGCCACCAACCGGCATGCCCGCTGGGGCCGGCAAATCCGAGGAGGAGGTCACCACCAGCAAGATCTGTTCGCCGTCGTTGCGCGGGTGGCGCACCATCGCTTCGACGGGCTGCTCGGGGAAGGTGTGGAGGACCTTGCCTTGGGGGGAGAGGTGCAGCACCTGGGACTGGTTTCGGCGCCCTGTGTCCGTGGTCCAGCCGTGGGCTGCCGCGACGATTAGGCTGCCATCTGCGAGTACGCTCAGGCCGTATGCCGCAGGCAGATCGTAGAGACCGTATCGGTCGTCGCCGGCTGGCATTGGGGTGCTCTGCACCCGGTCGGCCAAGCGCAAGGTCCAGCGGCTCTCCAGAGAGGCGGGATCCAAGGCGTGGACCAGAGCATCCGGGGACTGCTCTGCGGCGTAGAGGGTCTTCCCGTCGTTGGACCAGGCCAGGAACTTGACCATGGTCTCGCCCAGTGTGCGCTTGGAGATCACCTCGCCGCTCCAGGCGTCCAGGACCAGGACTTGGCCCATGAAGCTGCCCACGGCCAGCTGTGAGCCGTCTGGAGAGAAGGCCAGGGCGGTGTCGGGCGGGGGGGCACCCGAGGCGGCCAAGCGGCTGGCGTCGCCCAGATCTTCGGAGAACAGGGCCAGGCATTCCGCTCGAAGTGGGGCGGTTCCGGACCAGTCATCCAGAGTCATGGCTTGGCCAGAGGTCCACGGCATGGGCAGGATGTGGCCCGAACCTGCGGGCTGACTGCCAGGCACAGGCTGCTCTAGGAAGAGCCCATCACGTAGGAAGCGGGGGTCCAGTTCAGGGGCTTGGGGAGCCTCGGAGATGCTGGTACAGGCGGATAGGAGTATGGTCAGGATCATGGGCCGAGCTGTATCGTATTGCGTCCGGTTAGGACCATAGGGTGTTCCTCTTCCTGTCCTGTGTGCACCCTGTTCCACCACTTCCGCCACCGGCGGTGTTGGTGCCCCCGTCTATGCCCAGTCTCGCCTTTAGAGTGAGGAGCAAAGACGAAGTACATACATGGGTTTGGTTGGACCGAAATGCGACGGTGGTCCTGCCTGTGGTGTGGGAAGACCGGAGTCCAGTGTGCTGGATTCCAGCGGGACAGGGCTCGGGCTGGACACGGCTTGGGGACTGTGCGGCCCCTGTCTCGGCGGATGGTGCTTGGGGGTTGGTGGGTCAGTTGGACGCCGTGGCTCTGGGCATGGCTGCGCGCAAGGCAAGCGCCCGGGGCGGTCCGGTCAACAGTGCGTGGCGCGCCCCTTGTGGCATGTTGCTTCATGAGCAAAAGGTCTCTCGGATGCGCTGCGGAACTCAGCTCTGGTCTCTCCCTTCCGGCGCAGCCCAGGCGGTCTTTGACGAGCCAGGACGGGGGCTATGGTTGATTCTGGATACTGGGCCACGCCTCTGCGTGATCTCGCTGGGAGAGCACGCTGAAGTTCAGGTCTGTGCCCCCGATCCGGCCTACTCGGGTTAGTAGGGCCCACCACTTTAGGAGGTTGCCATGGTGCTGCTACTAAGCCTGTTGGCTTGCAAGAAAGAAGTTCCGCCCGAGCCCGCTGCGGAGCCCGTTGTCATCGACATGGCCACGGCAGTCACAATCGAGGTCCTGACCCCAGATGTGACCCGTGTTTCCGGCGTCTGCAAGGACACCGGCGAGAGGGCCGAGGCTGTGAAGGGCGCTGGCAAGGAAGTTGTCCTTCCGAACCTGTCCGGCGAGAACTGCATGTTGACCTTCGAGCCCAACCGCGGGACCTTCTCCCCGGTTGCGGGTGGTGAGACCTGGATCTGCTCGGCTCAAGAGGGCAAGGACGTGAGCTGCAAGGCTCGCTGAGGCCTCCCCAGCTCAGAACCTGCGCGGGTCCAGGGCGGTGCACATGGCGTGCTCCCCGTCCTGGACCATCGCAGCCAAGGCTTGGCCAGCCAGAAAGGCAAAGCCAAAGCCGTGACCGGTAAAGCCGACTCCGCACAGGGCGCCGGGCTGACCAGGCAAGGGACCGACCAGTGGCAGACCGTCTCTGGAGAAGCCCATGGTGCCGGACCAGCGGTGGGTGACCTGCAGCTGCTCCCTCCATGGGAATCGGCGTAGAAAGTCACTCATGCGCTCCTGTATTCCAGGGTGTAGGCGCTCTTGGTGGCCCACTTCGGTCTCCGGGTCCAGGTTGCGCCAGCCACCTAAGACGACGCGTCCCTCTGGGGTTTGCCGCCAGTAGTCGTAGCCATGGTTGGCGTAGATCGGCGCGCTGAAGAGTGGGGGAAGCGGTGCGGTGGCGAGCATCTGTCCGCGCACCGGGTCGACTTTGTCGACGAGCCAGTCGGAGAGCTCTCCGGCGCGTGCATTGGTGGCCAGGATGGCCAAGCTGGCGTGCACGGTGTGTCCCCCTTGGGTGTGTACCTGCACGTGGCCGGGCCGCTGTGCGTCCAAGGCGCTCACCCGGGTGTTTTCAAAGACCGAACAACCGGCTTGCTGTGCAGCGTCGACGATGCCACGGGTAAAGCGGGCCGGTTGGACCTCGCCGTCGCCAGGCAGGAAGACGCCGAGCCGGTGGCCGGTCTGTGTCAGGGCAGGGGGAAGGTCTTCTTTTGGGATCAGGCGCGCTTCGAACCCGTCCTCGTTCAACAAAGCACAGGCTGCCGTCAGCTCAGCCTCTTCTTTCTCCGACGAGGCCAGCTGTAGGCTTCCCCGCTTCTGATATTCACAGTCCAAGCTGTGGGTCTGGATGGCCTGGGCCATGGCCTGGTGGTTCTGCAAGCTCAGTGCGTGCACAGTGCGTGCCCGCTCCCGGCCCATCACTTCCACGGCGCGATCGTAACGTTCGGCTGTCCCTTGCAGGATGAAACCGGCGTTTCGGCCCGTCGCAGAGGAGGCGATGTGCCCGCCTTCCAGCAGAGCCACCTTCAGCCCCTGTTGGGCCAAATGTAGGGCAGCGGAGCTCCCACACAGGCCCGCACCGATGACCACTACGTCAACGTGCAGGTCTTCGCTCAGGGCTGGTGTGGGGCGATGCGGAATGTCGAGCCAGTAAGGACGCATGGGCCGAGGATACGCGATTCCGGGGCGTGCGACTCCATGGTGGGTGTTCCCAGGGCTTGACTCAGTCGACGGGGGCCAGCTCCGGTGCGGCGGTGTCGCGAAGCTCGGTCAGTGTCACAGCGCATCGTCCGGGGCGTCTGCCATACCGACAGGGCGCTCGAGCCGAACCCGCCGGGTCGGCTCCAGGCGATTTCTGCCAGGGGTGTCGACAACGGGTGCTATTCTGCCCAAAGTGGTTTTACTTCTTTCGCTTCCCGTGTTTGTGGTGTTGGCCGTTGGGTCGATAGGCGCCTGCTCTCCAGGCCCCTCACAGACCGAGGGCCAGGACGACAGTCGGGACAGCAACCAAGGCGGAACCGACATCGTAGGCGTTGAGCAGGCCCCCCAAGCCGACCGCGATGCCGCAGACGAGGTCTTTGATGACAGCGTGGTCTACGAGATCGAGTTGACCATGTCCGACCAGGCCTGGCGCGACATCGCTCAGGATCCGTGGGCCGAGAACTGGCAGGCGGCTGAGTTTCGCTGGGAGGGCGAGGTGGTGGCCGACGTGGGGGTGCGGGCTTTTGGATACTCCAGTCATGTAGCGGGCAAACCGCCGCTGAAGCTCGACTTTAATCGCATCGTGTCCGGCCAACGCTGGCGTGGTCTGGAGACTCTGAAGCTCCGAAATGGGTACTATGACGCCAGCTTCATGCACGATGCGCTCGCGTCGTGGATGCTCCGGAACGCCGGCGTCCCGGCGTCGCGCACCGGCTGGGCCCGAGTCACGGTCAATGGCGAGTGGGTGGGGCTCTACACCGTCATGGAAGCCATCGACGATCGCTTCCTGGTGCGCAACTTCGGCAACGATGACGGCCCCCTCTACTCCATCGATGGCATCCGGGGGCACGGCCTGATGCCGCTCACCGATGCGCTCAGCTACTTTCAATACAACACGGAGGTCGAGGGTGACGGCAGCGACCTAGAGCAGCTCACCACCCTCGTCGCCAACGGAAGCGACGAGGAGCTGGCCGCCGTGCTTGATGTGGACGCCTTCTTCTTGGAGTCCATCGTTCGCAGCCTCTCGGGCAGCCAAGACTCCTTTTCTGCGGACGGCAACAACTTCTACCTCTACAACGACCCAGGGCTGGACGCCAACCCCGACGACCTGCATGGGACATGGCGGATCATCCCTTGGGACTACAACTTCGACTTCAGCTCACTTGGGCTCTGGTCCGCGCTCAATGTCGACGTCAGCAGGCCTTGGGCCACCAGCGCCTTCGCCTACGACCCGACCACCGGCGCGCCCTACGTCGACGTCCTGATGCAGCGCCAGATCGCCCAGGGCCGAGACGTGGACGCCACCATCGCAGAGCTGGCTGCGGGGCCCCTCGCGTACCCTGAGGTGGTAGCCAAGGTGCGACAGTACGCTGAGCTGCTCAGGGCGGACGCCGCCTTGGACCCTCTCGGCGGGGCGTCGGCATTCGATGAGGCGGTCGCCAATGATCTTCTGTACCTGCACGCGCGCTACTCCAACGAGCTCGGTGCCGAGGTCGCAGACTGCGCCACCCTGGAGACTGACGCCACCCTGGTTCGAGACATGTCTCCCCAGGGCAGCGTGGGCTGGGGCGCGGTCACCGCAGATGGGTGGTTCTGGGGCGACGCGGAGGTGAACTGCGTGGGCACCGACAAGATCTGCGTCGGTTTCGACGTGCTGGACCAGCACTACTGTACCGGCGTTTACGCGCACGCTCCAAGCGATGTCACCATCCAGGTGCCCGGCGATGCCACCGCCCTTCGGGGGGCTGTGGGCCTGCAGCTGTTCGGTGAGAACTGCTCTTCCGGTGCGAGCTTCTCCATCATGCAGAAGGGTGTCACCCTCTGGGAGAGTGGGGTCTTGTATTCATACACGAAGGCCCAGGACATCGGGGACGTGGCGGTGGAGCCGGGCGAAGTCCATCTTCTCACCTCCGATGGTGGGGATTCCAGCTGCGACTCGACCAGCTGGCTGGACCTTCGCGCGGTCCCTTGATTCTTGCAGCGAGTGCAGGGCTCAACGCCCGGCTCCCCCCTCCCTCTTGACCCACTCAGGGGCGCAGACACGGTTGGTCACTTGGAGGAGCAGGGAATCTCAGGTGGCGGGCGGGGAGCATGCTTGGGTCGGTCATCTTTGTGTCGCGGGCACTCAAGCCCTGCTCCACAGCGCCGGCTTTGCTGTGTTGACCTGTATCGCCATCGCGTGTGGCGGTTCTCCGACCGAGAACTCTGCGCTCAACGCCAGGGGATTACCGACGTTGGCGAGGCACGAGCCAATGTGTCCGAGCACGGGCCCCAACCTGCAGGTCTCTGGTACCTGGAGGGTCTGTGCGACCGGCCGCAGGCCGACGGAGGGGAGCACAAACCCGAAGGGTCCCGAAGGGCTTGTTGTGCGACCCGGAGGAGCAGGGAGCACCGACCCGTGGCCTCCGGAACACCCAGGTCGTTCCTACCTCGATGACCTTCAGGGGCCCGCGCGCAAGACCCGGCCGTAGGCCGAGCGGTAGACCCCTCGTTAGCCGAAGTTGGGGTCGCATGGCCTG
>JBLHMA010000045.1:0-19686 GCA_047621545.1 Cognaticolwellia sp. | reverse complement strand
TGGCGCGGCGGCCTACGTGGCTGGACTCCACCCTTCCCTGGAAGAGGGTGTTCAGGCCGCACGGGCGGTGCTGCACAGCGGCAAGGTTCAGGGCACCCTCACCAACTTGATCCACGAGAGTCAACAATGAGCAGCTTCTTGGACCGCATTCGCCCAGCTAAGGAAGACGAAGTCGAGGCTCTGCTCAACGACCCGCCTGCTCGCCCTGAACGCACGATCCGCAGCCTATCTGCCTCCCTGCGTGCTCCTGGACTGTCAGCCATCGCGGAGATCAAACGCCGCAGCCCCTCCCGCGGCGACATTCGCCCAGGAGCAGATCCGGTTCAGATCGCCTTGGCCTACCAGGCTGCAGGCGCCGCTGGAATCTCTGTGCTCACCGACGGCCCGCACTTTGGTGGAAGCCTGCAAGACCTGGAGCAGGTCTCAGCGGCCGTGGACATCCCGGTGCTGCGGAAGGACTTTTTGATCCACAAGGTCCAGCTGGACGAAGCCCACGCCCATGGTGCCGACGCCGCATTGTTGATGGTCTCGATGTTGAAGCCCACTCAGCTCAAGCACATGCTTCGACACGCCCACAAGATCGGTCTGGAGTGCTTGGTCGAAGCCCACTCCGCGGACGAGGTCAGGATCGCCCTGGACTGCGGCGCCATAATCCTGGGTGTGAACAACCGAGACCTGCGCAGCCTGCACATCGATCTGGCTGTGTGCGAGGCCTTGATCCCAACCCTGCCCGACACCGTCGTGGCCGTGGCGGAGTCTGGGGTGCACAGCCGGGCAGACGCCCTGCGCATGGAGCGTTCTGGCGCGATGGCCATCTTGGTGGGTACCGGCCTGATGACCCAGGATGATCCCGGCGCTGCGCTGTCCGCGCTGTTGGGACGCTGAAGATGTGGATCAAGGTCTGCGGGGTGACCTCGACCGGCCAAGCTCTGCAGGTGCAGGCTTGCGGGGTCGATGCCATCGGACTGAACCTTGTCTCCAGCTCCAAGCGTTGCATCTCCCCCAAACTGGCCGCGGAGATCGCCGAGGCACTGGACTGCGAGGTCGTGCTCCTGGTTGCCAACATGGACGAGATCGAGCTGGGAGAACGGGTGGACCAGATCCAGCCTGACCGGGTGCAGCTGCACGGTTCTGAGCCCCCATCCTTTGGGGCTTGGCTTGGAACCCCGTTGCTCAAGGCCCACCGGGCCAAGGCGGGCGTCTTGGAGGAGATCCAGCGCTTTGGTCAGCAGCGTTTTCTGCTGGATGCTTATGTGCCCGGTGAACTGGGCGGCACAGGCGCGCGCGTCGATCTGGCCCTTGCGCGCCAAGCTGCTGCGCTCGGTGAGTGCGTGCTGGCTGGCGGACTGCGCCCCGAGAATGTGGCCGAAATCGTCGATGCTGTGCACCCATGGGGGGTAGATACTGCGAGCGGAGTAGAGTCCAGTCCGGGCATCAAAGACTTGGCGCGTGTGCGTGCCTTTGTGGAGGCCGCCCGGGGCCCCCGTTAGCTTGCGTGCTTGCAGGAGCAGAAATGCCAGTCGTTCCCGACGCCCGCGGCCACTACGGCGCATTCGGCGGCCGCTATGTCGCAGAGACCCTGGTTCCCCCCTTGGAGGAGCTGACCCTGGCTTGGGAGAAGGCCTGGGCTGATCCGGTCTTCCGAGCCGAGTACGAAGACCTGCTGGTCAACTACGTAGGCCGGCCCTCGCTGCTCTACTTCGCCAAGCGCCTCTCCGAGACTGTCGGCGCGCGGATCTGGCTAAAGCGCGAGGATCTGAACCACACCGGCGCCCACAAGATCAACAACTGCCTGGGCCAGATTCTCCTGGCCAAGCGCATGGGCAAGACCCGCATCATCGCGGAGACCGGGGCCGGACAGCACGGTGTGGCCACCGCTACGGCCTGCGCGCTCTTTGAGCTGCCATGCGTGGTCTACATGGGCGCCGAAGACACTGTTCGCCAACGCCTGAACGTGGCCCGCATGCGCCTGATGGGCGCCGAAGTCCGGCCAGTGCACAGCGGCACCGCCACCCTAAAAGACGCCATGAACGAGGCCCTGCGCGACTGGGTCACCAACGTCGATGACACCTTCTACTGCATTGGCTCCGTAGCCGGTCCGCACCCCTACCCCCTGATGGTGCGCGAGCTACAGGCCTGCATTGGCATCGAGGCCAAGGCACAGCTGGAGGATGTCGGCGTAGGCCTCCCCGACGCCGTGGTCGCGTGCGTGGGCGGTGGCTCCAATGCGATGGGGATCTTCCACGCCTTCCGCGACGAGCTGGGCGTGAAGCTCATTGGGGTCGAGGCCGCTGGCAAGGGCATTGAGAGCGGCGAGCACGCCAGCTCCATCGCTGGCGACCAGATCGGCGTCCTGCACGGCCAGAAGACCTACCTGCTGCAAGACGAGCACGGTCAGGTCCAGCCAGCCTGGTCCATCTCAGCTGGCCTGGACTACCCAGGCGTGGGACCCGAGCACGCCTACTTCCACAAGACCGGGCGCGCCCAGTACATCTCGGTCACCGACCAGGAAGCCCTGGACGCCACGCAGCTACTCTCCAGGCTCGAGGGCATCGTGCCCGCCCTGGAGACGGCCCACGCCATCGCCGCGCTGCCCCGCATCGTTCAGTTCACCGGTCCCGACGCGGACATCCTGGTGAACTTGAGCGGCCGCGGCGACAAGGACACTGAGACCCTGATGCGAGAGTTGAATCTGTGAACCGCTTGGATGAAATCTTCGCCCGGGACGAGACCGCCCTGGTGACCTACCTCTGCGCTGGCGACCCCAGCGTGGACGAGAGCCTGCCCTTGTTTCAGGCGCTGGCTGACGCTGGCGCCGATGTCTTGGAGATCGGTGTCCCCTTCTCCGACCCAGGTGCGGACGGCCCAGCCATTCAACGCTCTGCCGAGCGTGCACTGGCTTCTGGGGCAACCCTCGAGAAGATCTTGGAGATGACCAGCAAGATCACAGGCGACACCGCCAAGGTGCTCTTTGGATACCTGAATCCCTTCCTGAGCTACGGCTACGAGCGCCTGGCCGCCCGATGCGTAGAGGTCGGCATTCACGGCCTGCTGGTGGTGGACTGCCCACCGGAAGAAGAGCCTGAGCTGCGGGCTGCCCTGGATTCCCACAACATCCACCCCATCCTGCTCATCGCGCCGACCACTCCCGACGACCGCATCGCGGCCCTGGGTCCGAGTGCAGGTGGCTTTGCCTACTACGTGTCTATGACGGGCGTGACCGGCGCCGCTTTCCAAGGTGGTCAGGCCCTGGTGGACCGCATCGCCCGGGTTCGTAAGCTGGCCGGTCTTCCGGTCGCGGTGGGCTTTGGAATCGCTACTCCAGAAGACGCCGCTTCCGTGGCCTCGGGGGCGGATGGTGTCGTTGTGGGGTCGGCCTTGGTGCGCATCGTCGAGGCCCACGGAGCCAACGCTACAGCGGAACTCTCCAAGCTCACCGCCTCCCTAAAGGCTGCGATTTAGGCGCGTTTAGGGAGCACTCACGATGCAGCCATTGGGGCACTGCACCAGGAGTTCCTTGAGCAGTGTTGTGACCTGGACGGGCTGCCCACCGCTTGCGCGCTCCAACGGCACGACCCCGTAGACCGTGTGGGTCAGGGCGTCGTGCGGTGCCTGCTGGAGTCCGCCGACAACGACCGCCAGCTTGTCCACGCCGAAGGGGGTGGCGAGCAGCTCCTGAGCGGGGGCCTCTGGGCGCAGCGCCAAGACCAAGCGCCCCAGGTTGTCGGTGTAGCGCTGGGCGTCCTTCAAGGGCATCTCGACGGGGACTCCAGTTCGGGAGTCGAACCAACGTCCAGCCTCCAGCATAAGGACGGCCGAACTGCCCAAGCCGGGATCCCCAGGAGCGCTCACCGTGGGCAGACTGTCCAAGCGACTCTCCAGCACGACGAACTGGCCGGGACGCGAGTAGGCCCGCACCCTGTCTTTGGCGAAGTGCGTGGGCACATTGAAGATCAGGGCCGCAGTGGACACACCCAGGGCGATGAGTAGACTGGTGGCGAAGGCCTCCGGCGCCTTGCCAACTCTCGCGGGTATCAGGGCCAACAGCGCACAGGCGCCAGCGATGGCACACACGGCAAAGCCGCTGTCCAAACCCCAACCGACAAGATCGGGCAGCTCGGTGAGCTCGGGGTTGCTGGCGAGGGCTTGATAGCCCAATCCCTCGTTGAGGCGGCTGATGGCCAAGTAGTTGGCAATGGCACCCATCACACCACCGGCACCAAGGGTGACCATGCGCTGTGCCCGGCGCTCCGGGTTGGGGTCAGGACGACTCAAAGCAAGGATCAAGGGTCCGATGGCAGCCAGAAGGTATGCCGGCTGCATCCAGGCGTACTGTAGGTTGTCAAAGGGCAGGGTCAGCCCGACCACTCCGGCGAGCATCACCACACCGAGCCCTATGGACCACCCTCTATTGCCCAGCCCCGGCTCAGCGACACGCAGAGCCTCGATGATGCAGGTGCCCAAGAACGCCGCCGCTGACCAGAGCAGAGCCATCGACTCCTGCAGGAGCACGTCCCCCAAGATGCTGGCCGCCTGGGTGGGGTCCACATCTCCGAAGCGGACCAGATCCAAGGCAACCTTTGCACCACTAAAGGCCAGGATCGAGCTAATCATCAGCGCAGCCATGGGGAAGAGCAACACCGGCCAACGTCGCTGCTTGTTGGGCGGAAACAGAAGGAACGCCGCGATCCAACACGCTAACGCGAGGGCTGGGGGTGCCACTTTGATCAGCAGGGCCATGGTGCCTCCGGGCGGGCCTCCTTAACCTACTTGCAAACGGAGTCGGCGCCAGCCTTGCATGCTTGAGCCCGCACTTTGCCGGCCTCGTCGCTGCCTGCGTCGATCTGTCCCAGAAGCGCCAAGCAGGACTTGGCGTGGCGACCATCACAGCCCTTCCGATACAAGCCGCGGGCCTGCTCCTTCATGCCCGCATCGGAGCTGCGCGTGAGGGGCTCGGCCAAGAGCAAGCAGGCATCGTAGGCCCCACCATCACAAGCTTGGCGCAGCAACATATTGCCTTGGCTAGAGTCCCGGTAGTCAATCGGGCCGTCCACATGAAGCAAGCCCAGGTGGTAACAGGCCTGGGTTCGCCCCACTGAGCAGCGCGCCTGCAGCTCTGAGAGGGCCTGGGCGTTGGCGCTCAAGACCAGGCTGGTTTCCCCTGTCGCGTAGCGATCCAGGTCCCGGAAGAAACAGGCCTGCTCACTCCCCTTCTCGCACCCCAACTCAAAGCTTACCTTTCCACCGCTCACGGACTCGTAGCTGCGGTACAGCCCGGCGTCCAGACAGGCCTTCGCGCTATCGGTGGCCGCGCAGTTGCTTCGGTCTTGGGTAGCAAAAATCAAGGTAGCCAACAGCAGCATGTCTCACTCCGGGAGGAACGGTAGCACGACCCTTGGTGGCCTTCATCCCTTCCCCTCGACCCCTTTCAGGTGCCTTGCTCCGCGTATGATCAGCAGAGTTCTATAGGGAACCTGGCTGGCGATGAGCAGCCAGAAGGGGGGCCCCCCGCGGTTGAGCAACCATGCCGCGTCTAAATCCCCATGCGCGGTGAAGATGAAACTGCGGGTCATCCCACAGCCCCAGCACTCCGTGCCCAAGACGTTCACGAACACACAAAGAGGCGGTACATCCCACCCGAAGATGCGCGCAACCTCGGGGTCGGCGCTCATCACAATACTGAGCAGAACGACTGTGCTGCAAAGGACCAGCAGGCCAATGTTGCCCCGCAGGCGGCCCCTGAGCAGCCCTTCGCTCACACCCGTCCCAGGTCTCGGGCGATGCGGTCAAGGATGCCGTTCACGAAGCCCTTGGAGTCTTTGGTTCCAAAGCGCTTGGCGAGCTCAATGGCCTCGTTGATAGACACATTTGCAGGCACTTCCGGCATAGAAGACAACTCAAAAGCACCCATGCGAAGGATATTTCTATCGATCACGCTCATACGAGGGACGCGCCAGTTGGTGGAGCTTGCCTCAATGCGCTGGTCCAGCTCATCTCGCTTGGCCTCGATACCGATGCACAGCCCAGTAGCAAACTCGATCTCGTCCGACTCAGCTTGGCGCTTGCCCAGCTCCTCGTCGGTCTCTTCGACCAGACCAGCCCAGAGCCCCTGAAGGGCTTTCTGAACGGAGTCGTCGCCCACATCGCTTTGGTACAGAGCCTGGAGAGCGAACTCTCGGGCCCGACGGCGGCTTGCCACTTTAGGCCTCCAGCTGCTTGATGAGAGAGACCATTTCCAGTGCGGTCATAGCTGCTTCCACACCCTTGTTCCCCATCTTGGTGCCTGCACGCTCGATGGCCTGCTCGATGGAGTTCGGGGTGAGCACACCAAAGGCAACCGGGATGCCGGTCTGCATCGAGACCTGTGTACAACCCTTGGCAGCCTCGCCTGCCACAAAGTCGAAGTGCGCAGTGCCACCACGAATCACACAGCCCAAGGCGATGATCGCGTCTACGTTGCCCTTCTCGGCGACCTTCTTAGCGATCAGCGGGAGCTCAACAGCTCCCGGTACGTAGATCACCTGAACCTGGCTGTCCAGATCCACGCCGTGCCGCTTGAGGCAATCCAAGGCGCCGTCCAACAGGCGGCTGGTGATCAAGTCATTCCAGCGAGACACCACGATGGCGTAGCGGCCACCGGAGTCAATCTGCATGCCAACGATGCTTTCCATGGTTCAGCTCTCCTCGCCACTGGTAGCCGGCTTGCCGCCGATGGGCACATGCTCCACAACTTCCAATCCATAGCCTTCGATGCCGGGAATGGGCGTGGGGTTGTTGGTCATCAGGCGCAGGCGTTTCACGCCCATATCCATCAGAATCTGGCATCCAGTACCCAGGTCCCGGGTGCGCGAATCGGCGTTCTGCTTGCCCTTAGGAGCGGGCTCGGTGCCCTTGGGGGGCAGCAAGTGATGGGTAGCCATACGAAGCAGGTCGGTCTCGTCGCGGCCGCCGAAGACGTTCATGTAGACCAACAGTCCACCCTCCTCGGCGATCTTCTCCAGGGAGGCATCCAGCATCCGCGCATAGCGCGAAGACAAGGCGCGGAAGACATCTCCGATGGGGTCGCTGGCTTGGACGCGAACCAAAGGGGTCTCCCCCAGGTCACCCTTCCATAGGGCCATGTGAAGGCCCCCGGCAGGCAGGCTGCGGTAGATGCGCGCGTTGAAGTCACCCAGACCAGGAACGGGCAGCATGGCGTCTTGGACGCGCTCAACCAGACGCTCGTTCTGCAGTCGCCACTGGATCAAGTCAGCGACGGTAACCACGCGGACGCGGTGCTTGGTGCCAAACTCGATGAGCTCCGGCAAACGAGCCATCTCTCCGTCATCGCTCATGATCTCGCAGATCACGCCAGCAGGCTCCAAGCCAGCCAGGCGCGCCAAGTCGACACTGCCCTCGGTCTGGCCAGTCCGCACGAGCACACCACCGTCACGGGCGCGCAGGGGGAAGATGTGGCCAGGGACAACCAGGTCCTGAGGATTGGCACCCTCGGAGGTGGCTACCCGAATGGTCTGAGCGCGATCCGCAGCGGAGATGCCCGTCGTCACACCCTCACGAGCCTCGATGCTGACCGTAAAGGCGGTATGGTACGGGCTCTGGTTGTTGACGGCCATCATGGGCAGTCCCAGGCGGTCCACGCGCTCAGCGGTCATGCTCAAGCAGATCAGTCCACGGCCGTGAGTGGCCATGAAATTGATGTGCTCCGGGGTGATCTTGGAGGCTGCGACAGTCAAGTCGCCCTCGTTCTCACGGTCCTCGTCGTCCACCAGGATGACCATACGGCCCTCGCGGATGTCGTCGATGGCCAGGCGGGCGCGTTCGTTGGGATCCGCGTGCATCACTACAAAGTCGGACATTGGGGTCCTCTCTAGAACGGGAAGAAAGATCAGTTGCGACCGTAGCCAAGCTCGGCCAGGCGCTCAAGAGTCAAGCCGCCACCAGGACGCCAAGTCAGAAGGCGCTCCACATAGCGGGCCAGCACATCAACTTCGAGGTTTACCTTTGCGCCAGGGCACCAGGTGTCGACGTGGGTGTTCTTGACGGTGTGGGGAATAATGTTGAGCCGGAAGGCATCCGTGCTGTCCAACTCGTTGACGGTCAGCGAGACGCCATCCAGGGTGATGGAGCCCTTGGTCACGATGTAGCGGGCCAACTCCTCGGAGGGCTCTACCCAGAAGATCCAGCTTTCCTGCCGAACCTCTACTGATCGGATCGTTCCAACCCCGTCCACGTGGCCTTGCACCAAGTGACCGCCGAGGTGATCCCCGACCCGGGTAGCCTGCTCTAGATGCATGCGGCGCCCAGGAGTCCAGCTACCCAAGGTGGTCTTGTCCAAGGTCTCTTGGCCAGCCGTGATGGTGAAAGTGCCAGTGCCGAAAGTCTCTGCCGTCAGGCACACACCGTCACATGCGATGGAGGCACCTTCGGCGACCTTGGACAGGTCATAGGCCGTGCGAACCACCATCGAAACACCGTTTCCGGCAGCGGTAATGGAGACCAGTTCTCCAACATCGGTGATCAGTCCAGTGAACATCAGGCAAGCTCCAGGTCCAGCAATAGGTCGGGCCCAACACGTCGGGTGCTTCGGAAGCGAAAACACGGTGCATCGGGAAGACCAAAGGGTGCGCCGCCCACAAAGTTGCGTCCGCCGGCCAGAATCTTCGGCGCCATGAACACAAGCAGACGGTCCACCAAGCCTTGATCCAGCAGACTGCGGCTGAGTCCGCCGCCCCCCTCTACCAGCAGGTTGTGAACGCCCAGAGCGACCAGTTCCCGCATGATCTGGCGCAAGTCCAATCCCCCAGCCCCCCCGGCGACCCGGATGATCCGCGCTGGTAGCTTCCGAACAGGTGCATCCATACCGCAAAAGATCACTGGCAGCCGGTCGCCAGCCAGAAAGAGTCGGGCACCGTCGGGAATGCGCAGATGCGTATCGATGACCACTCGAAGGGGATCCCGCCCGCCCTCGGGCAGCCGTGTGGTGAGTTGGGGGTCATCGGCCAAAAGGGTTCCTGAGCCCACCAAGATCCCGTCGCTGCGATCGCGCATACGGTGACCTTCGCGCCTAGCCTCCGGCGAGGTGATCCACTGGGAAGTTCCGTTGAAATCAGCGATGTGCCCGTCCAGGGTGATGGCCGTCTTGAGCCACACCCGAGGCAAACCCTGCTCCTGGGCCTTGATAAATCCGGCGTTCAAGTCGCGGCAGCTGTCCTCGCATACGCCAAGCTCTACATGAATACCAGCAGCCCGAAGGATCTCGATACCTTGCCCCTGGACGCGAGGGTCGGGATCCACCATTCCAATGACCACCCGCTCAATCCCAGACTTGAGAATGGCTTCAGTACACGGAGGTGTGCGCCCGTGGTGGCAGCAGGGCTCCAGGGATACATACATGGTTGCGCCTGGCGCCCGCCCACCCAGTTTACCAAGCGCATTGGGCTCGGCATGGTCCTGGCCCAGAGGCTGTGTGAAGCCTTCTGCGAGGATCTCCCCATTCAAGGTGATGACAGCGCCCACCATGGGGTTGGGTGCGGTGCGGCCCGCTGCACCACGGGCGAGTTCAACACAGCGCCGCATAAAGCGGGCATCGTTGCTGGTGCTGTGGCTGCTCACGAGCCTCTACTCCTCCGAATCCGAGGTCAACAGCGGCTGAATGAGCTCCATGAACTCTTCTGCGCTGTTGAATTCTTGGTAGACCGAGGCGAAGCGCAAAAATGCGACCCTGTCTACGCTGCGAAGCTCAGCGAGCACGAACTCCCCCACCCTGTGGGTGCTGATCTCGCCCTTGTCCGCTTCAGCAAAGACGCCTTGCTCGATGCGTTGCACAGCGGCCTGGACCCACACACTGGACACTGGCCGCTTGCGAAGCGCGACCTGGAGACCTTGAAGGACCTTGCCCACGTCGAAGGTCTCCCGCCGACCATCTTTCTTGACCACCTGGGGCATTCGCTGCTCGATGCGCTCCAAGGTGGAAAAGCGGCGCTCACACTCCGGACACTCCCTACGCCGGCGGATGCCTCCGCCCTTGGGGCCGGTGACACGGGAGTCGACGACCCGCGTGCTGGGGTGCTGGCAGAAGGGGCAGATCACGCCCGCTTGGTCCAGTCTATGTGGAGTTCGGGCATGGGGTGCTCCGCACACCAGTCATGCACCGCCCCACGAATCGAGGCCAGCTTGCCCGCATCTCCACCGCTCTCCAGGGTATCTGCAACCCAGTCACCGATCTGGGCGGCATCCTGGGTGGTCATTCCACGGCTGGTCATGGCAGGTGTGCCGATGCGAACACCACTGGTCACAAACGGAGACCGGGTCTCGCCAGCGACGGTGTTCTTGTTCACGGTGATGGAGACCTGACCCAGAAGATCCTCGGCCTCCTTCCCGCTGATGCCTTCGCTTCCCAGATCCAACAGCATCAGGTGGTTATCGGTTCCGCCAGATACCAGGTCAAATCCCCTTTCCTGCAATGCAGTCGCCATGGACTTAGCGTTGTCGATGACCTGCTGGGTGTAGTGCTTGAACTGCGGCTGCAAGGCCTCGCCGAAGGCCACCGCTTTGGCCGCGATGGTATGCATCAAGGGGCCACCCTGGGTGCCAGGGAAGACGGCAGAGTTCAACGCCTTCATCACCTGACGCTGTCCGAGCAACAGGCCGCCGCGGGGGCCGCGCAGGGTCTTGTGGGTCGTGGTGGAAACGTACTCACAGAAAGGAATGGGGCTGTCGTGCACGCCACCTGCCACCAAGCCCGCAATATGAGCCATGTCCGCAAGAATCACGGCGCCGACCTCGTCCGCGATGTCGCGAAATGCCTGCCAGTCCCACATCCGCGGGTAAGCGCTCGCACCCGTGATAATCATCTTGGGACGGTGCTTGAGGGCTTGCTCGCGCACCTGGTTCATGTCGATGCGTCCTGTCTCCAAGTCCAGACCGTAGTGCACTGCATTGTAGATCTTCCCCGAGCTGTTCACCGGCGAGCCGTGGGTCAGGTGACCGCCATGGCTCAGGTTCAGGCCCAACATCGTGTCGCCGGCGTCCAGAGCGGCCAAGAAGACAGCGGCGTTGGCCTGGGCACCGGAGTGGGGCTGGACGTTGGCCCCAATGCTGTTGAATAGTTCCTTGGCCCGGGACCGTGCGATCTCCTCGACCTGATCTACCCAGTCGCAGCCGCCGTAGTAGCGACGCCCCGGCAGGCCCTCAGCGTATTTGTTGGTGAGCACAGAGCCCATGGCGTCCATCACTGGCTGGGAGACATAGTTCTCCGAGGCGATGAGTTCGATGTCCTGCGCCTGGCGCTGGACTTCGCCCGCCATGGCAGCGGCAACCTGGGGGTCTACAGTCTTGAGCAACTCACTCATGTTCTCTCCGAGGCGACCCGGAGGCTTAGCGCTCCAGGTCCATCATCTTTTGCACGCGGCCCTGGTGGCGGCCTCCCTCAAAGCTGGCGGACAAGAAAGCGTCCACAATCTCCTGAGCGAGTCCAACGCCGACAACGCGCTCCCCAACACACAGGACATTGCAGTCATTGTGTAAGCGGGTTGCGCGGGCTGAGAAGATATCCGAGACCACTGCCGCGCGCACCCCGTGCACCTTGTTCGCAGCCATGGACATGCCCACACCCGTCCCGCAAACCAGCAGGCCTAGGTCTGCATCTCCTGCAACAACGGCACGGGCGACTTTCTCGGCGTAATCTGGGTAGTCACAGCGCTCCTTGACCTGGGTACCCAACGAGAGCACGCGAATGCCCTTGGCACTCAGGTGTGCTTCCAAGGCATTGCGCAGCTCAAAGCCGGCGTGGTCGGAGGCGGTGGCGATGGTGAGGTGCTGCTCGGACATGGGGGCTCCTAGGTTCGGAGCTTTCCCTCTATTCGAAGCGGCGGAACACCAAGGTGGCATTTGTGCCACCAAATCCAAAAGCGTTGGACACGGCAACGCCAACGGTGGTTTCCCTCGCATCGCCTGGTACGTAGTCCAGCGGACACTCAGGATCCCGAGTGGTCCAGTTGGCCGTTGGAGGAACCAAGCCCTGGTGCACTGCGAGAGCGCATGCCACAGCCTCGACCCCGCCAGCTGCTCCGAGCAGGTGACCCGTGACGCTCTTTGTCGAGGACACCATCAGCTTGAACGCGTGCTCTTCGAACACGTCCTGAATCGCCTCGGACTCAGACTTGTCGTTGAGCGGTGTGCTGGTTCCGTGGGCGTTGATGTAGACCACGTCCTCTGGGTTCACGCGGCCGCGCTTGAGCGCCAGCGTCATGCAGCGGGCAGCGCCAGCGCCACGAGGCGCCGGGGCGGTGATGTGGTGGGCATCGGAGTTCAGCGCGTAGCCGACCAACTCACAGTAGATGCGAGCCCCACGAGCCTTGGCGTGCTCCAACTCTTCCACCACCAGCACACCAGCGCCCTCGCCCATCACGAAGCCGTTTCGATCGGCATCGAATGGCCGACTGGCTTCTTTGGGGTTGTCGTTGTTCCGAGAGAGCGCCCTCATCACCGCAAAGCCTGACAAGCAGGTGGGCAACAGCGGTGCCTCGGCCCCTCCGGCGATGATCACGTCGGCGTCGTCCAGCTGAATGGCGCGCATCGCCTCGCCAATACTGTGGTTCCCCGTTGCACAGGCCGTGCTGACACAAAGGCTGGGGCCCTGAAGGTCCAGCCGCATGGATAAGTGTCCCGCAGCCAGATTGGTCAGAGTGCGTAGTACGAAGAATGGAGAGAGTCCGCGAGGTCCGCGGGCATCAAAGCTCTTTTGCGCATCGATGATTTCGCCCAAACCACCGACACCCGTACCGATGTAGGCACCCATGCGGGTGCGATCCCCAACAAAGTCTTCCAGACCTGCGTCACGCCAAGCCTCTTCCCCAGCCAAGACGCCAAACTGGCAAAAGCGATCCATGCGCTTGGCCACGCGACGGCCGAGCGCCTCATTGGCGTCGAAGTCTTTAACTTCGCCGCCAATACGGACAGGAAGGCCGTCCACAGGCACATTCTTGAGCACATCAATCCCGCTACGCCCGGCCACCATGGCATCCCAGGTGGCGGCAGCCGTGCTCCCGCAAGGGCTGAGAGCCCCTACGCCTGTGATCACAACTCGGCGCATTGCAGCTCCTGGTGTCTCGCTGCACGCCCTAGGAGTTGGCGTGCTCCAGGATGTAGTCAACCGCGTCTTGCACGGTGGAGATCCGCTCGGCGTCATCGTCTTCGATGGCGATCTCGAACTCTTTCTCGAGTTCCATGACCAACTCAACGATGTCCAGGGAGTCGGCCCCCAGGTCCTCGATGAAGGAGGCGCTCGGAACGACCTCGTCCTCGCTTACGCCCAGCGCGTCCGCAATGAGCTTACGAACCTTGAGAACAACGGCTTCTTTGTCGGCCACGTGGCCCTCCTCAGATGACGGGCCCCCCTTATTCCGAACCAGCCCAGGAGCAAGCTCGCGAAGAGTTCAGGAAGCCACATGGCGGAGACCGCCGATTGGAGGAAAAAAAGCCGAGTCCAATGCAGACTCGGCTATTTCTCAGTGTTGCCGGACCCGTATAAGGTCCGCCGCGCTTAATCTTGAGCTGGGCTCAGGATCTGCAGACCACGGTAAGTACCGCAAGTTCCACAGGCGTGGTGTCGCAACTTGAGCTCACCACAGCTGGTGCAGCTCTCGGCTGCGGCGGTGTGCTTGATCGCGTGGTGGGAACGACGCATGCCCTTACGGGACTTGGACGTACGCTTCTTTGGGACTGCCATGTTCTTATCCTTCGCCGGACAGCTTCAGGCCCGCGAGGGCAGCGAAGCGAGGGTCGGCGCGCTTAGTGGGTTCCGGTGCTGTTCCGAGAGGCAAGCAAGGCTCACCGTCCAGAGGAACAGCACTAGGGGCGTCGCACGTTAACCGTCCTGGTACCTCCAGCGCAAAAAACTCCTGCAACACACGGCCGAGATCCAGACCCTCCACGGGGTAAAAGCCGATGTCCAGCTCATCGGAAGCCAAGGCCCGAGAGCCGTCATCGCGGGATCCGATGGGCAGATAGCTCAGGTCCATCTCCCCCTCTTGGGTCCAACGCAAATCTTGGGCGCAGCGATCGCAGACCAGCTCTACTTCAGAGTCCACAGTCCCGGTCACCCGGATCTGTGCCTCGTAGGCACGCAAGAAGAGTTGGCCATCCAAGGAGATGGTCTTGCCACCTACGCCCTCTCCGACGCCTTCGCGGGCCCACTTCTCGTCCATGGAGAGGTCTACTTCACGACCTTCGTGAGGGATCTGATGGGGAAAAATGCGCATGTTTTAACGCTCAGAGAAGAGGCGCTCCGGGACGAGTTCAACCTCGTCCCAGGGCCGGGGGTGACTGCGCGCTGCAGAGATCTGCTCGTCGGCAGCCTCCCAGAGCACCTTGGGCTCGCCATCACGCACATTGCCGATGGGGCCCACCAAAGATGAGACCAGAACCGTTCCATCGCTGAGCACTTCGATGCGCATCCCGCCATGGTTTCGCTTGCTCTTGCCAGAGAGATGATCGAGCAAGTGTTTTGGGGTGTGATTGTCCCGCCCCAGTCCCAAAACCGCCTGGGCTGCTCCCGCTGGGGCGTCGATGCCTAGCGGCAGAGTGCCTAAGACGCCGTCCGCGCCGGCCTGACGAGCCCAACCAGCCACCGCTGCGGCGGAGCTAGCGCTGGACGCGGTAAGGGGGACCCCAACGAAGACCTGGAGGGGGCGGGAACGGGTGCCCTTGGCGCGCTGGAACGCCTCCAGCGTGGAGGTCGCATCGGCCAACGGCGCCCCTACAGCGGCTTGGTGTGTGCCCTCGTCCACGCCGCCCACCAAGATGGTCAGCGCACCGAGTCCTCTGTCGATCAGCGCCTCCGCCTCTGCTTGGTCGAGCGGACCTGCGGTGATCAAGTGCGTAGGGCAGTCGAGCCGGTTGGCGAAGCGCACAAGGTCTTCGAGGTGGGGGCTCCGAGCCGGCTCCCCGCCGGCAAAGGTGACCCGGGTCGGTCCCAGCCAGTGGTGGACCATGAGCACGGCGTTGCGCCACTCATCCAAGGTCAGCGCTTCCCCGGTGGCACGCACCAACCCGGGCGCCAGGCGAACGTCGTTCAGACGCAGCACCAAACGTACAGGCCGATGGGCACGGGCAGCACCAGGCAAGACCGCGCGGGCCGACCGGGCAAGGCCACGGCCACGGGAGAGCCACTGTTCAAGGCGCTTCATGTTGGCTGACCCTTCATGTTGGATCCGTAGCGAGGGTGACGACTGCAGGACGCTCCCCTTATGCTACGGGAGACCCGGATGCCGCAAGATGCCAACGACCCGAAACATGATGCTTCTCCTGACGCTGCCACTCTTGGTGGCCTGCGCAGCCGACCCGATGGCCGAGGAGGCTTTGGTCTATCAGAGCGCCATGGAGCCTGTGATGACCCAGAACGCTGCCCTAGCTGCAGAGTTCCTGGAGCTGGCATTGAAGCTGGATGACGGCGGCTTTGGCCCAGATCGTATGGCCAAGCGCTGGCACCGAAAGGTGCTGCCTCTCTCCGAGGAGGTAGCAACCAGCGTGAACGAGGTATCGTCTGCTCACCCTGAACTCAGCGTTCGGCACCAAGCCCTAGGCCAAGCATGGAAAGACCGGGCACAGGCTTACACAGAGATCGATCAGGCCTGGAGCGCGGGCGATCCCTCTGCGATGGACAGCGCCTCCAAGGCAAACGTCCAAGCCAAGCTGGCAGAAGAAGCCGCTCTGGCCGATCTCAACGCCCTGCTTGGGCCCCATGGAGTCGCTCTGGATCCCTTTCCAGAGCCTTAGTGCAGAAAAAAGTAGCTCCCTGATACGTGAAAAAGTGTTGCGACCTGCCAGCACGCAGACTAAAAGCCGGTGGCTGTTGGGGCATGGTCGAATTGGTAAGACGTCTGGTTCTGGTTCAGAAAGCTCCAGGTTCGAGTCCTGGTGCCCCAACCACCCCCCCTTTGAAATTTTTTGAGTACCCACAAGCCCCCATCGTCTAGCGGTTAGGACGCCGGCCTCTCACGCCGGAAACAGGGGTTCGATTCCCCTTGGGGGTACCATCAAGACCCCGTTGCTTCGGCAGCGGGGTTTTTTTGTGGGTGCATTTTAGGAAAGGACCCTGTTCTTCCCATGGCAAGACCCCGCACTCCATGCCGCCATACTCGTGGCGGCGCTGCTCTGGGACGCTCTGTTTGGAGAGCCGCCGACCCGGTGGCACCCGGTCGCTTGGATCGGCTCTACGATCTCCTGGCTGCGTCCCAAACGCCTGGAGCACCCCGCACGCAATTTTGCCTGGGGGCTCATCGTGGCCTGGCTCTTACCCACGCTGATTGGGTTGTTGGGTTGGGCCGTGATGCACCTGGGCTGGGTTGGCCTGCCTCTTGCGGTGTTTTTTTGCACGACTTCCTTCAGCATCCGTTGCCTTGGCGAGGCCAGTGAGAAGGTGGCTCAGCCCTTGAATCAAGGCGACTTGGAGGGTGCGAGAGCGGGACTTGGGTGGCTTTGCAGCCGCGACCCCAGCCAGCTCAGTCCCTCCGAGCTCAGCGCAGGCACCATTGAGAGCGTCGCCGAGAACGCCTCCGACAGCGCTGTGGCTCCCCTGTTCTGGTTTGCCATCCTGGGGCTGCCCGGCCTGATGGCCTACCGGGTCGTCAACACCCTGGACGCCATGTGGGGCTACCGCGACGAACGTGAGTGGCTCGGCAAAGCTTCCGCACGGCTGGACGACCTACTCAACTGGATTCCCGCGCGGATAACGGCCGCCTTGCTCCTTTTTGCCGATATCCAAAATGCACAACGCGGTGCCGCAGCCGCGTGGTCGGACGCAAACTCCACCGACAGTCCAAACGCTGGCTGGCCCATGGCAACGATGGCCGGCCTGCTTGGCGTGACTTTGGCCAAGCCCGGCCACTACACCTTGGGCACCGGACCGGAGCCCAAGGCTAAGGACATCGGACCTGCCTGGTTGACCTGCCAACGTGCGATGCGGACTTGGGGCGCCCTGATCGTGATCACTCTTCTCCTCGGCGCTCTCTACCAGCTCAACTGACCCTCAGGCCCTACTCGCACCCCCGTCTGAGGAAAGTCGGCAGCCGACAGCTCCCCAACCTGGGCCCAGGCGGCCCCTGTAGGATCCGGACGCGGCTGCCCGTCTCCATCCAAGGCCACAGGATGAAGCTTGGCTGCGACTAGCACCCCATTGTCGGACAAGACAGCGTTGAGCACCACCGAAGTCCCCCCGTAGCCCCCTTGGGTACCGAACTGCTTGTAGCCCACAAAGTTACCCAGAGAATAGGCCACCAATCGGCCCTTGTAGACTTCCATACCGCGCAAAACGTGGGGACCATGTCCCAGCACCAAGTCTGCGCCAGCGTCAACGGCCGCTCTCGCCACCGCTTTCACGTCCCCACGCTTTTCACCGTAGCCAATCTCCAGCTTGCCGGGAACGTGCCGGTGGGCGGCCCCCTCGGCGCCGCCATGAAAACTGAGCACCACGATATCCACGCGGGTGTCCAGGTCGGCCACCGCTGCAGCGATCTCCTCGGGACGGTTCACGTTTAGGCAGCACGACCCAGAGTGGGCAGCGATCAGGCCGATGCGGATCCCATCCCGCTCGATGATCGCCACGTCCCCAGTCTGCCCCGCATGGGCGATGCCCAACGCGTCCAGGGTGGCCATGGACGAGGTCATCCCGGCGGGCCCTAAGTCCATGCTGTGGTTGTTGGCCAGAGATGCCCAGTCAACTCCGGCGCCCACCAGGGCTTTCGCGTAGCGGGTGGGCGTTGAGAAGGCGTAGCAACTCTTGGAGCCTGCGCTGCACTTGACCTGGGGCAGTCCGTCCGCCAGCGGGCCTTCAAGGTTCACGAAGGCCACGTCCGCAGCCTGCAGCCAAGGGGCGACCCCCTCAAAGATCTGAGCCCCATCGTCTGGCGCAAGACCGCTGGATCCCCGACGCATGGCCGTGCCCATCATGGTGTCCCCTGCGGCAGCAAAGCTCAGGGTCTTGGCGCTAGCCTCCATGGGAATCTCCCCTGCCTCGGCGCTCAGGCCGGCCAAACGTGCGCGCTCCTGGGCCAGGGGCAGCCAAGAACCGACCTCGGGATGGCTGGGTGCCAGGGTCTGCACCGTGGACCAGGAGGCCGCAGCAGCAGCAAAGTCTCCCTGCAGCCAGTAGGCCCAACCCAGCTCCCAGTGGGCTTCGACGCGCATCGGATCGGCAACGATAGCGGCCTGCAGGTGGGTCTGAGCCAGTTTGGCCTGGCCGGCTTTCAGAGCATCAACACCGCTCTCGTAGTCGGTTGTTCCGGCCCCCAAGAGCCAGGTCAGCAGCGCCAGAATGTTCATTCCTCTCCTTCCTCCTCGTCCTCCTCCTCGTAGCTGAGGCGATCCTTGACCAGGGCCACAACGCGGAAGGCCGACAAACCTCCCAACACCACAGAGACGAGGGGCATGTCCTCCCAGATCACAAAAGCGGCCACGGCAAAGACGAACGCAGAGACCACGCCAACCAAGTTTCCGGCCCGGGTACTTCGGGTAAAGCCAAACATCAGAACTGGAACAGCAGCTGAAGGGTTCCACGGTGCTCGATGGGCAAGTCGATGTCCGAAGGCACGCGAGTCTGCCAGCCAAAGCCACTCATGATGGCGCCACCATCGTAGGGGCCCCACCAGAGGTTGGTTGCCCCCTCAAAGACCAGGTCGGTGTCCTGGTCATCCACGTCCACGTCGAACCAGCTCACCCGGCCCACCAAGTTCAGGCGGTCCAACTCCCGGCGATCAAGGGGAATGTTGTGGGCATATCCAGCTACAGCACCCATGTGCTGGGCCCCAAGGCCCTGCCCGCCAAAGAACTCGGCGAAGGCATGGTTCCGGCCCAAGGACCAGTTGGCCAGAGCGTCGTACATCACATTTGTGCCCTCGCCATCTCCTGGACCGACCAGACCGCTGACCGCGAAGTGCAGTCCAATCCCAGGCAAGCCGTAGGCCGCCCGCAAGGTCAGGTTCTTGCCGAACTCGTTCTCCATTTCGTGTGCGCTGGCGACGCTCGAGATCTGCGTTGTTGTGGTCAGGTGCCCGATCTGCGCCTTCCAGGTGGCGCCCAAGATGCGGTTTGGCAGCACTTCTAGGCGCCGTGGTCCGTCCTGAAAAGAGGTTGGACCAGGAATGTAGTGAGGCCGGTTGCCAGTGAAGCTGTCCACATTGCCAAAGGCCAAAAATTGCTGGCCAAGGCGAAACTGGCCGACCGCTGTGTCGGTCTGAACCCAAGCGTCCATCATGCGCAGGCTGGTGGTGTTCTCAAAGAGGGGGCCTGTGGTGCCCCCCGGCTTGACCTCGGTGGCGAAACTCTGGGCGATATCCAGCTGAACCAGGGCGCTCACGCGAGAGCCATAGTTCACGTCGAAACCAAGGAATGTTCGCTCCAACCTAAAGGCCAGTCCTGGGTCTCCTAGCACCTCGGACCCAGCAGTCTCCAGTTCGGTGGCTTGAAGATCCAAACGGATCTCTCCGCGCGGGGTGACTTGGACCTTGGGGTCTTCTTGGGCCAAGGCGGCAGCGCATAGAAGGGCAAACATCAATCCTCCGGGGGGCTTTGCTTCATGGCGGGATAGCAGACCTGCAGCAGCAAAGGAAGTGCATGGAATACCGCGGACTGACACTAGACGCTTTTCAAGAGCAGGCGATCACCGCCCTGCGCGACGGACAGAGCGTC
>JBLHMA010000044.1:0-19740 GCA_047621545.1 Cognaticolwellia sp. | reverse complement strand
GCGGCGCCCCAAGCTCAGCCAAATCAGCCAAGACCTGAGAGAGCGGCAGCCCGACTACGTTGCTGTAGCTGCCCTGGATGCTGTGCACCATGAACCCTCCAATGCCCTGGATGCCATAAGCGCCAGCCTTGTCCATGGGCTCACCGGTCGCGACGTAGCCATGGATCTCTTGCTCAGTGAGCACCCGAAACCGCACATGGGTCGTGGTCACTCGCGCCAAGATCCGATCCCCCATTCGCACACAAGTCCCCGTGCTCACCTGGTGCGTCTGCCCTGAAAGCTCACCCAGGATGCGGTGCGCGTCCGCGACACTCTCCGGCTTGTGGAAGATAATCCCATCCCTGTGGACCACGGTGTCGGCAGCGATGATCAGCGCCTGGGAGTCCATCAACGCAGCGGCCTTCTCGCGTGCCATTCGCTCGGCGTAGACCAAGGCGTCCTCGTTCGGGGTAGGAGTCTCATCGATATCCGCGGGCTGGATCCGCAAGCGATAGCCCAGCTGCGCGAGCAGATCTCTTCTTCTTGGCGACCCCGAGGCCAGGGTGAGTACCGAAACAGTCATCTCTTGGCCCGCCGCATTTCCCGCATCTTGAGGCGGTGATCCCGACGGGCTTGTGCCTCGTCTGCGCGGCGATCAAACTCGGGGTCTTGGGCTGTGTCGAGCTCGGGCAGCTTGGCCGGGTGGCCCTCTGCATCCAGGCTCACGAAGCTCAAGTATGCGCTGCAGCAGTGCACCCTGCGGCCCGTCACGGGGTGCTCCGCTACGACGCGAACGCCAACCTCCATCGAACTTCCCCAAGCCCGATTCACCATGGAGTTCATCTCCAGGACCATGCCCTGATGCACGGGCTTGAGAAAGTGCAACTCGTCGATGGAGACGGTGACCACCCCCGTGCGGGCAAAGCGCTGGGCGGAGATCGCGGCGCAGATGTCAGCCCAGGCGGCGATCTGCCCCCCAAAAACAGTCCCGTGGTTGTTGGTGAACTGGGGCAGCACGATCTGGGTCATGGTCGTGCAGGTCTGTTCGGGGGTCATTCAGGACTCCATCTGGGCGGTAGCTTGGGCCCAAAAGTCAGCGGGGATCTGGCGGGAGATGGGGACAGAATTGGGCACACTCTGCAGGCCAGTGACCTGCGCGAGCAGTTGATCGACCTGGGCCAGCAAGACGCGAATCACACCGCCGTGGGCCACGAGCAGCACATGAGAGTGCCCACGGGTGGGTACTTTGGCTAGGAAGGGAAGCAAGCGTTGGTGCAGAGTCTGATAGCTCTCGCCCCCTTCCGGTGCCCCCGTCCAAGTACGCATCCGTGAAAAGGCACCGCTAGCCCGCAGAGCCGCCTTGTCTCGCCCAGCCCACTCGCCCATGTTGCGCTCGCGCAGCTGGGGGTGCTGCTCAATGCCCACGCGACCCTGAGTGAGCAGCTCAGCGGTCTGCACTGCCCGTAGCAAGTCGCTGCACAGACACAGCCCCAGCTCCGCAGGGAGCGCCGGGGCCACCTGCAGAGCCTGAGCTTGTCCCTGAGCACTCAAGGGGCTGTTGACCAAGCCACAGAGCGTCCCCTGGGCGTTCGCCACCGACTCGCCGTGACGTACGAAGGTCCAGGTCTGCACGCCCTATCGGTGGAGCAAGGCGCGCACCCGCTCCTCCGCGACCAAGTAGGCACCGACCGCGTTGGCTCGCGAGAGCACCGCGTCCATTCCCGCCCGCATCTCCTTGAGCTCGCTCCACTTGAGGCGGTGAGAGAGACGCTCGGTGCTCATTCGCAAGTCCGAAGGCTGCAAGACAGTGGACTGAACCACGGAGCGCAGCAGGGCCAAGAAGCGGTTCCGCATCATTCCCATGGCCACGGTGTCCCACTTTCCGGCAGCAGCTCGGCTCTCGATAGAGGCGACCGCTCCAAGGATGCCCGAGGCCTCACCGATTGCCAAGTAGCGCACGATGGCGTCTCGCTCCCCGTCCCCATCTTCCATCAGAGCCGCGATCTCCGAGGCGTAAGTGAAGGATCTAGAGGCGAAGACCTTGGCTGCCAAGGGCTGGGGAAGGCCCTTGTTGACCAAGCTCTGAATCCCCGTCCCGTCATAGGATGACAGCGCTTTGACCTGCCGATTGACCTTGCCCATGATGCTCTGGGCCCGCCGCAGGTGTGCCATGTCTGGGATGCTGGCGCCCGGGCTCATCCAAGATGCGCTCAGTCCCATCATGCTCTCGGTGACCTTGAGCCAAGCCTCGTAGCGAGTTTGCAGAGGAGCACCGGTGTTGTTCAAGGCCACGCGCAGAGCGTTGATGCGGAAGGCCTTTGCCCCACGCAGCCAACCGCCCATGATCTCGCCGGGGTGTCTGGGGTTCAGATCCAGCATCATCGGGAAGAAGGTGGCTCCCATGTCAGCGACCGTCTCGGTCAGGGAGACGGTCATGCCAATCTCCTTGGCCAACATATGCCCGCGCACCTCGTCGGCATAGCCTTCGCGGATCCGCTTGGGAAAGTAGCCCAACAGGCGCTCATCGAAGTCTGGGATCCAGCTGGGGTCGGCGTCCTGAAGCTGTCTGTAGACGTGCATTTTGACGTGACTGGAGAGCACTGCGAGCTCGGATCGGTGCAACCCGCGGCCGTCGTTCTGGCGGCGCAGCAGCTCATCGGAGCCTGGAAGAGTGAGCCGACTCCGGCTGGGGCTTCCCTGCTCCTGAATCCAACCGATGGCGCGACCAAAGCGGAAGGGGTCCTGCAAGGAGCGCAGCTGCTCAATAGAGATCTGCCGTGCATGTGCGTCGTTGTTGGCAAGCACGAAGCGCGTGATAGGCCGGGTCAGATCCGCGATCAGCTTGTTGCGCTCGGGCACGGTCATGCGCTCTTCGCGCACCAACCCCCCGAGCAGAATCTTGAGGTTGACCTCGTGGTCGGACATGTCCACGCCACCGCTATTGTCCACAAAGTCTGTGTTCAAGCGGCCGCCGCTTCGGGCGTACTCCACGCGAGCAGCCGCGGTGAAGGACAGGTTCGCACCCTCGCCGATGGCGCGTGCACGCACCTCGTTGGCGTTGATGCGCAGGCGGTCATTGAGTGGGTCGTCCGCGTCCTTGTGGGTCTCCCAGCTGGCCTTGAAGTAGGTCCCGATGCCTCCGCACCAGAGCACGTCCACTTCCAGACGGAGGATGAGGCGCATGACAGCCTCTGGCTCCAGCTCGTCCTTGACCGTGCCTAACATTGCCTTGGCTTGTGGAGACAAGCGAATGACCTTGGCGCTGCGGTCAAAGACCCCACCACCCTCTGAGATCTTGGCGCTGTCGTACGCGTCCCACCCCTTGACCGCCTTGAACAGGCGCTTGCGCTCCTTGAAGGAGACTTGAGCGTCGGGATCCGGATCCAAGAAGATGTGCAGGTGGTTGAAGGCCCCCCGCAGCCGCATGGTCGAGAACTCGATCACGCCGTTGCCAAAGACATCGCCGCTCGTGTCTCCGATACCAATGGCCGTGAACTCCTCCGTCTGGGGGTCCATGCCCATCTCTTGGAAGTGGCGTCTGACGCACTCCCACGCACCACGGGCTGTGATCCCGCACTTCTTGTGGTCGTAGCCTTGGCTGCCGCCCGATGCGAAGGCATCCCCAAGCCAAAAGTCGTATTCGTCGACCGCAACAGTGTTGGCCGTATCGCTCAGGTGGGCAGTGCCCTTGTCGGCAGCCACCACCAAGTAGGGGTCCCGGCCATTATCGTGAAAGACCACCTGGGGCGGGTTGACCACATCCTGGCCAACGTAGTTGTCGGTGACATCCAACAGGCCGCGAATGAACCACTTGTAGAGTTCGTCGGCGACACGGCGTCGCTCAGCGCGGTCCGCGATGGGACGCCTGATGCGGAAGCCACCCTTGGCACCCTCTGGCACGATGACGACGTTCTTGACCATCTGTGTGGTCACAAGTCCCATGACCTCGACCCGATAGTCCAGACGGTCAGACCAACGCAGCCCGCCACGGGCCACCGGGCCACCGCGGAAGTGCAGGCCTTCCATCTCGGGATGGTGCACATAGATCTCGAACATCAGGCGCGGCTCGGGCACTAGGCCAGCGAGCTGCGCGTGGTCGATCTTATAGGAGATGTACCAAGCCTTGCGGTCACTCCGGAAGAAGTTGGTACGCACAGTGCCTTGGATCAGGCGGAAGAAGCTGCGCAGGGCGTAGTCCTCATCTCCGTCGTGCACCCGACGCAGCCCGTCCTCGACTGCGTCAGCGGCCTTGGACATGGCCCGCTTGCGCTGACCATCGCTGAGTTCGGGATCGAAGCGCGCGTGAAAGACATCCCTGAGCTTCCCAACCAGCTTGGGATGACGCAACAGGATGCCGTCGAATGCGGATCCGCTAAGCCGTAAACCAAGCTGGTTGAGGTGGCCACGGTAGGCGCGGATCAGGTCCACGTCCTTCCAGTTCATCCCGGCCCGCAGGACCAACCCGTTTAGGCGGTCGTCCTGACACTGACCGGTGAACACAGCCTCGAGAGCGTGCACCAGCTGCTCGGAGCGCTCGAGAATCTGCTCAGGCTCCAGACCAAAGGCCCCTTGCAGACGGAACGTGTCCATGTCCAGGGGGCTCACACCGGCGGGACTGACGTGGTCCGCAAACTGGTCGATGACCACCAAGCCAAAGTTGTCCAGCACAGGCAGGGCGTCGGAGAGGATGATGTTCCCGATCTGGTACAGCCGAAGGTACAGTTCAGCCTTGTACTCAAAGACCGTCGCCGTGACCGGACGATTCTCGGAGAGCAACTCCAGGTGGCTAATGTCGCGCCGGGCGCGCTTAGGAGTGGCCCAGGCTTGGTAGTCCGCCTCAAAGGCGCTGGAGTAGCGGGAGAATAGGTGCTCGGCGCTCTCCTCACTGAACGCATCGGAGAGCACTCCAAAGAGGCGACTGTCCCAAGGCGTAGCCAGCTCCACGAGCTGGTCGTGCAGGTCGGTGGACTGGGCCTTGCTCAGGGTCCGAGCCCCGGTCAGATAGTAGTGCACCAGGACTGTGTGGTAGCGGCCCACAAGCACGCCATGATCCGAGTAGGTCGCCCCAGTGGACTGGTGGAGCAGACCCTCCATACGGCGTCGGGTCTCCTCGGCGTAGTGGGCACGCGGCATGGCCAGCAGCACGAAGGTGATGCCTGACTTTTGCACCAGAAAGACCTGGACCTGCTGCCCAGCCTCAGCGTCCAAGACCCGGTCCACCATGCTGGACACCTCTTGGATCTCTGCGGTGAACAGGTACTCGGTGGGCAAGGAGTCAAAGACGTTGGCCACGCCCTTGTAGCGCCAGGATCCTGGCCTGGCCGTCTCGTTGGCCAGCATCTGGGCCAACATCCGACGCAGGATAGGCACGCTTCGGCTGGGCTGGGTGACCGCGCGGAAGGTAAACATGCCGCGCAGCACCATGATGTGCGAGTCACTGCCGGACTCGTCAGGCACCCGCACTCGAATCTCGTCCACTCTCCCAGCGCGGTGAACGGGCGACTCCCGCAGACCCTTGACCACTTGGATGGGCAGGTCACCCCACTCGCACTCGCTGTCCAAAGGCAGCGTGGTGGCGTTCCAGATGCCGCTCATGTTCTCGGACTCAAAACCGAAGCGCTTGTCCCCGTCCAGGGCGCCCATAAACACAAAGTTATCGGTCAGCAGCCAGCGCAGAAACTCTGCCGCCTCTTGTAGGTGCTCACCCTCCGGCCCTCGGCGAGTCGCCAAGCGAGAGAAGCGCCCGGCCACCCGGTCCACGGCCGTGGTGATGTTGCCGAAGTCCTGAACCATGGCTCGAGCCAAGCGCAGGTTGCCCTGGAGGGTCACCTCCAGCGCCTCCAGGTCCGTGTTCGCCATGCCGGTGATCTCGAACTCGGTGATCGACTCCAAGGGGTCGCCGTCCTGTCCGATTCGCACCAAACAGCCAGACGCGTCCCGGCCGATCGGCAGCACCGCGTTGAAGCCGCTCTCGTGCTGCGCACCCGCCGAGTCCAGAAGCAATCGGACCGTGTCTACGATGAAGGGTTGATCAGCCATGTTGCTTCGCAACACCATCCCACCGGCGCCCAACGGCCGCAGTTGGGTCTGGATGTCGCCTGGCGCGCAGTTGTAGAGCAGCTCAAAGGCCTCTCGCAGCTCGTGAGGGACGCGCTTGGCTGTGTGCCGCGCGATGTAGGGCTCGCGCAGCTGTGTGACCACAGTCTGAGCGAAGCGCCTGAAGAGCTCTCGCTGGGGCTCAGGGAGAGCCGCTGCGGCGTCCTGTGCGTGGGCCATGACCTTGCGGACACGGGCCGCTGACTTGCTGGAGCGGTTCATTTCGACCCTCGCTTGTGTGGGCGGGTGCACTCAGTCTCGGGCCAGCACCCTAACGCGTGCGCAGCACCGGCTGTGGTCACCAGGTCAAGGATCTGGAACATCCTCGGTGCCGTCTGGGTACAAGACCCAGGCGTCCCCGCCTCGGAATTCGACGGCAGCAGCATGGGCGCCGTAGTGAGAGGAGATGCCCGTGTCTATGCCCAAGACCCGCCCCTCACAGCCCACTGCAATTCGTCCGGTTCGTTGTGTGGTGTGGCCGACCACCATTCGCTGGGCACCCAGACTCTCAAGGGCTCTCTCAAGCTCCTGACAAGCCCCCGCGCCCTGCAGATACCCGCGGTACCAGATGGGCGAATCGTCCCCAAGCTGCGCGGCCGGCAGGCGACCGCTCACGACTCCGCTTGCCAAAGCATTCATGCCGCTGATTCCCATCTCCGCGAAGCGCGGCGTGATCCCCCCGTGCACAAAGACGGTGTCGCCCACCTGGGCCACCATCGGACGTTCTCGCAACCAGACGCCCAGCCGCCCGTCAGCGGAGAAGGCCTGGGCCCGCTGTTCGGGGCTGCCAAAGTCCTGCACATCCAGCGGGCTCACGTACCGCAGGTCTCCCCCCAAGTTCATGACCTCGTGGTTGCCCAGGAGCACGAGGACTTGCCCCCCCGCCGCCGCTGCTTGCCCCTGAAGCGCCATGAGCAGCTCCAAGACCTCTTTGCTGTCCGGCCCACGATCGGTCTGGTCCCCGGTCTGCACAAAGACGGTGTCCCCCCCACTCCACTGGCCCTCCTCATCCACCAACCCAGCCAACCGGAGTACCCCGAGTGTGGTGGGAAGATCAGCGTGCAGGTCCCCGATAGCCACGACTCGCGCAGGCCACTGAACCGGCATCTCTGGCGGCGCTTCCACCACCGAGGACACACTGCCAACGGGTGGCGACTGCGTGGGCGGATCCGCCGCTTGGACAGGAGCAGGCGGCCCGCTGGAGCACGAGAATAGCAAGACCAGGTTCAGCAAAGGGAGCTCCCAAAACAAGGGTCTCGGAGTGGGTCTGGGCGCAGCCCGCGATTCATCGGGCTACCGTGACTACATCCTAATCCCTTCTCAGGAGACTCCATGGAGACCACGACCGACCCCAAGCTCTTGCCAGCACTGGAGCGCCTCGCGGAGCTCGCAAAGGACAAGGGGGCCTCGGATGTGGAGATCTTGGACGCCCGCTGGGAGGCGCGCTCCGTGGAAGTGCGCGCCGGCCGGGCGGCTGACCTCCAGGTGATGACCGGCTCCGTTCTACGAGGCCGGGTCTACGTGGACGGGGCCAAGTCCGCTTCCTTCTCCACCAAAGACCCAAGCGCAGCCCGGGACGTGATCACCAAGGCGATGTCCCGCGCCCACAAGGCCAAACCCGACCCCACCCAAGGTCCTTCAGAGGCCTTCCCCATCTCAGAGCGCGGCGTTGGTTTAGACGATCAGCGCTACGAGGTGCTCAGCGATCGAGACCGTGCCGAGGTCGCCCTGGACAACTACCGCGGATGCAAGGCTGCCCGCGTGATCTGCCGCAGCACCGACTACGCGGACGTGCGCACCTTTCGAGCCTTTTACTCCACCCGTGGCATCTCGACGTCCAACAGCGACACCCGCTACGACGTGCGGATCCAGGCCAGCCTGGACGACGAGAGCCTGTCCACTGAGTTCCACGCCGCCGGCCGCGCCTTTGCGAGCATCGGCGCCCTGCCCTACGGCCTGGACTTGGCCCAACGACTACAGAGCCTGAGCGCAGCGGCCGTTCCGCTGCCCCCAACCGAGGACGCCGCCATCGTCCTGGAGCCCTACGTCCTGGCCAGTCTGCTCACCCGCCTGGGCCCGGCATTCTGCGCCGACTTGGTCCTAGCCGGTAGGAGTTTCCTCTCTAAGCTCGAGGAGACTGAGCTGGGCTCCTACAGGGTGCACCTCATCGACGACGCGACGCTGCATGGGGCACTGCTCACCCGGGCCTTCGACGACCGCGGCGTGGCCCCAATGCCAGTGCCCTTGATTCAAGAGGGACAGCTGGGAGGTCTGCTCCACACCCCAGAGACCGCCCGCGCGGAAGACGCGCGCCCTACGGGACACGAGATGGACGGCAACCTCTGCCCCTCCAACCTCATCCTGCGCCGGGGCAACCGAAGCCGCACCCAAATGCTCGGCGAGGTTCCGCTGGCGCTCCAGTTCGACCGCTTGGACGGCGACCTGGATCTGAGGAGCGGCATGCTGGAGCTCTACGGTCCCGCGTTCGTTCTCGAGTCGGGCAAACGCCGCGGCTTGGTGCGTCGTGCCGTACTGCGAGGCCACATCTTGGACCTGCTCAAGGGCGTCAAGGAGCTGGCCTCGAACCAGCAGCGCACTCTAAACGTGGACTGTGCAACCGCAGTAATCACGGGCTTTCCGATCTCCGAGAGCTAAGCTTTAGGCTCTCAGAGCCGCCGCCATCTTTGGGAGCTGGGCCTGAACGGACTGCGCAAGGCTGAGCTGACCGGCCCCTCGGATCAGGTTGTGGGCACCCCGGGTGGGTGCCTTGTTTGGGTCCCAGCCAAAGTAGGACTCATTCAGAGCGTCAGCCAGGAAGCGTGCGGAGAGCTCCAGGCAGATGCGCTGCACCCCCAGGGGCAAGAGCTCCCGCTGCCAGGGGGAGAGGGGGCGCTCGCCCAGGTAGCCCTGGGCGCTGGCATGGAAGAGGCTGAGATCAAAGCGGGCCTGAGGGGCATCCTCTGTGGCCGTGTTGCACCAGCTTCGCCAGGCGTCTCCGAGCTCCATGCTCAAAGGGAGCTGGCCCATGGTGTCCAGGTCCAACAAACAGAGCCCCTCCCCGGCCGCCGTAAAGCGCAGGTTGCTGATCTTGAGATCGCCGTGGGCAAACTGCGTGGGCTCATTCAAATCACCGGCCCACTGTCCCCAAGCCTGCAAGACCGCGTCTGCCAGTGGCCGGACCTTGGAGGCGAGACGGTGCGCGGGGTGTTCCAACAGGGCAAGCTCCAAGACCTCCATGTGGTGAGGCGTGTGATGCGCAAGCGGCCGGGAGAACACAAAGTCGTGCTCGAGGCCTGCCAGCGCCTTGTGCCAGCGCGCGACCAAGGCCCCCGCCTGAGCCGCCTGAGCCGGCCCCTGCACCTGATCCACCGTCTCCCCTGGCACCCAGGTCAGGGCGCGCCAGGGCCCCTCGTCCGTGTCCACCCAGAGCGCCCCATCCACGGTCGGAATCAGCTTGGGGGTCACAAAAGATTGGGCATCCAGATGCCGAGTGACCGCATCGATATCCACGCACACACGTCCAGGAAAGACCGGGTGCAAGCGCTGCAAGACGGCCTGCGGGGGGTCCCCCACCGAGAAGGTTTCATTGATCAATCCCCCTGACAACGGCCGAATCGGCAAAGAGGAAAGCGTCGGCCACTGTTGCAAGGGAGGTCTGGACATGCCAAGAGTTTACACCCCTTCCCCCACTCCGCGGAGCCCCGCTCATGTCTCGCCTGCTCTCCCTTGCCTTGCTGGCCATCCTCGCCGGCGCCACCTGCCGCAAGAACAACACCGATGTGACCCTGAACCCAGACGGGTCCGCCATGGACGGAAGCAACGGCGCCAACGGCGAGGGCATGGACCTGCCCCCAGACCGCGAGATGCCTGACCACGTCGCCGAGATCGTGGGCAACTTCTCCCGCGTCTACTTTGACTTTGACAGCGCCGAGTTGGCCCCAGACGCCAAGGCCGCCTTGGACGCCAACGTCGCGCTGCTGCAGAAGTACCCAGACGTGAAGATCCAGATCCAGGGCCACGCTGACGAGCGCGGGACCACCGAATACAACATGGCTCTGGGCGACCGCCGAGCGAACCAGGTCAAGACCTACCTGGCCAACCAGGGCGTAGGCCCAAGTCGCATCACCCTCATCTCCTACGGGGAGGAGGCTCCCTTGGACGCCTCTGGCGGCGAGCGTGCTTGGTCGGTAAACCGCCGCGCAGAGTTCGTCGTGACCTGGGGCGGCGACGGCAAGCTGGGCTCCAGCACCAAGTAAGGTCACAAGCGTGCTCTTCGACTCTCACTGCCACCTGGACTTCGTCGACTACGACGTGGATCGGATGGCAGTCGTGCGTCGGGCCCAAGCGGCTGGGGTGAGCGGCATACTGATCCCGGGAACACACCCGGACACTTGGGCACGTACTGCCAAAATGAAGGCGTTGCCTGGGGTGCAGGTGGCCCTGGGGGTGCATCCATGTTTCATCGATGCCCAGCTTGATGAATCAACGCTCGGACCTCGGCTACGAGAGGCTGCTCTAGAGACTGGCGCGGTGGCCATCGGCGAGTGCGGCTTGGACAAGCCTGCGGGGAAGCTTCCCCTTCAAATCCGCCTGCTTCGTGAACAGCTTGCAGTGGCCCGAGACCTGGACCTGCCAGTCCTGCTCCACTGCGTAAAGGCCCACGGCGCCCTGCTCTCCCTCCTCCAAGAGTTGGGGCCACTACAGGGCGTGATGCACAGCTACTCCGGCTCGCCCGAGATGGTGCCGGCCTACGCCAAGCTGGGCCTGTGCTTCTCATTTGGCGGCGCGCTCAGCTGGGAGGGGGCCAAGAAGCCCAAGTTGGCCCTGCAGCAAGTGCCCCACGGTCGTCTGCTTGTGGAGTCTGACGGCCCAGATCAGCCCCTATCTCGCCGTCGAGGTCAGACTGCTGCTCATCTACGCAGCGAACCCGCGGATGTGGCGGAGATCGCTGCGTTGGCGCGGGAGATTGGGGTGGAGCCCGGGTGGGGGCCTTTCAGTTCTTAGCTTCAACCGACTCTGCCGCTGCGGAGAAGCCTGCATCCAAGTCACTGTCCACGACGAGCAGCCCCAAGCCAACGAAGTTCATCATTAGGGCTACTGCGACCCCTGGGTTGCACGACGTGGGTGGGCAGGGCAAACCAAGAGGTTCACTCTACCCAGCTCCACTTCTTAGTAGTAGCTGACCAAACTAAAGAAGAAGCACATCTCCTCGTCCGTTCGCTCGCCATAGCCTGCGTCGATGGGCTCGCTATACGGCAAGTCCGGGTTGGACGTGCTGTTGTTCCAGTTGCAAAAGAACTCAATGCTGTCACCGTAGGAGACCAGCGGGGTGTCGTCTTCGGCGAACTGGTAGGTCAGCTGGTTGTCGAAGTCGTACTCGCCTTCGACGATGCACGTCTCACTTCCATCGGCATGGTTGATGCTCGCGCCGTAGGACTGCCCCAACACATGCATGTGAGGGAACACGCCGTGGATCTTCAAGGTTACCGGGTACGTGTTCTCGAAGCTGTCCGAGTCCGTGTAGTCCGCGTCGCCCGCTGGAACATTGAAGCTGTAGAGCCCCAAGGGGAACATGATGACTTCTTCCTCCACCTCGCTGGCAGGCTTGGTTCGGAAGGCGTAGCCGGAGCGGTCAGCCACGGTCTCTGGGCCCGACTGGTAATAGTGCATCTGAAGCACGAGCACCTTGTCAGCGCCCAGCTTCATACCGGTGTTTTCCGGGAACTCGACGGGCAGCATGCCAGGAGCCCAGCCCGCGATCATACCGTCGCCAGCGCCGGAATCATCGATGCAGTTCCAGCCCTGGGGGTCCTTCTGCTCCTCGCTCAGCCCGGACCGTGACTCTGAGAAGAGCACCACGTGGTGCACGAGCGCCTCGTTGTCCACTTCTGGGGCCATGGCCTCGAACCAGGCGTCCTCCTCCAGCTCAGGGTCGAGCACAAAGCAGCGGTACTCGTTGCCAGGGTTTTCGGCATCGGACCAGGTGGGCGTGTAAACCTCGGGCATCATCAACACCATGTCGGGGTCCGAGAGCACGCCACTGGTGGGCACAACCTGGGGATCCTCAGAGGGGTCGCCCATCACCTTTCCGCCATCGATCCAGTCGGACAAGATCTTGCGCTCGGAGTCGTCGATGTTCAGCTGTCCGGAGCCTCGGTAGTCGTGGCAGTCGGTGTCACTGACCGGCGGGGGCATGGCGCCCGCGTCGATCTGACCCAGCATGACCTCGGCGAAGGCCGTGACAGTGTCCGGATCGGTGAAGTCCCCGACCCCCAGTCCTTCCTCGAAGTGGCAACGCGTGCAGTGCACGTCCAGCACAGGCTTAACGTCTGCGTAAAAGGACAAGTCGGCTCCGTTGACGACGACAGAGTCATCAACGTTGGGCTCATCGGTGGTACATGCCAGGGCCATAAAAATCGCGAACATTGTCAGCTCCGTGATGGGCACTGTATATGGAGCTTATGCTGACTGGCAACGCCCTCCTGTTCCTGCTCCTGGCCTGTGCTGGTGACCCTCCACAAGACAGCGGCCCGCGCTTACTGGTCGACGCCGATACTTGGCAAATTCTGGACGATACCCAGGACCCCATTGGCCCAGCCCCTGAGCCCTGTGGCGCAGCAGGTGTACAGGTAGAAAGTGGCGTAATTGAGGTACTGACCGACGCATGTCCCTGGGTGACTCTGGGCCAGCCGAGTCTGACGAACCTAAAGGCAGGCGACACAATTTCTTTGCTCGCCTGGCACGGAACCCTGGCTGCTCCCGAGCCGGCAACCGGGCACATGAGCATCTGGATCGGGGAAGAGGAGATCTGGCGCATCGAGCCAGACATCCCAAGCGAGGCTGTTATCTACGAAGAACAGCTCACAGCACACGACTCCGCACCCGAGGGCACGATGATTCGCCTGCACGTGCACAACCACGGCGCGAACAGCTGGCGCATGGGCCACCTGCTCCCCGAGTAAATCCAGCCGCTACTGGAAGCCCAGGAGGCGACCGCCCTGGTAGACCAAGAAGCTGGCGCCCCAGGCCAAGGCGGTCATATAGACCGTCATAAACACCGGCCACTTCCAGCCGCCGGTCTCGCGCTTGACCACCGCCAGGGTGCTCATACACTGGGCCGCCAAGGCGAAGAAGACCAACAGGGACAGACCGGTCAGGGGGGTGTAGACCGCACTTCCGTCGGCACGGCGCTCCTCCTTCATGCGGGCGCGAAGGCCGGCGTCCTGCTCGTCCACCGAGTCCCCCACGCTGTAGACCACGCCCATGGTGGACACAAAGACCTCGCGGGCGGCAAAGGCCCCAATCAAGCCCACGCCGATCTTCCAGTCAAAGCCTAAGGGGGCAATGGCAGGCTCTATGAACTGCCCAAACTGACCCGCGTAAGAGCCGGCGAGCTGCTCAGAGGCCAGGGCATTCTCCAAGTCCTGACTCTGCTTCTCTGTGGTGGACTGGGCAATAGCTGCGTCGTAGTCGATGGTGGTGGGCACATTGGCTGGGAAGCTGAGCAGGCCCCACAGGATGATGGTGCAGACCAAGATCACCGTACCAGCGTCCTTGAGGAAAGCCTTTGTGCGCCGCCACATCATGGTGACTACATCCCGCATTCTCGGCCAGCGGTAGGTGGGCAACTCCAGCACCAAAGGGGTGGGTTGAGCCTTGAGCAGGGTCTTGGAGAGCACCCAGGCGGTGACCAGCGCCGTGAGTACCGAGAAGCCGTACATGGCCAGTAGCAGGCCGGACTGCACCCAAGTAGAGCCAACAAACAGGGAGCCAATGATCAGGGTGTACACCGGTAAACGCGCCGAACAGGTCATGAGGGGCACGACCATCATCGTCAAGATACGATCCCGCTCGCGGGGCATAGACCGGGTGGCCATGATGGCCGGAACCGCACAGGCAAAGCCCGAGAGCATGGGGACAAAGGCCCGCCCGTTGAGCCCCATGGTGCGCATGATGCGGTCCATCAAATAGGCGACTCGGGCCAGGTAGCCGCTGTCCTCGAGCAGGCCCAAGAGCAGGAAGAGCAGCAGGATCTGAGGGAGAAAGACGAGCACGCCGCCCACCCCTCCGATCACGCCCTCGACCAGCAAATCCCGGAGCATGCTCGCAGGGAGCCCTGCCTCAGCCAAGCCACCGAGCCAACCAAAGAGGGTCTCAATCGCGCCAATAGCCGGGTCCGACCAGGCAAAAAGCCCCTGGAAGAGCACGCCCATGACCAGGAGGAAGACCGCAAAGCCGGCGACCGGATGGATGAGCACCCGGTCCAGCTTTTCCGTGAAGCTTCGGTCCGCATCGCCCTGAAGCAGTGGCAGAACCTCGCTATCGAGCCAGGCGTAGCGAGCCCCGATGGCCTCGTCGTCAATGTCGCTGGGGTGAAGGGCCAGCCGCTCCATGGCCTGTTTGAGCTCGGGAGTGAGCGCGCCGACGGCGTCCTCCTCTCCCGCTGGCGTCCAGGACATCAGGGCCCACAGACCCAAGGCGTCGGAGGGCGGCCAAGTCGCAGGAAGAGCGGTCCTGGCCAGATCAATGGCTTGGCGTAGATCTTCACCTGGGGCCCAGCGCCAAACGGGCGGGGGTGGGCCTGCGTCAATGGCACGGGAGAGGGCATGGCGCAGTTCGTCCAGCCCCACGCCATCCCGGGCGACCACACGGGCCACCGGACAGCGCAGCAAGCCTTCTAAGATTCCGGGCTCCGGGAGCAGCCCTTCGGCTTGGTCCACCATGGTCAGGACCAAGACCACCGGCACACCGAGTTCCTGAAGCTGAAGCAGCAAGTATAGGCTGCGAGAGAGCACAGTGGCATCGGCGCAGACGGCGACCACATCGGGCCGAGCGAGGCCCTCGAGCCCCAGGACCGCCGAGAGGGTAAGGCGCTCCTCCAAGCTGCGTGCGACCAGGGAGTACGTGCCCGGTAGGTCAACGAGTTCCGCGCTCACCTCCCCCACTTTCATCACCCCAATGCTGCTCTCGACAGTCACCCCGGGGTAGTTGCCCGTGCGTGCGCTTCCGCCGGTGAGGCGGTTGAAGAGGGTGCTCTTGCCGGAGTTGGGGTTGCCGGCCAAAACGACCAGCGGCGCCCGAGCGCCGGTCACGTCTTGGAGTTCGTTCACGCGCTCTGGACCGGCTTGATGGCCAACTCGCCAAGCGGCTTGATGCGAACTTGAGCGGCCTCCTCACGGCGGATCGAGAGGCGTGAGCCACGCAGGGAGATCTCCATAGGGTCGCCCAGGGGCGCCACACGGATGATCTCGACCACCGTGCCAGGCAGCAAACCCAGCTCAAGCAGGCGCCGCCTAAAGCTGCGCTCGCCGCCAACCGATGAGATGGTCACGGGCGTCCGAAGGGCAGTTCCAGCTAGACTGGGGGCGCCGGAGTCGGACTCAAAGGCAGGTGCGTGAAGGACCACAGTGACCTCGTCTGCGTCACAGAGTAGCCTTATTGATATTAGCAGTCAACAACGACAAGAAACGCCAGGGGCTCAACGCACCAAGATCTGCTCCAGATCACGAAGCAGAGCGCTCGCGGGTCCAGGACGCCCCTGGGAGATGCAGCGCTTGTACGCCTTCCAGAGCTCGCCCACGTAAGGATCCTCGACCAATCGATGCTCATCTGGACTTGGATCGGCGCACGGCAGATTGGAGCCCCCCATGGCACGCCGTCGGTGTAGCCCCTTCAGGCTGAGCAAAAAGAGCTCCGTGGCTTGGGGCTCACCGCGGCGGCTAAGCTCCATATAGGCCCGCCAGATCTCAGACTCCGGCATGTGGGCCACCGCTGCCGGCCTTCGAAGCATGCGACGCAGAATGCGCGTGTCCAGGTCGGCGACCGGAACTGCTACTGGAGCCGCCTCCGGAGTCGACTCTTCTACCTGGCTTGGCTCGCTCTGAGGCTCGCTGCTTTCCCGACTCGTGGTTTGCTGCATGCGACGACTCCCTTCTAGCAGTGCCTGGCAAGGTTAGCACGAGAGCTCCCTCGCCCAATTCCCAGCCTCGGAGCGCCCCTTCGTGCCAAGCCTGATCCTCTTACTCGCTCCCCTCGCCTCAGCCCAAGGCACACTGTTGCCCGCTGGGATCCAGACGACCCAACTTGAGAACGGGCTGACTCTGCACGTCATCCCAACCCCAACCCCCGGCGTAGTGAGCTGGCAGACCTGGGTGGACGTGGGCTCTAAGAACGAAGTCATGGAAGGCACGACCGGGCTGGCCCACCTCTTTGAGCACCTGATGTTCTACGGCAGCGCCGAGCTTCCCCGGCAACCCCGCGAGGACGAGCTGCTGCGTCTGGGCGTGACCGAGAACGCCTGGACCTGGATGGACGAGACGGTCTACACCGCCGTGGTTCCTGCGGCGTCTCTGGAGCGGGTGGTCCAGATCGAGGCTGACCGCTTCCTAAACTTTCAGGTCAGCACTGAGCAGCTGCAACGGGAGTCCGGTGCGGTCTACGGCGAGTACCGGATGAGTCGTTCCAGCGCTTGGGGCATGAGCGATGAGCAGCTCTATGCCGCAGCCTACGGGACACATACCTACCACCACCCCACGATCGGCTGGGAGGCGGATATCCAAGCCATGCCCACGGCTATCCAGCACGCCACAGAGTTCTTCGAGATGTGGTACCGGCCGGAGAGCACACGCATCGTGGTGTCCGGGGATCTGGACCCCGCGCAGGTCCAAGACTGGGTACAGGCGTCCTGGGGGAGTTGGAGCGTGGAGACCGTGACCTATGGGCTTCCCGCCGAGCCGATGGCCACCGAACCCCTGCGCATTGATGTGGAGTGGAGCGGTGGTCCCACCAGCCCCTTGTTGATGGCTGGCTACCGCATGCCTGGCTTTGACCCAGCGAGCACCGATGTGGCCGCCTGGGCGGTGATGGAAGAGCTGCTCACCGGCCCCACGGCCCCCCTTCGGCAAAAGCTGGAGAGAGAGACCGGTTGGGCCCTGGACTTTGGAGGAGGCGACCCAGGCTTTACGGACCCGCACCTCTTCGTGCTCACCGTTGAGCTCTCCGATCCAACCCACTTGGCCAAGGTAGAGGCGGCCATCACAGCTGAGCTTCAGCGATGGGCAACCGAGCCCAACGCCGCGGAGCTCAAGGCCGCCCAAGAGCACGCCCTACGCGCAATGATGCTGCGCCTGGATGACCCGGTTGCGGTCAGCGACTTGGTGGGCCGCATGACCCGAGGGGGCGCACCGGCCTCGAGCGTGGACACCTTCGCTGCCAACTACGCAACAGTGGATGTAGAAGCCGTCGCCGCTGTGGCCCAGACCATGCTGGTCTCTTCCTTACAAGCCACCGCTGTCCTACTCCCTGCTGTAGAGCCCGCATCCTCCCAGGAGCAGCCATGATCGCGCTGTTGGCTTTGGCTTGCATCCCGCCAATCCCGCCAGGCCCTTCCCCCGCCCAGGAGCGCGAAACCCTGCACGCCCAGGTGGTTCAGGAGATCCAAGGCAGCCAAGTGGTCTACCTGCAGGCCACCATCCGGGCCGGCTCGGCAGCGGATCCAATAGGACAAGAAGGTGTGGCATACCTGACCGCGCGCATGCTGCGCGAGGGAGGCGCCGGCGCACGCTCCAGCGCTGAGGTCGATGCGCTGCTCTCGGAGATGGCCGCCACAGTGCAGGTCATCGTCGACAAGGACCTGGTCACTCTGCGCGGCAAGGCTATGGCCAGTGACGCGGACCGATTCGTGCCCCTGTTCAGCGACATGCTGGCCGATCCCGCCTGGGACGCCAACCGCTTTGATCAGCTCCGGGAGCAGTCCATCCAGCACCTGGGGACCAGCTTGTTGGCGGACACCGAGGGCCTGGGAGATGCCGCGCTGGACAACTGGCTGAATGAGGGCCATCCCTACGGACACACCGTACAAGGTCGCACCGGTGCCCTTGAGGTGCTGACCTTAGAGCAGGCGCAAGCCTTCTACGCCAAGGCCTATGTGCGCCAGGCCGTGACCGTTGGAATCGGCGGCGATGTGGCAGCACAAGGCGCGCTGGTCGATGGCTTGATGGCTCTGCCCGTTGGCCGGCGGCTCAACCCCACACCTCGGAGTCGTCCGCCGGTGTCCGGGCGCAGCATCGCGATCATTCAGGGCAGCGGCGACTCGGTGGGCTGGCACATGGGACACCCAATCGACGTTGGCCGAGACCATCCCGACTATCCCGCCTTGCTCCTGGGCCTGAGCGCCTTTGGAGAACACCGTCAGAGCTGGGGCACGATGTTCCAGGTCATGCGCACCGAGCGGGGGCTGAACTACGGCGACTACGCCTACCTGGAGCACTACCGCCAGGTGGGCTGGTCCGCCACCCAGGAGCTGGGCACTGTGCGCGTACAGCCCCAGTTCTCCATGTGGCTTCGGCCCATCCAGTCCGACAACGCCGCTTTTGCACTGAAATTGGCCTTGAGCTTGTCGGAGCAGCTCATCGAGGAAGGTCTGGAGCCGGGTCACTTCGAGCGCATGCAGCAGAGCTTGGTCAAGCGCACCCAGACACTGGCCCGTGACCCGGGTCGAAGCCTGGGTTTTGCCGTAGATGCTGCCGCGATGGGACACCCGAATCGGCTGGAGATGGGCCCCGCTCTGCAAGCCCTGACCCTGGAGCAAGTAAACAACGCATTACGAATCCATGTGCACCCAGACAAGCTCAAGATCGTCGGTGTGGCCCCCGACCCCGAGGTCCTGCTGGCTACTTTGCTTGAAGATTCCTCCACGCCAATCGTCTACGCCGACGTGACCCCCTCCCCTGAGCAAGACCTCTTGGATTCCAGCGTCGCGGCCTCGTCGGCGCAGCTGATCTCCGGTGTGGTCTTGCCGGCCCAGGACCTGTTTCGATGAAGACCTCCCGCGCGCTCGTCGCCATCTCCCTGCTCCCCTTGCTCACCGCCTGCGAGGGCTGGGAGGACTTCGAACTCGATCCATACCTTCCTACGGTGACTTTCGAGAACTTGGAGGTCTTGGACGTAGACTGGGACGGGGTGGAGGCGGACTTTGTGTTCAACGTCAACAACCCCAACCCCATCGACGTGAACTTGGCCCGCTTTGACTACGGGCTGGCCTTCCAAGAGGTGGAATGGCTCAACGGGGACGATCCCGACGGCCTAACACTGGGCGCGAGCGGCTCCTCTGAGCTGGCCCTGCCCGTGTCCTTCAAGTTCCAGGATCTTTACGACTTGGTGCAGGCAGTGCGTGGTCAGGACAACATCGACTTTGGCCTGCAAGGCAGCTTTGGCTTTGACACCCCCGCAGGCCCTATCGACCTGCCCTACGCGGAAGCGGGTGACTTCCCCGCCCCGCGCAAGCCAGGGGTCTCTCTAAACAGCCTGAAGGTTCAAGACATCAGCTTCAGCGGTGCGGACCTTAACCTGAGGCTGGATGTGGACAACTCCCACGGCAGCGCGTTGGGGCTCGCTGCGCTGGATTACGACCTGAGCTTGGCCGGGATCGATCTGGGTTCTGGATACATCGCAGACTTGGGTAGGGTCGACGGCGACAGTCAGACCCGCTTAGCGATCCCCGTTCACGTCGATTTTTTGGGAGGCGCGGCCGCCCTGTACTCCGTGCTCCAAGGTGAGAAGCTGGACGTCGACCTGCGCGCAACTCTGGACGTGGACACGCCCTTCGGCGTCCTGCCATTGACCGTCAACGAGTTCGGCCAAGTCAACGTAGAACGCTAGCCGGCC
>JBLHMA010000043.1:0-19743 GCA_047621545.1 Cognaticolwellia sp. | reverse complement strand
CTTTGAGCACGCCATCGCCCAAGACGCTGCAGTGATCAACAACTCCTGGGGCTACACCGAGTCCATTCCGGTGCCCGAGCCCCTGGCCATGGTCATTGAGCGGGCGGCGACCGAGACGCGCGGCGGGCTGGGAGCCCTGGTGGTCTTCGCGGCGGGCAACGACGACCGGGAGATCGTGGACGATGAGCTCCAGGCCCTGCCCTATGTGCTCTGCGTGAGCGCCTCGGATCTCTACGGATTTCCGACGAACTACACCAACTACGGCAACACCGTGGACCTGGCCGCCCCCAGCGCCACCCTGACTCTCCAGGCTGGAGGCGGCACCTTCGGAACCTTTGGTGGGACCTCGGCTGCGGCACCCGTGGTGAGCGGTGTGGCCGGCTGGATACTCTCTGAATACCCGGAGATGAGCGCCGAAGAGCTACACAGCCTCTTTATCGAGAGTGCACGTCCTTCCTCTCAAGTCACCCACGACCCAGAGACCGGACACCACCCGATCTACGGCTACGGGGAGCTCAAGTCCGAAGAGCTGCTCGCGGCTCTGGACCCGCAGGCCCCGCAGGACAGCGGCGAGCTCGAAGACGGCGGCGGCTGCACAGGATGCGGCGGCATACCCGTCGGCAGACTTCCCTCTGGTGGCGTACTGGGTCTTCTAAGCCTGCTGGTACTCCGCCGGAGACGGCCTTGAGCCCACCCATCGAGCTGGGGCCCTTTCTGCTGGACCAAAAGGTCAGCGGGGGCGCCAATGGGGACGTGTGGAATGGCACGCACCCCGACACCGGTCTGCCCGTGGCGATCAAGGTGCTCAAGGCCGAGTTGGCCCTCAAAGAGCGCGCGGCGACGGGCTTTAGGAACGAAGTGCGGGCCATGGCTGCGCTGCACCATCCCCACATCGCGAGCATCTTTGACCAGGGCACAATAGGCCTGGACGAGGAGCTGGCCTCGGACGGACAGCTGGCCGCAGGGTGTCCCTACTTGGTCATGGAGTGGGCGAGCGGGGGGACCCTGGCCGAGCGGCGCACTCCCCTCAACTACGAAGAACTCCTCGACTACCTGGTGCCACTGCTCCAAGCCCTGGGACACGCCCACGCCCGCGGGGTGATCCACCGGGATCTCAAGCCAGCCAACGTGCTGTTCTGCGATGAGCGGGACCTACGGCCCGGTCTAAAGCTAGCCGACTTCGGATTGGCCGTGCGCATCCACCCCGAGCGCGACGTAAAGCGCCTGCTGGGCACCCCACACTACATGGCGCCCGAACAATGGCGGGCCCACACCCGGCTCCAGGGTCCCTGGACGGACCTCTACGCCCTGGGCTGCTTGGCGTACCGCATCGTCACCAACCAAGGTCCCCACATCGCAAGCACGATCAAGGAGATGCGCCGAGCCCACCTGACCGCCCCCGTACCCGCCATAAAAGCAAGCTTCAAACTTAGAACTGGCTTTCAGTATTGGCTAAACACTCTGCTGGCCAAGCGACCCGAGGAGCGCTTTCAGACCGCCGCACAGGCTTTGGCTGAGCTGCCCGGCCACAACCCCGATCGGGCCCCCCTCTTCGAGGACGACAGCCCCCAGCTTCAGTCCGCCGGCCTGGGACTCTACGGCCTGCGCGCCATTCCCCTGGTGGACCGAGAGCCTCAGCGCGTACAGCTCTGGAGCAGCCTGCAAGCCTCCCGCACCCAGGGCCTCCAGGTCGTCATTCTCAAGGGGCCCGCGGGGTGTGGAAAGAGCCGACTGGCCGAGTGGCTGTGCGTGGCTGCCGGGGCCACTGGACGGGCTGCCGTGCTCCAAGCCTTTCACGGGCCCACCGCAGACGAGGGCATGGGACTGGGCCCCATGGTCTCGCGTGCCATCCAGGCCCTGGGCATCGAAGAGGACCGCGACGCCCTCAAGGCCCGCATCGTGGAGTGGCTGCTGGGCCACGACGTACAGGATTCCTTCGAGGTCGAAGCGCTGGCCGCCGTGGTCGCCCGAGGACGGGCCCGCGCACAAGGACGGGTGCGCCTGAACACCCAACAGGAGCGAATCGGGGTCATTAGCAGGCTCATCCACCGACGCTGCGCCAAGCGTCCCCAGCTGATCTGGCTCGACGATGTGCAGTGGGCCCCACAAGCCCTGGAGCTGCTCACCCGCTTGGCCACACAGGATCCCCAGCTCCCCGTGATGGTGGTGGCCACCGTGCAAGAAGAGGCCATGGCACTGCGCCCGGAGAACGCCGCAATTTTGGCCCGTCTCGAGGACGCCCTACCGGCCCAGGTCATCACCTTGCAGGTGGATCCCCTGGAGCCTGAGCACAGCCTGATCCTGGCCCAGCGCCTGCTGGGAATGGAGCCGGAGCTCGCACGCGAGGTCGCCGAGCTCTCCGGTGGCAACCCCCTCTTTGCCGTCCAGCTGGTCGCGGAGTGGGTGGATGAGCAGCAGTTAGAGCCGACCGAGGCTGGCTACCGCCTGCTGCCCCAAGGCCGGGACCAGCTCCCCGCCAACCTGGCCGCGGTCTGGGGCCAGCGCCTGCGCAGCCTGCTGTCCATGCGCCCGGACGACGACCGCAGGGCTCTGGAGATCGCCGCAGTGCTGGGCCACGCTGTCGATCCCACGCTGTGGATGGCCGCCTGCGAGCGTGCCTGGGCGATTCCGAGTCCCAGCCTAGCGGACGCCTTGGTTGCAGCCCGCCTGGCACGCACCGGAGAGCGCGGCCCGGAAGAGGGCTGGCGCTTTGTGCACGCCATGCTGCGGGACACCCTGCTCGCGGACGCCAAGGCCTCTGGACGCTTGCAGTCCCACGCGCGCCTCTGCGCCGAGGCCCTGCGCCACCTGGAAGGCGAACCCGAGCGCATCGCGCGCCTGTTGGAGCTGGGCGGTCTGGGTGGAGCGGCCGCAACGGAGCTCCAGCACGCGGTGACCGCCGCTCTGGAACGCGGAGCCATGGGCGAGGCAGACAACCTTCTCATCCGCCTCCAGACCGTACTGGATGGTCTGGACGGGGACTCCAAGAAGCGCCGTCAGGTCGAGGCCTGGCTCTCCCAAGCCGAGCTGGGCCTGCAGCGCAACCAAGCCATCGAGCTCCCCTTGCGCAAGGCCTTGGAGACCGCCCTGGAGCTGGGCCTACTCGAGCGTCAGGTTCGCGCACTGACCTTGCTCGGCCAGTCCTACTTGAACAAGGGCGAGCGCCTCTCCGCCCGCAAGGCTCTGATCCAAGCCGCCCGACTCCGGGGAGACCCCAAGAGCGCAGTGCGCGCCCAGCTGGAGACCGTAAGCGCCCGCCTGCTCATGCTGGACAAGCAATACGGATCTGCGGCCCGTCGCTACCGGGTGGCCCGAAAGCTACGCGTTCGCCTCAGCCAGCCCGTACAGGCCGCCCGCTTGGGCCTGAAGGTGGCAGCAGCGCAGCTCGCCGATGGCCAGGTCGACATTGCGCGGCAGACCCTGAGAGAGAGCATCCAGCAGCTCGAAGACCTGGGCTGCCTGGCCGATGCAGCCCGTGCCCACGCCCAGCTTGGGGACCTGGAGCGCGGTGCAGGACAGCTGGAGCTCGCAGGTCGACACTACAGAAAGGGCCTGAGCCGCCTCGAGGTCGCCGGAGACGGGGATGAGAAGCTGCGGCGCTATTTGATGCAGTTGGCGCCGGCGTGATTCTGCTGCTGCTGGCGTGCACCCGCACCCTCCCCGAAAGCGCGCTTGAAGCGGTAGACAGCCCCGTAGACAGTCCTGGGGACAGCACGATGGACACCCAAGACACCGCCGCAGATTGGCCGGTTTGGACCGATGATGCCTGCTCTTCTCTGCCCCCGGACCCTGGGTACGGCGACACGGTGGCCCTCTGGACCGCTCAAGACGTTCTCGCACAACCCACAAGCGGCCAGCTCGTCGCGACCGGCAGCTCCTCCATCCGGCGGTGGGAGACGGCCCAGAGCGCTCTCTCTTCCTACGGGGTCATCCAGCGAGGCTTTGGCGGCGCCGAGCTCTGGGAGGTGGCCCACCACGCCGAAGACTTGGTGTTGCGACACAAGCCCGCGGCGGTCCTGGTCTACGCCGGCACCAACGACCTGAGCGCCGGCCGCACCCCTGAGCAGGTGGTCGAGTACACCCGCTGCCTGGCGTACACGGTGTGGACCCTGGGCCAAGTGCCCGTCTTCTGGGTCGGCATCACCCCCAACCCAGCACGCTGGCCCGACTGGGAGCGCGCAGCTCAGACCAACGGCATGGTGCAGGAGCTGGCGCAGACCCATCCAGGGCTGCACTACATCGACACGGCCGGGCCCTTTTTGGAGACGGGAGCGCCGCCCCAAGCTGACCTCTTTGACGCCGACCAGCTGCATCTGAGCCCTGCCGGCTACCAGCTCTGGGACGCCGCCATTGAGTCGGCCTTGGAAGGCGTGCTCACTCCCCGCAGCCCCCCCGAGAACCCACTGCATCCCGCCTCCGGCGCCTTGATACGGGTAGACCTGGGCCCCAGCAACCCCGAGGACGGGGACCGGGCTGGCGTGGACGACTTTGGCATTCAGTGGAACGCCTGGCACCCCGTCGACGGGAACGCCCAGATCCTGGCTGGCGAGCACCTGGACGGGCTGCTCAGCACCCAAGGTCTCTCTACCGGAGTCCACCTGGTGATCAGCGGGGGATTTCGCTGCAACGGCAAGCTCAACGGCGGACTGACTGAACCGGACGGCGCGTTGCTCGGCACGCTGGCCGTACCCCAAGCCACTTCGGACTACTTCTACACCGACGGGGGAGACAACCCTGGCGCCATCAGCTGGCAGGGCCTGGATCCACAAGCCGAATACACCCTGCGGCTCTTTGCCTCCCGAGACAGCGAGGAGCACCGCAGCACCCGCTACAGCGTGGACGGCCAGAGCCTGGTCCTACAGACCTCCGGTTTGGGCGCCGGCACCAACAGCACGGGCAACAACGACACCGTGATGGTGTTCAGCGATCTGGCGCCGGACGCTTGGGGGGCCTTGCATCTCGACGTAGAAATCGAGAGCGGGAGCTACGCATATCTGTCGCTGATGGAGCTCGAAGTTCAGTAGCGCTACCCTTGCGGCAACCCATCCGAAATCTCGTAGTAGGCGCCTTTCTCCCTGACAAAAATGTGCTTTGAGAGCCTGGCCCCCGTCGGCCCCTCAAAGGCCCCCATCGCCACCGCCCTCCAGTCGTGGTGCACCGGGTCCCAGAAGAGAGAAGAGCCACAGCCCCCACAGAAACCGCGACGCACTTTCTCTGAGCTCTGAACCCACCGCAAGCCCTCGGAGTTCTTGAACACCAGCGAGGTCCGAGGAACGTCCACCGACACAAAAATGTGCCAGGAGAAGCTGCGACAAGCCCGGCAGTGGCAGGCATCGGGGGCTTTGAGCGGGGCCCGCACTTCGAAGCGCACTTGGCCACAGTGGCAGGCGCCGGCGTGAATGGGATTCGGCATGGGCCCTCCCCGCAAGCCTACAAGAATCGACGGCCGACGGCTACAACACCCGTCCGTGCTGTTGCCCAACATGGGCACCGCCGACCGTCGTGCATCCGTACGGCGTAAGGGCCGAGTCATTCAGAGCCAGGGGTCTCTTTTTCGAGACAGCGTCTATCCATGCCCGGCACTGTCTCCACCACGCTCCACCTCAGCGGCTGCACCGTCAACCTGCTCTCCGGTCGCGTGCAGCGCGAAGGAGAAGCGCTGCCTTGGCGTGCGGGGGACCTGAGTCCACAGCCGACAGCGTCCCAATCATCGAGGAGACAGCGGACCGGACGGTCCCATCCAAGTCGACTCCGAGATCTGCCAGGACTACCTGGACTGCTTGGCCGTGACAGAGCCGAGCTCCTTGTCCAGCGCCGAGAGCGAATACGGGCTGCTCGGCAGCTGCTGGCAGAACGGCGAAGTGGAGCGCTGCGAGACGGTCTGCGGCAACGAGCACGAGCAGCTCTTTGACGAGAACCCCCATGAGCCCGCGTGCGGGGAAGTGGACCTGTGTCCCAAGAGCGGCCGATGGGAAGCCGTCTTTGGGGCATCCGAATCGGGCTGCTACTTTAGGGACCAAGAGCTGGACATGACCTGCGTCGATGAGGGCAACAGCTGGTACTTTGACTTGGACAGCAGGGACGACGGGCAGCGTCTCTGGACCTGCGATGGCGTGGGCACCACCGGTGAGTACACGTGCAAATCCAGCGTCCTGGACGCCACTGCAAAGGGCACCTTCAGTGGACTCTACAAAGAAGGAGTCGGAACCTACACCTTTGTGCAGGACGATCCGGACTGCTACGGCACTGGGCCACTCACTCTGGTTCAAGACTTCTGAGCAGTCTGCCCTCCCAATAGATTAGGCCGCCCACATAGGAGTCTCCAATGAGCACCCCCGTCACCATCGACACCTCCAAGACCAAGAAAGCCCGCATCTCCATGGGGGTGATGGGCGGCATCGGCGTTGCTCTTCTGGGCGCTGGCGTGGTCTATGACTGGGACTTCCTGGGCATGTTCTGGTCCGGCGTGCTGGCGCTTGGCTCCCTGGTCGGGCTGGCCATGACCTTCAAGAAGGGCGGCTTTGCCATGGCCGACTGCCCCTCCTGCGGGACCTCCATGGAGCTGGGTGAGTTCGGCGACACCTTCCTGCACCGCTGTGAGGCGTGCAAAAACTACAGCCACGGCACCGAGAGCATGGCGCTGGTCGGAGATGACCACGTGGCTGAGATCGCAGTGTTCCTGAGCCCCATGAACCCCGAGGACCTGCGCTGGCCACGCAATGACGCGGACCACTTGGCCTGTCCCATGTGCGATGGCGACGCTGAACTGGTGGAGGTCGAGCTGGCCGACGTCTCTGCAGGGGCCGCTCTGGGTGTGGGCGGCAAGATCACCACCTACAAATACAATGTGCCCCAGTGCGGGGAGCACGATGACGGCATCGCATTGGAGAAGGACTGGGAGGAGGAAGATCAGCCCCTCGTGCTGGGTTTCCGGTCCCGGGCCTACCAGCTGCGCTACGACGGGCTGAACAGCTAGTCCGCATCCGAGGCCAGGCTGTCCGGGTTTAGATCCAACCAGAAGGGCGAGAGTTCCGGCTCGTCCACCTCTTCTATAGGACCCTGGGCCAGGACCTGATAGAGCTCCAACTCGCCGTCGTTGAACTCATCACAGATCGCGAAGGCCTGCATGCTTCCTTGGGCATCGGGCTGCACCATGTAGCGGCAGAGCAATCGCGGCGGGGGCTCTTTACTGCCCGTGCCGCGGGGGTCCGGCGTCCAGCCGAAGGGTGCCCAGGCCTGGGTGCAGGACTGCGGCCAAGGCTGGCCGCCTGGCTGCAGGGGCCCGGGGGGGCACAGCGGCAAGGCCACAGCGGAGCCCTCGGAGTTGATGAGCTGCTCTTCTCTTGCCAGCTGGAGGTTGGTCAGCACACCCATGGCCTCATTCCGGGCTGGGGTCTCCAGCATGCGCATCCGGGTCAGCGCGCCCAAGCCCACGATCAAGGCTTTGGCGGTCTCTTCATCCAGGGGCCTTCTACTCCCTTCACTGAGCCCAGGGCTGCCCAAGGGCGTACCCACCGTGCTCTGATCCGCAGGCCGAGGCGGCGCCCGGCGGTGTTCGATCCAGGCCCCCAGACCACCCGCGGCGCCGGCCACCACCAGGGCCAAGGGCAGGAAGCGCCAGAGGGGGTGACGCCGCACGCTCACGGGCTGTCCTGTGGATCCAGCGTCGGCCCCGCGGCCTCCAGCTGGGCCACCAAGCCTTCCAGCCGTTCCAAGTCCTTGCTCAGACCGGCCAGCTCACTGCGGGCAGGCGCCAGGTAGCCGGGACGGCCATCGGCCTGGGCCTTGGCACACCAATCCTCCAAGCCGCGCGCATGATCGATGGCACGCAGCGTTTTGGACCGGGCTTGGGTCTGGGCGGGGGTGATGGCGCCGAGAAGCAGGGTGGCCAGGAGGAGGAGCATGGGGAGAGTGTAGCGCTGGTGGGGGGCTCGCGCTTCATTGGTCATCCCTGCAGATGTGGCCCCCGCAAATCGGCCAAACTGGCTCATCCAAAGTCGGCCCCGGGCCTAGCAGCTGCGCTACGACGAGCTGAACCGCTAGTCCGCATCCGATGTCAACTTGGCCGCCTCTAAGCTGTCCCCACTCCGCACACGACATGGCGGAGAAAACTCAGGTTCATCCAGGGCCAACACAGGCCCGGCGAGCCCGATCTGATAGACCTATAGCTCCCCGTCACTGTATTCATCACACAGTGCAAAGGCCTGCATCTCATTGGCTTGGTCGGGCAGAAGCATGTAGCGGCAGAGCAGGATGGGTGGCCGACTCCCGTCCTGGCCACGACGCAAGGTCGGGGCCCATCCCGGCAGCCCGTGGACCAGTAGTTGCCCTTCGGCTCGAGCGGCCCATTCGGGCAGAGGGGTAGCTCGGTCGCTGTGACCCCAAAGTTGGCGAGGTTGACTTGGCTCGCCGCCTGGATCTCCCGCAGTACCCTCCTGGCCTCCCGCCGGGCAGGGGCGTCCTTCAGCCGCATCTCGGTCAGCGCTCTCAAGCCCACGATGACGGTTTGGGCGGTCTCTTGATCCATGCCTCCTCTCAATCCGTGGACTCCTCCAAATGAGTGCTCAACTTCCCTCCGTCCTCATTGACCTGCTTGAAGAGGCCGCAACCGGAGAGCTTGCTGACTTCATCGAGCACCGCCGTGCAGAGCTTGAGACCGTGGTCTTGGCCGAGCTGCAGCGCAAGACCACGGATCGGCTCTGCGTTGTAGCCGCCAAGCTCTTTGACCGACCCTCGATGGCGCTGGCTGCAGTCTTGCCCTTGTTGGGCGCCGCCGAGCGCTCAGCGATGCTTGCGAGCCGAGGCGAGGCCCTGGCGCGCCTCGCAGCGCTGCAGGGGCAGGCGAGCCGCTGGTACCACATCGGTGGCCGTCCTCCAGGCGCAGCGTTCAGCTCCGCGAAGATGGGAACCGGAGAGGGTCGCGCTCTTCTGGGGAAGGGCTTCTACTTCACGGACAGCCTGACGGTCGCCCGGACTTTTGCCAGACATGCTCCGGGGGAGGCCTTCCTGACCACTGCGGAGATCAAGCCGGCCAAGATGCAGAGGGTCGAGGGTCCGCAGGGTCCGTTCCGGGAAGCGGTGGTGCGCAGCGCAAAGCAGGTTCGGGTGCTCAGCACCGAGCCGGTCACGGACAAGGGATGGACGCTGGGGGAGATCACCGAGCAGCTTGGCGAGGCTCGGGCTCCCAGTCTTCGCGAGCGTCTGCTCGAGCAGCAGTCCAAGCTGCGCAGCTGTCCTAGCGCGGGCTACCTGGAAGAAGAGCACGCCGGCATCAACCAGCGCCGTAGTTTCTGCGCGCGCCGCTCCGCGGGCCCGCGGCGCGTGGAAGTGGACCAGGGCGATCTCGCCGTTGTTGACTGCTTTGCCGGCGGCGGTCTGCTGAACCTGGCTGCGGGCATCGAGGGGGCCACGACCTTGGACCTCTGCGAGGTCAACGCCAGCGCCTGCGCCACGCTCCGAGGAGCAGGTCACCTTTGGGTGCAGCCCACCAACGCGGACGCCTGGCAGCCTGTCCGAGACACGGTCGGTGCGCCTGACCTGCACATGGGTGGACTGGATGGCCGACCTTCGGCCGAGGGTGGTCATGCTGGAGGACAGCAGCCGGATCACCACGGACGCCAAGACTGTCGCGTGGTTCGCTCTCTGGGGAGAGCAGGCCAGCGCTCTGGGCTACGAGGTGGCCTACTGGCGAACCGACGCCCCCGACTATGGCAACCCGACCAACCGCGACCGGGCCTGGGTCGTCGCTTGGCCCAAGGGGGCGCCGTGGGGGGAGGCGCTGCGGCAGGCTCCACCACCGACCCACTGCCACCCAGAGAAGGTAGGCAAGACCGGGCTGCTGCCTTGGACTCGCATGGTTGACCGCCTAAGCGCCGGCTGTTGCGGCGGCTTTGGTTTGGTGGACTGCCCCTTCTTGGGCGACTCGGAGATGGCCTGCAGGACTTGCAATGGTGGACGCAACTACGAGCCGGCCCCGAACACAGACGGCCCCTTTGGGCGCCTGCCTCAGACGGGACGCCGTGTGCCGCGGAGGAGTGGAGGCGAGCGCTCGGTGGGGGATTACATGCCGGAGGAGCTCTCGGCCAAACGTCCAGGCCAACTGGACCGGTGGGGCGAGCTGGACACGGACGACGCCGGTGGAGGAGTTGGTGGTGATGTCGGCGCGGGACGCGGCAAAGCTGCAGGACCTCCCCCAGAGCTATGCCTTCGCGGGCTCCCGGACTGCTGTGTTCAGTCAGATCGGAATGGGGGTGCCTGTCTCGCTCGGCCGAGCGAGTATCCGGCATGTTCGGCGAGCGCTTGGGCTGGCGCTTGCGCCCTTGGATGAGTCCGCAGGGCGTGTTCCTGACGGGACCTGGCCCTTGGAGTATTCCAATGCCTGAGCTTTCTTCTCTGGAACCCTGGAAGGGGCCGTGTACGAGCCCGAGGCCGCAATGCAACAGCAGACCTCGCGCTTCGTTCTTGGCCCGACCATTTAGACGGGCGAGAAGTTGGCTCCCACTTCGGTGAGAAACTCGGCGTATTCCACAGTGTCCACAAGATCCTTCACCTGCTGAGCATGCGGGCCGTTAGCGAGGAACCACACGAGTTCGGGGTCGAACTCTCCTTCCATTCCCAGTTGGGCACGGGCAAGGAGCTCGAGAAGACTCCAATCTGCCGGGCTTAGGGGAGGGCCGCCGCTCGCGGCGTCCGTCGCCCAGTTCTTCCACTCGAGCGTACCTAAGTGCATCGTCAGATCCTCACCGACACGGCCCGTCGCTCCCACATGGGGGCGAAACATCTGTGCTAGCGCTAGGCGACCTGATTCACCAGAAAGTGAGCCCAGCAAGAAGATTTGGCCGATCAGATCCGAGTCCTCTTGGATAGCAGTACTCGCGGCTTCTGAAAGAGCTTCGGAGGAGAGGGCGGCCACGGTAGGAGCGAGGGTTCGCAGCCACGCAGCGCCCGCCGCGTAGTTCTCACCGTGCTGTTCCGCCAAGTTGGCTTGTTCATTTAGTTGGACGAGATCGATCATGGAATTCCTGCGAGGAAACGGTTCATATTTACGCGTAACAGCTTCATCCGCGGAGATGCGAATGAACCGCTGGACGCGCCATTCGGGTGTGGATCAGCCAGTGAGCATCCGGCATGTGGGTCGGTTTCTGTTCGCAGAGTTGAGGAGGGCAGCGGCACGATAGAGACTCAGTTGGCCTGCGACCTCGATGCCCTGATGGAGGCCCGCCAGGTCACTGCGTGCCGGCGCCAGGTAGCCGGGACGGCCTTCGGTCCGGGCATTGGCGCACCAATCCTCCAAGCCGCGCGCGTGATCGATGGCCCGCAGAGTCTTGGACTGGGCTTGGGTCTGGGCGGGGGTGATGGCGCCGAGAAGCAGGGTGGCCAGGAGGAGGAGCATAGAGAGAGTGTAGCGCCGTGTCCTTCACAGAGCAGTCAGTTCGGCGGCACTGGGGAATCCTGCGCCCTCTCCGTAGTCGTCGTTTCCGAAGCAGACCACGGCACCCTCCAGTGTGATTCCACAGACGGTGCGATCCCGTCGGCTAACGTCGATGTCGACAAACAGTGGAAGGTCTTCTGGGGGGTCGGGTGCCAGATTGCCCCAACATTTTATCGTGCCCGCAGGTTCAAGCGCGCAAAAGGTTCCCTCTCCCCCACCCAAGCGAAAGAACTCGCCATCGGGTGAGTCGTGGACTCCCTCGTAGTTGCCGCCCCAGCACTCCAATTCGCCAGAGGAGCGAATCGCACAACAGTCCGCAACAGAGCATGCGAGTTCCCTCCAGTCATTCCCTACAGGTGGGGCTTCTGAGAAGTCCCCCCAGCAACTCAACCCCTGGTCGAAAGTGATGGCGCAAGAAAAATATGGAGCGCTGGAGACTTCAGTTGCTCGCAAATCTACGGGTGGAGTTCCCTCACCGAAAGCGTTGTCACCAAAGCACTCCACTTCCCCTGATTCAGCCCATGCACAACCTCGTCCCCCTCCACCATCCATCGAGAGACCGAAGGGAACAATCCCAAAGTCTACATAGTCAAAGGACCCACCGGAACACTCCATCTCCATCTCCCGGATCCCACATTGAACGGCGAAGGACGTATCGATGTCAGACCATCCCAGGCCGTCCAAGCTGGAAGAAGCACGGCCAACACAATGGGCGAGGCCCAAATTGGACATCGCACATGTGCTGCGCGCTGAGAGAGAGAGAGCTCTACCCATCGGTGTTCGACGAACTGAGCGCCGCTGTCGAGCGAAACCAACTCAACGTCGGTACATCCCAAGCCAAACATTGGCACCAGCAAGTTCAAATTCTAAGCCTGTTTACACAACTAAAACCATAGGGTCCACGATCAGTCGGCCCTGCACTGGGGTAAGAGGCTCCAAAGTCCGGAAAGGGATCAACAACACCCAAGTCGAATTCCCGAATATCAAGCTCGATCCATACATTGTCCCGTTTCAGAACCATAGTGACAGGATGCCCCAAGCTTGCGAATTCGATATAAACTTCGGGAATGGTATCTGGGGCGGCCAATGGGGCCACAACGACCTTCATCCATTCGGTCTGCGCAGCAGGTCGAGTATCCGGAAAACCATCCTCCCAGGGATCCGCTGAGGACCAAACGGCACCATCAAAACCGGACCGGCACAATGACAATACTTCCGTAAACGCAGTTAGACTCTCGGCCTCCCAAGCAACAGGTTCGCGATGGACTGAGTCAGAATAGAGGTATTGGCCACCGTCAAAGAACCACCGTCTACGTCCACGCGTCAGCGAATCCAGCTGCCAAGCACCTTCTTTCTCCGCACGGAATATGTAAGCTCCTAAGTCCTCTCGGGGCTGATGAGTCCGAACAGACACCGCAAGCCGAACGCCCTCACTCTGCGCGCAGGCTTGTACCAATGACGCATGCGGGCCGGGCTCCTGAGCAGCAAACTCTCCAACACGGCAACCAGCGCCAGCAAGCGCAGCGGCGCAACCCAAGGCCACTGAGATTCCGACGACGAGACGCTTCATCTCTCCCCTCACGAAAACACCCGATCCAAGGACCGGGTGTTGTGATGTCTCAGCCTGAACTCAGCCCCTAAACAGGCGCTGTCCGACTGTTCCCACTGAGCAGCTCCAGCTTCACGATGCTCAAGGCACCAGCCACCAGACGCTTGAACTCACTTGGAGTCGCCATGTTCAGTGCCGTGCGCGCCAGGAAGCGGGGACGGAAGTAGAACTTGCGGTGGGCAATCTTGAGCAGCTCCAGGATCTCGTCGCGGTTCAGGTGCTCCTCCCAAGCGGCGGGCACCTCCACGCCACAGAGGGGGTCCTTCATGAGCTGGTCCCAGCAGTCGGCCGCGTAGAGACCCTTCTTGGCGCCCTCCTCGAAGGAGTCGGTGCCTGGGTAGGGGCTGAACACAGCAAAGACGGCGTAGTCGGCGTCGAGCTTGAGCATCTCGTCGAGGTTGTCGACCGCCTCTTCCATGGTGCGCTCGTGGGGTCCGGCCAGCATGATGTAGGCCACGCTGCGAACGCCCTCTTCACGGCACCACTTGAATACGCGGTGAACGTCGTCGGTGTCGCAGTGCTTGCCCCAAGCGTCCAAGCCCTCGTTGTTGGCGGACTCCACACCGAAGTGGATCTTGGTGCAGCCGGTCTCCGCACAGCGGCGGATCTGCTCGCGGGTGGTGCCCGCGATGGTGGTCTTGTAGCCCCAGCTGAAGTTCAGGCCGCGGCGCTCGATGGCGTCGCAGAACTTGAGCACCCACTGGCTGTTCGGGGTGAACAGGTCGTCGATGAAGTGAACTTCGGTGATGCCCAGGGACAGGCAGTGCTCGATTTCATCGAGGATGTTGTCGATGTCCCGGATGCGGTACTGCTTCTTGTAGGTCAAGCAGAAGGGGCAGCTGTGAGGACAGCCACGGCTGGTGATGGCCGTGGTGTTCATGGGCTGCTTGGTGCCCGGCAGGTAGTAGTCCTGGTAGCGGATGCGACTGCGGTCCGGCCAGGGGTAAGCATCCAGGCGCTTGGTGGACTTGCGGTCCTGGTTCTTGATGACTTGGTCGCCATCCTTGAACCAGACGCCTTCGATGCCCTCGAAGCTGCGGCCCTCGTTGTAGGCGTTGGCGATCTCGACGAAGGCGTCCTCGCCGTCACCGTTGACCGTGGCGTCGATGCCGTCGAGCTGGATGGCGTACTCAGGGAACATCGAGCAGTGTGGCCCACCCACGACGATGGTCGCGTTCGGGTTGAGCTTGCGCACGATGTTGATGCTCATCTGGACGTCGGCCAGAGAGTGCGTGTAGGCCTCGATCCCGACGAGATCCAGAGGGTAGCGCTTGAGCTGATCCTCGAAATCTGGGAAGTCCAGGTCGTCTACGACCGGATCAAAGATCTCCGCCTTGAACCCCGTGCGCGCTTCCACGCTGGCTTGGACATACTGCAAGCCCAATGGGGGAAAGCAGTACACGCCATAGGCCATGGCTTTGGGGATGCCTGCCCAGATGCGAAGCTGCTCGGGCGGGTTGATGAGCGTGATGTCCATGGGGTCCCTCGGGGGCTTGGCCAACTTGAGCCGGGTCAACTTGACTTAGGAGAGTGCTGGTCGATACTTGCGCACACTCTACTCTTCGGAAGACAGCACTGCATCAGGATTGTAGCGGCGGCTGGGAAAGATCACGCCCCAGGGCACGAAGAGAGGCACCTGCTTGCGGTACACCTCGTAGGGCGGGCCAAAGACGTCGACGAGCTGCGGCTCTTGGATCTTCCACTTCTCGATCAGGCTGATAGTGAGCAGCAAAGGGACCAACACCAAGCAGAATGTCGGCGAGTTCATGGCAAAACCCACGCTGAGAACGCCGATCAGCTTGGGCCAGACGCTGGGGTTGCGTGAGTAGGCGTAAATACCGGTTGCAACGAGCTTTTGCGTACGTCCTGCCACGGGTGCCGGAGAGCCTTCGCCCCGCTGAACCAGCTGCTCATAGATGACCAGCCACAACACGGCGGCCACCACAAAACTGATGGCGGCGACAATGTAGTTCACCGGGGCATCGGGCAGAAAGAGCCAGGTGGGCCACGGAATGATCTCGTCCAACTTCATGGCGAGCAGGGCCACGCCGAAGGTGGTGGGGAAGAGCACCGGGATGTAGACCTTGGAGACCATGCCCAGGATCTCTGGGGACAGGGCGGTCTTGATGACGGAGCCGGCGGTGGTGCGCGTGGACATGACTTGCAGAAGCCTCGGTACTTGAGGGAGCCTACCCCCATGTGGACATTCTCTATCGTGTTGAGCTTGAGCGCCTGTGGTACGGATCCCGTTCTGGAGGCGGCCCGGGCCGAGGCCGAAGGCCTGACCTCGGAGGTGGACCCCGTTGCGCAAGCTGGTGCGCAGCGCCCCCTTGGACCGACCGGGCCGGCGGGTAGGCCAGGAAAATCTGCCCCTCCAGAACCCGGAAAACCTGGCGACCCAAACCCTGTCCAACCCGGGGAGCCCACGCCCGGCGTACCCGACGAGCCCCCACCGGGCGGCGGGACCCCCGGCGGCGGGACCCCCGGCGGACTGCCCACACCCGAAGGCCCCACGACGCTGGTCACCGGCACCATCGAAGTCCAGGGCTACAGCGGCGGCGCGGTGATGATCGATGCCTTTGACGGCGACCACCGGGACCTGAGACAGTCCAAGCGTGTCTCTCTGGTCTCCAGGGCCAAGATCGAGCGCCCAGGCGACTTTGAAATCGCGGTTCCAGCAGGCGGAAAGGTCTGGATATCCGCATACAACGACGTAAACGGAGATGGCCGACCCAGCCGCGAGGAGCCCTTCGCGGAATACGGCGACAACCCGGTCTTCGCCGACCAAGGCCAGACGATTTCCATGAGCCTGAGCACCCAGCACGGCGGCAAGAAGTGACTGTCCGGGTCCTGATTCCAACCGCGCAGGCACACCCGCTTTTGCAGCGCAGCCTGGCCTTGTTGGCGGAATTCCAGCCCCTGGTGGTGGACGATTCGCCGGCCAATCTCGGGCCCCAGGGACTGGGTATCGAGGGGCTCCGAACCACTGGAAACCTGGGCTTTGCTCGGGCGGTCAACCTGGGCCTGGATCGCCTGGAAGAAGAAGGAGCGAGCTGGGTTCTGCTGCTCAACGACGACGCGCTCCCGGACCCCGGGTGCCTGCCCACGCTGCTAGCGCACGCCGCTGACGAGGCCAAAGTCTCCATGCTCGGCCCCCTCCTGGTCGGCCCCACAGGCGTGGAGTCCGCCGGCCTGACATTCCACACGCTCAGCGCACGCCTGACGCAGAACAAAGACGTGCCCGATGGACCTGTGGATGTGGACGCGCTCTCTGGCGCATGTGTGCTGATGCGCCCCCACTTGCGCTTCGATCCTGCTTTTTCCCACGCGATGGAGGACGTAGAGCTCAGCCTTCGGGTGCAGGCGGAAGGGGGCCGATGTGTGTTGATCCCTGGCGCACGCTGCTGGCATGAAGGAGGCGGCACACTGGCCCGGGACTCCGCTCTGGCTCAGCAACACGCACTGAGCGGACACCTGCGCCTGCACGACGGCCAGCCACTGCGCCAGGGTTTGGCCACCGCCTACGCCGTGGGGCAAGTCATCCGGGAAGGCGGGTCCGCCGCACGCTTTGGGGGCATACTCTCCGCGCTGTTCCCGCGAACGAGCACGGAGCGCTGATGCAGATCGCGTTCGAAACCTTGCGCGATGCCTGGGCCCACCGCCCAGAGTTCGAGAAGGGCACCATGATGGGCTTTCCCTGCACGCGGCGAAAAGGCAACTTCTTCTCCAGTTTGGAGAAGGATACAGGCAACCTGATCCTCAAGCTCGCCCGCGCGGACGTGGACGCGATGGTCGCTGAAGGTACCGGTCTGGCCTTTGCCCCAGCCGGCCGCACCTTCAAGGAGTGGGTGGCCATTCCCGCCGAAGACTTTGAGCGCTGGGAGCCGCTGCTTGAAGAAGCCTGGGCCTTTGCGGAGACCTTTCCTGCGAAGGTGAAGAAGCCGAAGGCCCGGTGACGATCAGCTGATTGGGCCGGGCAAGGTCGATGCGCAGATCGACCAGACAGCCCACCTGCAGCAAGTGGGCGTGAAGGGCGTGTACACGGTGCTTGCACACCGCCTCATAGATCCGACCGTCCAGGCGGTGGACCTCCAAGGTAAAGCGCGCGCGATCCCCATACTTGGACGCCGGAAGCAGCTCAGTCTGCAGGATGCGCGCCTGGGCATGCTCCCCATGGCGCAGCAAGCGTTGCTGCGTGCTCAGGCCCCGCACAATGGCGACCGCCGCAAAGATGCTGAACCCCACACTGCCGACGATGGCCAAAAAGGCCATGACGTTAGAAAGACCGACGAGGCCGGACACAATGGACTCCTCTGTTGTGCCTTGAATACGGTGGAGTGGGTCGGAGAATTGCCATGGACGGAGGCTACGGGTGCCGAATGCAGCTCTGAGCGAGGCTATGGCAGCCCAATGCAGCTTTCGGTGGCAGAAGGGCCCCAGAACGCTCAAATTGAGAGCCAAATCCGTCCAAAAGCTGCACTCAGTGGCCCTAGCCTCCAAGAAAGCTGCATTCAGGGCCCCTAGCCTCCAAGAAAGCTGCACTCAGCCCACGGAGCCGCCCTTTGCCGTGGAGCTGAGCGTGGAGACCAGGGTGCCAGACGGGCGCTACTGAACGCGCAGCTCCACCTCGTTCCTCCGCATGAAGAAGAGGGTCCAAGGTGGGTCAAACTGGGAGACCATGACCTCTCCCTGGGGGCTGAGCCCCTGCGCTTGCATCGATGCCCGAAGCTTCTCGCTCTGGGCGTCGATCTTCTTGGGGGTCACCCGCCCGGAGAATGTACGCACCGCCGCCTGGTAGCCCGGCACCTCCAGCAACTGAATACGACCATCATCGGGGACCGGCAGGGTGTCCAGGGTCCACTTGGACGGCATCATGAAGCTGATGGTGTAGCCCTGGTCCTGGGCCTGAGTGCTGACCGGAGCGGTCATGGCGATTTTCTCGCTGGTATCGGCCGAGGTCGACACCGGCGCCGTCATCGCGATTTTCTCCTGCCCCGTGTTGCCCCCAAAGATGTATCCAGCCAAGATCCGAAAGCCCGCGCTTGTCGCATCCTCCCGGGGTCCATCTACGGTGACCTGGGCCTGGATGCGCGGGGCGTACTCCCGCACTTCTAGGTCGTCATAGGTGCTGGCGACCCGGTAGTCGGGCTTCTCCAAGCCCTCACGGGACGACTGAAACTTCTTCCAAGCCATGGCGACTCCACCGACAACAATCAGCGCGATAATCCAGGGAATGAACTTGCTCATGTCTTCTCCGTAAGCGCCAGGGTGAGGGAGGCAAACAGACGAGATTGCGCGTGCCCAATGCACTTCGCCGCTTTGACACAGCAGCGCACCTCTGTGGGCCTGCCAGCGACACGCTGTCCAAAACAAGGCCAAAACCAGCCCCCGAATCGCTGGCACGGCCCTTGCTTTCACAAGCGGATACCCTGGAGTCCCCATGCTGGTCACACCTACGCCCTTGTTCCCAAAGCTCGCCCTGCTCGCTGCATCTGCTTTGGGCTTCGCCGTCGCTCTCCTCGCAGTCCCCGAGTTCACGCCACGGCACCCAGCGCCCCCGTTGGACAGGCCAGCACGGTTCCAGACCGAGCCCCAACTACTGGCCATCTACATCTTGGATCCCGGTGGGATTCCGGGCGCAATCATCGACCTAGGATCCGGCCCACAGGCCTACACGCAGGGCCAGAACCCCAACGGTGAGACCCTGCTCTATGCCGCAGACAACGGCGCGGTTCTGCTCATCGATGACCAGCTGTTGCTTGTTCAGTCTGTGCCCAAAGGCAGCCGAGACACTCTCGAAAAGGACCAGGCCAACTCCCCTTCAGGGCACCGCTGCGTGTTCTAAGGGCCCCGTCAGCGACAGCCCCACCCCTTCCCCAAGCTCTGCTCGGGCAGCTCGATCGCCCAACCACTCTGCTCCAACACCCACGCCGCATAGGTGTTCGAGTTGGGCCCTGCCAGCATGGCGTACCGGCCCGCCCAGGGGTACCCGGACTCCAAGACCTGAATGACGGCCAGAGCCTGCTCCCCTGTGGTCTCGGCGAAAAACACCGTGCCCGTGCCCATGGTGAAGTACGGCGTATTGTCATCCACCCACAGATGATCTCCACTCATACCAGCGCTCTGCCAGACCTCGTAGCGGTGCAACTCCTGGTCGGTCCCGCGCACCAGAAAGAAGGGGTGTACAGCACGCCGACCGCTGTACGGTACCGGAGATAGATGCAGCTGCACGGACGGCCCGTCGGGCACCAGAACCGTGTCCAACCAGTCTGGGTCAGACAGTACTTCGATGGGCTCAGGAGTGGCCGCCAGAGCCAAGCCCGCGCAGAGAGCAAGGCCCAAGCCCACCAACCAGACCGAACGCTTCATCTGTGCCCTGTGTTCACCCTCACCCGCAGGATCTCGGGAATGCCCGGCGGGAACTGCACGTCCACGGCCAGCTCAGGGCCAACCCGGCGCACGTTCACCTTGGAGCGACCCAGACCGTGCCGGTGCAAGACCGTGGCGATGGCCAGGCGGGCCGAGCTCTCGATGCTGCGGGGATCGGCGCTATAGATCAGACCCTCGACAGCGTCTTGGATCTCGGCTTCTACAGCGACCAGATCAACCCGTCTTGCCATTCAGAGACCTCGCACGAGCTCAAGGTTTCCATCGTACAAGCGGCGCAAGTCATCGATGCCGTAGCGAAGCATGACCATGCGGT